>JBJXDX010000090.1:0-191994 GCA_046154585.1 Hyphomicrobiaceae bacterium | reverse complement strand
CGCACGCCCGACGCGGCGTACTTCGGACACCAGAGCATGCCGCCGATCCGCTTGGCGGCCTAACCCCGGCAGACGATCCACTTACCCAAGCGGAATGTCTGTCCGAACAAACGGGACCACCTCAGTGGGAGGTGTCGGATTGGCGACCAAACAGCTTATGGCGCCCCGAGCCGTTTGTTAGAACCACAGAGAACTTGCCATTCCCAGTGTGCAAGTTCAGTAGTTCGTGCCGCTCGTAGCCATGCACTGGCCGATCTTTATTTCTCGCTCGGTCTTGGCGTAAATGTACACGTACTTCTTCATTACGAGTTCGGTACACTGCGAAACCGTTATAGGTCGTGATCGTTGCCGCGCAGGGACGGGCGGGCGGTCCTTTGACTGATCTTCTGAGACCTGCGGCGGACTTTTCGCCTCTTCCCGGACTTCTTCTTTCACAACACGCGCACACCGAACCATTACTGACGCGTCCTGGGCCACCTCGGCGAGATCCGGTGGGGCCATCGCCGTGGAAGATAGGCTACCGAGAGAAGGGTGGACGCCATGCTTGGCCAAGAACTCGTACGCAATGCTCGCCTTGATTGAAAAGTTCGTATTTTGCGGGATATCGCCGTGCCGATGAGCAATGGCAATTGCATCCAACTTGCCAGTCACCACGCCGACAATGTTGGCGCTCATGTCGAGCAGTGGCCCGCCACTATTTCCAGGTTGAACCGGTGTCGTCATCTGGAGGAAGCGCGGATGGTCTCTAGGTCCCGCCAAAGCGGTCACGTAGCCCTGTGTGAAATTACCGCTCGATGCAAGATGATCTGGCAGCGGAAATCCGTACGTAGCAACACCCTCGCCTACGCGCACCTCATTGCGGAACGCAAGTACGCGAGGCGGCAGAAGGCTCGTAGTTAAGATGGCCAGATCGAGGCTCTTGTCTGCGGCTACAAGGACGGCGCTCACCGACGTTTTCTGTCGGTCAACCGTTAGTGCCGAGCATCCGTGAACGACATGCTCGTTTGTCAGTACGGTCCCGGTCGCGGTTACAAAAAATCCGGTGCCCGATGAGCCGCGAGCGTCGTTTCTTGGTGGCGAAGGAGTGCTTTCACGTTTGGTGGTAGCTGGAGGCGCGACGCGCATTTCGCATTCAATCACCCGAAGTGCCGCAGCTCGAAACCCGCGAATGTCGTACTCAACAGCACGCCCATCCCAAATGAGCTGAAGGGTGTCAGACCCAGCAATTCTAAGGATCATTGCGTACGTCAGGAGCGGCTCAAGATCACCCGCATCTTTAGACCTCGATTTCAGATGTCCGGAGTAAACCGTTTGACCCTGCACCAAAAGCGAAATCGGATCGCGAGCTGTGGCTCTTCCATCAGAGCGGAGACCGCCAATTCGGTTGAGGCTGATAGCCCAGGCTCCGCTCACTAGCCGTGCCACCGTGAAAAGCGTCCGGGGCATAACGAACTTGTTGACCTCACAGCCCGCAGGTTCTCCATCGAACGCCAGTTCGGCTAGATGCCACCCTGATCCTATGGGCCGTTCTTTACGATCATACCGCGCCGCCGCCGGACCGCTGACAACGCAAACCATGAATGCGATGGAAGCAGCGATGACCCAGAAGCGCATGTATCCCTCTTGCGCCCACCACATCTGTTAGTCTTAGAACCGATCAGTTTAGGGTGAAAGCATTTAGACCGATGGCCCGCCGTCCTGTTGGCCACGTCATGCGGCGGCCTCATCATCATCATCATCACTATCACCGTAATCAAGACAGTCTGGACCATGGTGGTGTTGAGGTGGTCAGTGATGACGCCGACGATAGTCATGACGATGATGTGTGTGCCGGCAGAGTTAGGCTCACCGTTGTCGCCGGCAACTGCGTCACCTGAGCAGACGGGCGAGGGCGGACAATGCTCTCGCACACGTTAACGAGAGAAGCCCCCTAAGAGAGCGTCGCCGTCACCCGCAACCCAAACGGTACAAGCGGTTAACACGCTGACGCACCTTGTTATTCTTAAATCGCCAAGCGGAGAGGCACTGAAGTCGTTCACCACATAGAATTGGATATTTCTTTCGCCGTATGAAAGGCTTAGCCACTTCCACCACTTGGATCTGCGTCTATGGCCAGATAGGCCGCCCAGGCTGCCTCAAAATCCTCGCGCCAGTACCGTCGCGGGCGGTGATCGTCATCTGATTTGATGCCGAAATCTGCGAGGATCGTGGCCACGCCACGGGACGTGATGGGCTTTTCGCCTCGCCGCCATTCCGCCCAAGGCGTTTCAGGTAGCGCGACGAGCGCGTTGACGAGCACTTCGGCGCCAAGCCACCCTTGGCCGCCATCTTCGAATACGCGGCGAATGTCACGCAAAAGCAATACACCCCTGTCGTCGTCCCCCTTGGCGCCGGTCAGAGCGACTGCCGCAGCACGGGCTCGCTCGGGCCAGTCACCGCCCGCAGCATCAGCAACAGCGATCAACGCACGCCAGTTATCGGCTGCTCGGTTGTGGAGGGCGAACGGAACGTCAGGATCGGCATCCCGCAATGCGACGACATTGTCATTGGCCCAGCGGCTCGCCTGCTGCCTCAGTGCCGCGAATTCGGGCGTATCGCGCATGCGAAATCGCTCGGCCTTCTCGCCTTTCGCCTTCCGGCTGAGCATGATGACCACGGCGCGATCCATCAACGTATCTGCAACGGTCTTGATCGTCGCGATGACTTTTGGTGCCCAGGTCGAGAAGCGTCGCGCCCGCCTTTGATTGCCGTCGCCTTCGGTCCTTAGCACGCGCGCTCCGGCCCGCATCCACCCGCTGTTGAGGATTCCGCGCAGATCTTCTTTGTCTGGCTTGAGGTAGCTGTCGCCCTCGTCGAGAAGAAAGGTGGGCACGTCCGGTCGGGCATCCTCAATCAGACGGAAAATTGGTGACGCCGTTACATTCGAGACCAGCTCCGAGCGTGGGGTGATCCAGTAGATGAGCGTCATCAGTGTCGACTTGCCGCACTGCTTGGTTGGGCTAACGATAATAAGGATCGGCGAAATCTCATAGGCTTCGATGGTCCACGCGTGCAGGACCCAAAGCGAGATGGCCTCCGCTGCATGCTCGCGCAACACCATGTAGCGCCGGAGGACTTCGCAAATACCGTCAAGCACCCTGGCACCCGAGATCTCATCTGGCCACGGGTCCACGTGCCAGTGAGCTGGATCAGCGTGCGGGTCTGGTGTCGCCTTCTTTGGTGAGGCACTTTGCGAGTGGGGGGCGACATTCGTCGGGGTGCCCTTCCACCCCAGCCTTGACGGCTCGATGCCCAAAACTTGGCACAGCCACATGGCAGCGGCTTTGGCATCCGCCGCATCTCCGTACCGCTGCACGGCATCGATGGGCGACAGCCCATGCTCCTCGCCGTGGTCGCGAATACCTTGCGGGTGGTACGACAGATCTTCTTCAAGACGACGCCCAAGCTCTTGAGACGTGACGCGCCACGCTCCGTTCGGCTGCTTTTTTGCCGTTGGATGCAGCATCGGCACCCATTCATCCAGGCGACCCAAGGCGACCGAATTGATGTTGCCAAAGAAATCGCCAGCACCTGCATGATGATGACCGTTTGCGTTCGGCTGCGTTTCCGCGCAGCGGTTCGCCTCAACGGCAGCCCTCAGCAGGGCGAGCGTGCGGGGCGCCGCTCTGATCTCGTCCGGCGTGTCGGGAATGTGATTTCCGGTCACAGTCAAAAACCGGCCCCGGCTATAGACCTCAATGCCCAGTGCATCATCCTTGACTGCGCGATCCACTACACCCTGAGCAAAAAGGCGAATGCCCTCGCCGCTCGGGGAGATCTCTGCGTACGTCTCGCCAAGTGCAACGATTTCGGCGGCAAGGTCGGAGAGGCTGCCCGAGTCGTTGATGCAGTCATCGAGATCAATGCCCGTAATGTCGATGTCATCGGTCAAGACCAGACCTACACCGGCGTTGCCGCTTTTCTCCATTCTCGCGACGGCATCGTCAAAGGTGCCCCACGTGTGCGGCTCGTTGACCTTCGCCAGTCCCCCGTTGCGCGGGTTCAGCGGCGGTTTGGTCCAGCGGCCATCCCTTAGATGGTAGTCCCATCCAACCCATCTCGGCGATGCCAGCAGGCCGGACAGTGCATTTGGGGGCTGTCCTGTGAACCGATATGTCGGTCTCGCAGACCGCGCGTCATCTGCCCGCGTTGGCTCCGCGTCTTCTTGACCAGAAGGCGTCTCTAAGGTATTGATAGTCATGATCTTGTCTCTCGTTTTGGATGAAATCGCCATCGATGACTGCGGCCCTTACCAAGCGAAAGGGCCCCACGCCGCCACCGAGGCATCCGGGTTTGGGCATGGCGCGTCAAAGGTGGTGATGCCGACGATTAGTTGAGCCGTCCGTCACGTTTACGAGGCTGTCCGCTGATACCGGGCAGCCTCACGTGTCTCTAAACTGCGCTTTTATCTCGCGGCTGGAGCACGACTTTGGGCAACTCGTTGAGATAGCGGCGCGCCTCGTCATCCGTGATTATGGTTCGGCGCTTTCCCACACGGCGCGCAACCAACTTGTTGTCACGGATAGCCTGATAGACACCGTCGCGGCACGTATCGCTCGCTTTGGCGAACTCGGCGATGCTCCACGCGAGCCGAGGTTTATCAGGGTCCCTTGTCGATCTGTCCATTTCAGCGCTCCAGGATTGGCGATCTGCGTCGGGGAGTGAATATGGATTCCTTGGAGCACGGTCTAGGCGACAAGCAACGGCAACATTCTGCAGTCTGATCAACGGTCCGCTAACATCCGTCGGATGCGCTTGGATAGCGCGGCCTCCGTACCGGCATTGTAAATGTTGCCGGGTAGCGCACGGACAATTCGCTTGACGAATGCCTGGAAGCGCGTCCTCGGGCCGGACGCCGACCGCCCGCTGGCGGCTTCGAAGGTTTCAGCAAGGCGTTCGATCATGTCCGACAAGGCCTTGCTCCGGGGAGCGCGTCCCTTTTGCGAGCCGATGATGTCGGTCCAGCGCTCCGACACGGTATTGAGGTCAGCAAGCGCCCCTCGGCAATCCGCAAATCGAAACGGCGGTACGATCTTCCACATTGCCTCCCACACGGCATTGCCAACTTCTGCGAGACGCTTGCTGGGAACGCCGGTCGAACCGCGGGATATGCTCTCGAACTGGTCGCGGTGTTGGCGCGCGTTCTGAATGATTGCGCCGCACTCTCGTGCAGCCTGGAGCCGAATTTTCGGCCGAACGGCGTCCGCAGCGCCTGCCCACTCACGCTCGAACCTTGCCAGGGTCCTCTGCAAGTCAGAGGACTCTCGGCGCAGACCGTTGACGAGCCGCTGCGCCTCCATGATGTTTTCTGCGTCTAGCATGGCCCTGATGTCGGTGGAGTAAGCGAGCATTGCTTCGGCGATGCGAAAGCGCGAACGCAGGCTCAGCTCAGCATTGATGATGGTGCCTAGATCGATGAAAAAGGTCTCGGCATCTTCTGCCGTGCCGATGTCGCTCCAGACTTCCGCCAGGCGATGTTCCTCCATGGCTTTCGCTTCTTCTCGTGTGGGAAGCCTCGGCATCAGACTCTCCAGGTGACATGGCGACTGGCTGTGCCATGTCGTCATGCTTGTCGACGGTCCAGCCGCAGCACTGCGGCTGGTTCCTTCCCACAGAAGCGTCCCCATTCCTCCATCAATTGCCGGCGCAGCTCGACAAGATCAGAGCGCGCGTATGCCGCACGCACCCTGTCGCTGCTGACGTGTGCCAGCGCCGCCTCCGACACGTGATCGGGGAAGTTGGTGCGCTCGGTGCACCAATCTTTGAAGGCGCTCCGGAAACCATGTGTTGTGATGCCGGGACGCAGGTCGCGCAAAAGCATAAGCAACGCCATGTTGCTGAGCGGCCGGCCCGGCTTCATGCCGGGAAAGATGAACTCGCTGACCCGCATCTCGGCCATGTCCATGACGATGGCGACAGCGCGGGAACACAGGGCAACCCGGTGCCCCCTTCCACCCTTCATGCGCTCCGCCGGCACGGTCCAAAGCTTGGCGTCGAGATCGCACTCGTCGAACGTCGCGCCCAGCGCCTCGCCCGTCCGCGCCGCCGCCAATATCGTAAACTCGAGCGCGCGTGCGCTTATGCCTTCGCTCTTGCGCAGCTTGGCCATAAACTCCGGGAGTTCGGCATAGGGTAAGCTTGCGTGATGCTTGACGCGACGCACCTTGCTTTTAGCTGGCAAAATTTGGTCGAGGTGTCCGCGCCATCTGGCGGGGCATGCACCGTCCCGATAACCCCGCGCTGTTGCCGAGTTCAAAACGGCTTCGATGCGGCCTCGCACGCGGCTTGCCGTTTCCGGTTTGGAGGCCCAAAGAGGCTGCAACACCGACAAAATGACGTTGGTATCGATATTCTGGACGGGCAGCGCCCCCGCAATGGGATACACGTAGGTTTTGAGAGTGCTGTGCCATTGAGCCCGATGCTTGCTGTTGCGCCAGCCAGCCTCGCGACTGGCAACGAAGGCGCGGGCGCACGCCTCAAAGGTGACAGACTTGGCGGAAGCGACGACAGCCGTTTGTCGCTCGTTCCGCCTTACCTCGATTGGGTCAACGCCGCCGGCAACGAGCTGGCGAAATTTCTCGGCCTCCGTGCGTGCCGCATTCAAACTTACGACTGGATAAGGGCCAAGCCCTGCATCACGCGCTCTCCCAGCGATCACATACCTGAATGCCCAGCTCTTGCTGCCGCCGGATGCGATGCGCAGGTAAAGATTGCCGCCGTCAGACAGGTAGCCGGGCTTTCTAGCCGCCGCGACTTTGATGGCAGTTAGCTTGTGCATGTGACGCGCCATCGCGACCTCTTGCCCATGTTCTTGCCCATGTTGAATCGTCCGCTGTTAGTCGACATTGGCGGACGAGTACAGACACTCACATCACCGAAAGGCGGCGTTATTGGGGATATCTTGCGCGTCGCTCGACATGGGCAGACGCTAACAGCAATGAAGGTGGCGGATGGGGAGGGATTCGAACCCCCGGTGGGCGTGAACCCACGCCGGTTTTCAAGACCGGTGCCTTAAACCACTCGGCCACCCATCCGTTCCGAAGGATCAGGCACTTAGCATTTCGTCGAGCAATTGATAACCCACAATTAGCGCGATTTGGCGCCCGCAATGCCGGGCAACATTCCTTCCCGTTCGTCACCCGCAAGATCGCATACGCTGCAGCCCATCTGTGCCCTAACCTTCGACACAAACGGTGTCGACGTGCCTGACGAGTGGCTGGTGGTCCCCGTTCGCTTGCCCCGGGTCCTGCATTGCACTTGACCGGACAAATACAGCTTGCCATCTTTCCCTTTAGAACAAGTAAGAACGAAGACATCGGAGGAAGCGTGGAGCAGGACACGCCTGCGGGTCTGGGCGTAACGACGCCCGAACGTCAGCTTTTTTCTCCTTGCACTCGAAAGCTCAGAGGTACTGCGCTGAGCTTCGCCACGCCCCCAAAACCTGACGACTGAGCCGCCGAGGCAGTGATCGCGTTCGCGAGACGTGCAGAAGAAGAAAAGCCGGCGACGATGGGTGCACGATGACCGCCGTCCCGCACACGAACCCCATGCGCGGACCCAACCGTTTCAAGCTCGGCGTGTTCAGCGCCAACTGCGACGGCGGCCTCACCATGAGCCTCGCTCCGGATCGCTGGCCGGCGAACTGGGACGACATCGTCGCCATGTGCCGCATCGCCGATGACGCCGGCATGGAGTTCATCCTGCCTGTCGCCAAGTGGCGCGGCTACCAGGGCAAGGCCAACATCTACGGCCGCTCGTTCGAGACCATGACGCACAGCGCCGCCATCGGCGCGCTGACGAAGCAAATCTGCGTCTTCTCCACCATCCACGTGCCACTGATCACGCCGGCCTTCGCCGCCAAGGCCATCGCCACCATCGACCACATCACGCACGGCCGCGCCGGGCTCAACATCGTGTGCGGCTGGAACCAGGAGGAATTCGACCTGCACGGCGTGACCATCGACCAGGACCAGCGCTACGAGCACGGCCTCGAGTGGTGGCAGGTCTGGTCGAAGATGCTGGAGGGCGGGCCTGAGTTCGATTGGGACGGACAGTTCTTCAAGCTGAAGCGCCTGGAGACCAATCCGGTGTCTATCCAGCGCCCGCGCCCGCTCGTAATGTCCGCAGGCTTCTCGCCCAAGGGCCGCGACTTCGCCGCCCAGGCCGCTGACGCCCTCTTCACGACTATTTCGGAGCTGGATCAGGTGCCCGCCATGCTCTCCAACGTGGCCGAGCACACCGCCCGCTACCATCGCGCCTTACCCGTCTACGCCATGGGCCACGTGGTCTGCCGCCCGAGCCGGCAGGAGGCCGAGGACTTCTTCCACTACTTCGCCGAGGACTTCGCCGACGCCGAGGGCCAGGCCTACTACCGCCGCCATCGCGGCACCACGACGGGCCCCAGCGCCGCCCCTGTCGCCCGGCCCCTGCAGAACCGCTTCACGCGCGCGAGCGGCAAGTCGTTCTTCGGCGCCTACCCCGGCACCTATCCCTTCGTCGGCACCCCGGACGATGTCGCCGCGGAAATGGCCCGCATGAGCGCCGCCGGATTGGCCGGGACGTCGATCGCCTTCCTCGACTACCTGAAGGAAATCCCGTACTTCGTTCAGGAGGTGATGCCGAGGCTGGAGCGGCTTGGCCTGAGAGACCCGTTCGGCGCGGACACGCACGAGACGCTGTAGACCAGCCTCGACGCAGCGATTGCCGTTACGGGTGGGACGCGAGCGACCGACATGCCGAAGCCGAGCAACGACAGTCCGATCCAACGTGCGATCTCGCTCGGCGAGTGCATCGCGGCTGCGGGCGAGGAGATCGAACGCACGCGCCGCATAAGCGTGCCGCTGCTGACGGCCTTGCACAACGCCCGCCTGTTCCGACTGCTGCTCCCGCGCTCGGTCGGCGGCGAGCAGGTCGAGCCCGGCATCTATTTCAAGGCCACCGAGGCTGTCTCGCGCTGCGACGCGTCGGTCGGCTGGAACATGTTTGTCGCCAATAGTTCGGCGCTGATCGCGCCGTTCCTGGAGCCGGAAACGGCACGCACGATTTTCGCGAACCCGCGCACCATCGTTGCGTGGGGGCCGCCCAACGCATGCGTGGCAGAGGCCGCACCCGGCGGCTACAGAATCAGCGGCCGGTGGGATTTCGCCAGCGGATGCCGGCAGGCCAACTGGATCGGCGCACACGCCCAGGTGCGTGAGGCCGATGGCACTCTGCGCCAGAACCGGTTTGGCCGCCCGACGATTCGCACGTTGTTGATGCCTATAGAGCAGGCGACGCTGCTCGACACGTGGCACACGATCGGCATGCGCGGCACGGGCTCCGACAGCTACAGTTTGGACGCGGTCTTCGTGCCGGAAGCCTTCAGCGGCACGCGCGAGAACCCGGCGCTGCGCCGGGAGCCGGGCCCCCTCTATGCCTTCACCATGCAGGGTCTCTATGCCGTCGGCGTTTCCGCAGTCGGGATCGGCATCGCGCGGGCGATGCTGTCGGCCTTCATCGAGTTGGCGCCGCGCAAGACCCCGCGCGGGCAAGGGCGGATGGCCGACAGCCCCACCATTCGCGCCGATGTTGCGCGCTGCGAGGCCCGGCTCGGCTCGGCGCGCGCGTATCTGCTCGAGACGCTCGCCGACATCTACGCACGCGCCGACGAGATCGCGCCGATCGGGGTAGAGGATCGCGGCCGCGTGCGGCTCGCCTGCGCGAACGCCATCCACGCGGCGATAGAGGTGGCCGATTGGGTCTATAAGGCTGCCGGCGTCGACGCCATCTTTCCGGGCGCTCTCAATCCGTTCGAGCGGCGGTTCCGCGACATGCACACGCTCTCCCAGCAGATCCAATCGCGCTCGAGCCATTTCGAAGCGGTCGGCCAGATTCTCCTGGGTGACGCCCCCGAGGGCTTCCTGTAGCACGTATGCGCTCCGTGGCCGGCGCGCGCCATGCTCGTAACAATCTTTGTCGTTATCGGCGTCGCCATCTCGCCGCGCGACATCGAAGATGCGTGACCTGAGCCCATGTCCGGGAGAGTATAAAGTCCGACAGGCCATGATTGCGGCGTTTGCTTGAAGGACGCGACGGGTTCCGCAAGACTGGGGCGTTCCCATTGCGGTTACGACAAAGCGGACCGAGCAGCGAGATGGGTGTTGACGGTACTTCGCCGACAGCTGCCGGCCTCCAAAGGGCCATTGAAGCCTCGTCCATCATACCAAACAGGCAAGAGTGCACGTTTTTCTGGCTCGGCCTGACGTGTGCCGCGGCGCTGCACGCGATTTTGATTTTCGGTGTCGCCAGTTCGTTGCCGCGCCACATGGGTGAACGGGACGGTAGCTTGGATGGCATTACTGTGGATCTCGTCGATGAAGCAGACGTGTTCAGCAAAACCACCGTGCCAACGCGCACGGAGGCCTCACCCCCACGGTCTGGAAAAGCGGCGAAACCAGATTCGCCCACGGCCGACACGGCCAAACCTTCCCCTCACTCTCACGATGAGCAAAAGGAGGTGGCGCGGTCAATCGAGAAGGACGCGCAGGGTCTATTGTCGCTGCCGGATCCAAGCAAGAAAAGGAGCGAGAGCAGTGCGGCCAAGAAGGATCAACCCAAACCGCGACAGCCGCTGGATCTATCGGCGCGACTGGCAACGCCCGACATACCGTTTAGCGGCGGGGGGCTTTCGGCGTCGATGGCTCGCCCACCGGGTGTGACGCGCTCCGGAGAGAACGACGATTTCGGGCGCGGAGTCATTCGGGCTCTGAGACAGACGATGCCGGGGCTGCGCGATACTGTAGGCCGGGTGACCGTCAGGTTGTTTCTGTCGCAGAACGGCAATCTCGAGGATGTGCAACTCGTCAACAGCGCTGGCAATGCGAATCTGGACCAGAGCGTCGTTTTTGCAGTCAAGCAGGCCAGCTTCCCCATCCCGCCCGCGCGCTCTACGCCCATCGACCGCACATTCCTGGTAACCTACATCTACCAATAAGATGCCAATAAGAGTGCCGCGGTTGGAGGTGCCTAGAGCAGGATCGTTTCGGATTGAACCACCTCGCCTCACACGATGCGCCTCGGCCGAAACGTGAATCCTGCTCTACTTCATTAGTTTAGAGTGCGATTCACGCTTCGCACGGAAGCCGAAAGTGCTTCCATGCGAAACGATCGCGCTCTAGCGAATGCCGAGCAGTGCCTTGGCCTCGTCCGGCGTCGCCACCTCGCGGCCGACATCACGCGCGATTGCCACGACGCGTTCGACCAACTCCGCATTCGTCGGCTGTCCCAGTTCGGGATAGTGGTAGTCGCCGATACCAATCGAGATGTTGCCGCCCGCGGCGATGATGGCCGATGCCAGTCGCAGCAGGCTGCCGCCGTAGTCGATGACACTCCACACCACGCGCCGGTTCTCGGGCAGGAAATCCATGTGTGCGCGCAACCCTGCCAACGTGCCGGGGTGGCCACCAAGAAAGCTGTTGTCGGTGAGGATGAAGCTGATGAACGCTGGCTCCTCGACGATGCCCAGATCGATGAACGCCGCGGCGCAGCGCGTGAACCCGATGTTCCAGCAGGTCAAGTAGGGCTTCACACCCGCCCGCTTCATGTTCTCGCACAGGTAGGCGAGGGTGCCGGTCGAATTCTTGTAGATCCGCTCCTGCGTCTCGAAGCGGCGCGCTTGAGGATTGTAGATATCGAGATTGAGCGAGCCCATGTCCGCCGGCGCCAGATGTGGTCCCGTGGCCGGGTCCTTGGCCATCTCCAGGATGTGCGCGAGGCGTTTTTCGGGGCCGGCTTGCAGTGTCACGTCGCCGAGCGTCGGGTGTACGAGAATGTCGCTGCGGCCGCGCATGGCGCTCACCGTCCGGGCATACGTCTCGGCGTCGTGGTCCGGGCTGCCGTCGGGCTTGCGCGCATGAAAATGGACGATGGCGGCCCCGGCCTTCCGGCAGGCCATCGCGTCGGCCACGATCTCCTCGGGCAGGTAGGGCACGTGCGGGTTGCCCTGCTCGCGCATCATGTACTCGTTCACACGCGCCTCGATGATCAGCTTGCTCATGGCGTTCTTCCCATCGCTTCTTTGTTGCGTTCGCGCTCACACGGCCAAAGCCAGGATGACACCGGCGACATAGCATAACGCGGCGTAGCCGAGATTCGAGAAGGCGCCGGTCACGACGTACGTCAGCGGCTTCGACCGGACCGCCACCCCGCTCCGCCACTGCAGCCAGAGCTTCGCGCCGTCCTCAACCGACAGGGCAACCGCCGCCGGGACGACCAGCCAGCCAGGCCCATTTAGATAGCCCGCGAGCCCGGCCACTAGGAGTGTCAGGTAGTCAAGCTGTCGGCCATGCCAGGGCACACGTCGGCCTCGATTGCGGTGTGTTGCGCGAACGGGCAACATAGCACCCCACGCTGCGCGAGGCGCGAAACGATGGGCGCTAAAGCAGGATCGCCTGAACCGAGGCGCCTCGGCCCAAGCGTGAATCCTGCTCTATTCCATAAGTTTAGAGTGCGATCCACGCGTCTAGGAGCCGGCGCTCACTTGCGGTTGCGGGTCCACTCCAGGAAATTCTGGAACAACTTCTCCTGGGCCGCGGCCGCATCTCGGTCGCCTCCCTGCTGCTTCTCGCCGAGGAAGCGCGTGAAATTCGTGCGTAGCGCCGCAGTTTGTCCCTGATTGACCTTGTCGAGCCACTCCTGCGCCGCCGGGAATCTCTGCCACCCGCGCACCGTGCCCGCCAGATTGACGCTGCGCCACAGCGGATGCCGCGGCGGCTTCCGGAAGTCCCCGAATTTGGAGAACATGGCATCGACGAACTTGGCGATCCTGTTGTAGCGGATCGATCCAGGCTGCCAGTTGAACGAGATGAGCACGCTGCTGGTGGCGATGGTCTCGACGCTGCTGTCCTTCGCAATGAGGCTGGGATATTCCTCGGCGGCGATCCGGGCCGGATAATAGTTTTCCTCCAGGGCCGGCGTATAGGGCACCGGCAGCAGTTTGAAGCCCCATTCCTGTTTGACGTTCGGAAACGTCGGAATAGGCACGGGGCAGGTGCACACGGTCGCCTCGATCTCGCCGCTGCGCATTTTCTCGATGGCATCGGCCTGCGGCATGAACAGTTCTTCGACGTTGACGCCGAGCGTCTTGAACACGACAGGCGCAAACTGAGCGGTTCCGCTGCCCTTGCTGTTGAAGCTGACCTTCTTGCCCTTCAGGTCCTCTATCTTGTCGACGCCGGGCCGCACCAGGATCTGCAGCGCCTCGGGAAACAGCGGCGTGATGTAGGCCACCTGCTTGTCGAGGTTGGTGCCGAGTTCGCCCGAGGCCTTCATCTGGTTGAGCGTCAGCAGGTTCGTGACACCAAGATCGATGCCACGCAGAAACACGACGTCGCGCAGGTTCTGCACCGCGGCACCGCCGATCACCGGCAGGACACGAACGTTGTCGCCATCATTGACGACAACTGAAATATCGTGCGCGATGACGACATAGGCCGCGCCGAGCTGTCCCCCCATCAGGTAGAGGACGTTCTCATTCACCTGCTCGCGGTACCTCTCTCGAGGGGTGAGCGCACCACGCTGCTTGTCACTCGTTTGTGCTTGGGCCGAATCGATGATTTGGGCATGAGCGGAATTGAAAACTGCGGCAAGACAAGCGAACCCAAACGCCGCCGCGACTGCAAACCTCATCGGTACTCCCCCCTGTCACAAACCAACCATCCGGTACGCTGGAGCAGGCCGCCTCTTCGGCATCCGGTCCGAACGCAGCCCCTGATGCCAAATGTGCGGCTGAATTGCGCCGTCACTATGACGATGTCTGATAAGCGCGAGCGCTGTCATGCAAGCGGCGGCCGCAGCTGCTCGTGTGCACGCACCTGCGAATCCGGCCGGAGACAATATCCTTCCTTTGCTCACCCGAACCCTCCATGATCCGGACAAACGGTGGGAGGAGGGCAGGTGGCATCCGTCGAGCTCAAGGGCCTGACGAAACGCTTCGGCACCGCGACGGCCGTCGACAACGTTTCGTTGACGATCGGCAATGGAAAACTCGTGTGCCTGCTTGGCCCCTCGGGCTGCGGCAAGACCACGACGCTGCGCCTGATCGCCGGCTTCATCGAGCCGACCGAAGGCGCGATCGTGGTTGGCGAGCGCGTCATCTCCTCGCCAGTGCGCACGCTGCCGCCGGAGCAGCGGAAGATGTCGATGATCTTTCAGTCCTACGCGCTTTGGCCACACATGACGGCGGCCGAGAACGTCGCTTACGGCCTGAAGATCCGCGGCCTCGACAAGGCGACGGTCGATGCGCGCGTCAAGGCCATTCTCGGCGTCGCCCGCCTCGAAATGCTGGCCGAGCGCTATCCCTCGGAGCTGTCCGGCGGCCAGCAGCAGCGCGTCTCACTCGCTCGTGCCCTCGTCGTCGAGCCCGAGACGCTGTTGATGGACGAACCCCTCTCAAACCTGGATGCCAACCTGCGCGAAGAGATGCGCTTCGAGATCCGGCGCCTGCACGACCAGTTCCGCACGACCGCCGTATACGTCACCCACGACCAAGCCGAGGCGATGACGACGGCCGACGTCATTGCCGTGATGAACGGTGGCAGGATCGAGCAGCTCGGTTCTCCCGAGGAGGTGTATGAGCGGCCGGAGTCCGAGTTCGTCGCCCGCTTCATCGGTGCGAGCAACGTGCTCAATGGGCAGGCGATCGATCGGACCCACGTTACGATTGCGGGTGTGCCGGTCGCAACGACGGGGGTCACGCTCGAGCCTGGCCGAGAGACGGCCGTCTCCATCCGCCAGCACGACATCCGCCTGGCGCCGGCCGGTGCTGGTGTGCTGCCCGCGAACACGTTGCCCGGCGTGGTGCGCCGCCAGGTCTTTCTCGGCTCGAGCCGCGACTATATCGTGGAGGTTCAGGGAGGTGCGGAGGTGCGTATCGCCACGCCCGCCGATCAGAGCATCCCGCCCGGCAGTGTCGCGTGGATGCATCTCGATCCGGCGAAGTGCCGCGCGCTCGCGCGGTAGTGTCCCGATTCCGTAGTTCGCCCAGTCTCGATGCCAGGCCCGGTAGCGAACTTCGGAATCTGGAGAGACACTAGAATCATAGTGTTTGCTAGTGTGATTCAGATCGAGAAATTCGCTCTGAGATGTGAGGCAAATGTCGGCGAACTTCTCGATCATCACACTAGCTGCACGCAACCATCATGGGAGGAGCGAGCATGCAGAAGAAAACCCAACGCCCGAGCCGGCGAACCGTGCTGGCGGGAGCAGCGGCCGCGACTGCGGGGGCCGCTGCCGGCTGGCCGCGCGTTTCGGTTGCGCAGTCCCCTCCTGCGCTGGAGATCACCCCGGCGCTGATCGAGGCCGCAAAAAAGGAGGGAAGGGTCAACTACTACACCTCCGTCGAGATCAAGGTCGCCGAGCGCATGGCCAAGTTCTTCGAGGCGAAGTTCCCAGGCATCGCCGTGAAGGTCGAGCGCAGCGGCGCCGAGCGGAACTTCCAGCGCATCGGTCAGGAGTATGGATCGAAGATCTACAATTGCGATACGGTCAACAGTTCGGACGCCGCCCACTTCATCGTCTGGAAGCGCGATGGCCTGCTCGAGCCCGTCTTGCCCGTTGACGTCGCACAGCACTACGCGCCCGACTTCAAGGACCCGGACGCAACCCATGCGACCTGGCGCGTGATGCTCTCGGCGATTGCCTACAACAAGACACTCGTGAGGCCGGAGGACGTACCGAAGGGTTTCCACGACCTGCTCAATCCGAAATGGTCGGGCAAAATGGTCAAGGCGCACCCCAGCTATTCCGGGACCATCATGACGGCGACGCATCAGATAGCGCGCGATCTAGGCTGGGGGTATTTTGAGAAGCTTGCCTTGCAGAAGATCATGCAAGTGCAGTCGGCCGCCGACCCGCCGAAGAAGATCGCGCTCGGCGAGCGGGCCGTCATGGTCGACGGCGGTGACTACGTCGTCTCGCTCGAGATAGAGAGGGGCGCACCGCTCGAGATCATCTATCCGGTCGAGGGGACGCCGCTGATCACCGGACCATCGGCCGTCTTGAAGCGTGCCCCCAATCCGAATGCCGCGAAACTCTTCCACCTCTGGAGCTTCACACAGGAGGCGCAACAGGTGATGGTCGACGTCGGCGCACTGCGGTCGGCGCACGCGCTCGTGAAGGACCGCCCCGGCCGCACGCCGCTCAGTGAGATCAAGCTCATGAAGGAGAATGCGGCCGAGGTCGAGCAGCAGGCCGACGAGATCAAGAAGCGGTACGCTCAGTACTTCAAGGTGTGAGGAGCCCAATGGTTGTCATTCGCCCATGACGCCGCTGGCCCCGGCTGTCGTAGCCCAATCCGAGCCAGGCCGGCTGCGCTTCGACCTGTCGGGGCCGGTGTTGGCGCTGTTCGCGACGCTGCTCGTGGTTCTCGTTGTGCTGCCGATCGCATGGATTGCCATCTTCGCGTTCTCGACCAAGGACGGCATCGCGACGATCGCGAACTTCGCGACCGTCTTCGGCGATCCCGCGTTCCAGGAGCCGCTCCTCACCACCCTCGTCATCGCCGTCTCGGTCGGCGTCATCTGCTGCCTCATGGCGGCGCCAATGGGCTGGCTCGTCGCGCGCTCCGACATGCCGGGCCGCCGGCTCGTGCGCACGCTGGTCACCGCCTCATTCGTGACGCCGCCGTTTCTGGGTGCCATCGCCTGGGAGCTGCTCGCTGCTCCCAACAGCGGTCTCCTCAACCAGGCGTGGCGCGCCATTGCCGGAGCACCCTCCGACGAATACCTGTTCAACATCTACTCGCTCGGCGGCGTGATCTTCGTCATCAGTTGTTACACCTTCCCCTACGTCTTCGTTCTGGTCACCAACGCCCTCGACCGCATCCCCGGCGAGCTCGAAGACGCCTCGTCCATGCTCGGCGCGCGGTCGTGGCAGACTGCGCGGCGCATCACCATCCCGATGGCTCTGCCGGCGATCCTGGCCGGCGCCCTCATCGCTTTCCTGCAGGCCATGAACCTGTTCGGCTCGCCGGCGATCCTGGCTATCCCGGCGGGTTTCCACACCATGACCACGAAGATCTGGAGCCTATTCCAGTTCCCGCCGAAGCCGGAGCTTGCCGCCGCCGCCGCATTGCCCCTGCTGGTCTTGACCGTCGTGCTGCTGCGCGCCCAATCGGCGATCCTCGGTCGGCGCAACTACGCCGTTCTCGGTAGCAAGTACGGGGCGCCGCGTCCCGTCCCGCTCGGGCCATTGCGCTGGCTGGCACTCGCGCTCTGCCTCGGTCTGCTGATGCTGCCCGTGTTCCTGCCCTACGGCGCACTGTTCAATGCCGCGTTCTCGAAGGTGCCTTCGCAGCTGATCACGTGGTCGAACCTATCGATGCACAACGTGCACTTCACGTTCTTCGAGCTGTCGCAGACCTGGGGCGTGATGCGGAACACGTTTCTGCTCGCAACGCTCGCGGGGACGCTCGGAACGCTGTTGGCACTCGTCATCGCTTATCTGGTCGCGAGGCAGGCCGTGCGGGGCCACCGCGTGCTGGGCTTCCTTGCCACCGCGCCGATCGCCATCCCCGGCATCGTGCTCGGCGTCGGGCTCTTCCTCGCCTACACGCGGCCCTGGCTCAGCATCGCCGGTATCGACGTTCCGCCGATGATCCTCTACGGCACGCTCTGGATCCTCCTGATCGCCTACCTGACGATCGAGCTGCCGGCCTCCTATCAGCAACTCGGCTCTGCGATTCAGGCGGTCCACCCCGAACTCGAGGAGGCGAGCCGCATCCTCGGCGCCACCCGGGTTCGCGCGCTGCGCGAGATCACGGCGCCGTTGTTGCTCTCCGGTGTCGTCGCGACCTGGTGCTTCATATTTGTCGCGGTCGTCCGCGAGTTGTCGGCGGCGGTGATCCTGTTCACGTCCGACACCAAGGTGCTCTCGGTCCTGATCTTCGACCTGAAGGAGAGCGGCGACCACGGCGCCATCGCGGTGCTCGGTCTGGTGATGCTGGCGATCACCACCCTTGTCGTCGGCCTCGCCAACCTGATTCCCGGAGCCGGCGGTGCGACGCGGCTCAGAGCCGGCGGATGAACTATATTTTTCTATTGACGCCGGCTGCACTGGCGATCCCGGCAGGGAGAGGCGCTCACGTTTCGATGCCGCGCCAACTGCGCAGTATGGTGGCCATCGCTTCGGCATCCATGCGTCGCGTCAGATCGTCGTGCATGTTGATGAGGACTACCTTCAGATAATTCTTCATGGTGGGAAAATCGCTTTCCCGCAGTTTCTTGTGAATTGGCATCAGCTCGAAATATTTCGGGGCGAAAGGTTCTGGAATGTCCATCACGTGCTTGCGCGGATACGACCCGAGAAGGGCGAGACGTTGAGCGAGATCGGTGCGCGCACTAGGCCACGCTTCCTCATCAAATGCCGTGGGAGCGGGATAACGATCGAAAACCGAAAGAACGACGGCCGCGAGTGCGTTCGATGTCGCGCGCCGCTCCTCCTCAGATCGAGGGCGCAACACGCCTTCGACCATTTCTGCGACCATCGCCAGCCCGAGCGGATAGGCCCGCCAGCGTGATTGCTCGGCGGCATCCAAAAAGGTCCGCTCGGAGAAAAGCACCTTTGCGTAGTGTCCGGCACGAGCCCGCGAGAATTCGTAGATTCCTTTCTGCACCAGGAAGGCCGACTGCTCGTCGATGAAATCGGCGAGTGCAGCTACATCGCGGATGGGTGGACTGCGGCGGAAGATCAAATCGTACAGTCCCACACGCTCGCCCTCCCTGTTTTGAAGATGTGCATGGCGGCCGGAATTCGACCAAAGTCTAAGCAAGTGCCTTTATCGGTCGGTGCTAGCCTTTGTTTCTCCGTAGCTATTATCGGCTCGGGACCGGCGTCAAGACCGGAATGGAGAAACGCAAAGGGAGGAATAGCCGATTCATGATCGGTCCCCCTCCCTCTGATGGTCAGTGCGCCGCGCATTGCAGGGGAGGTGGAAAATACATGAACAGAACCAGCGATGAAAAAGCCAGTGATGAAGTTCACTGGGCAAGGACACGCAACTTGATGTTCGCGCATCTGGCTGTGTGGTTCTTCTTCGGCTTCATCATCCACATGTTCGTCAAACCGCTCAACACCATTACCGTCCCATTTCTTGGATTCCCGCTCGGCTTCTACATGGCTGCGCAGGGCTCGCTGATCGTGTTCGTCGTCATGTTGTTCGTGTTCGCATGGCAGCAAGATAGGATCGACCGTCAGCACGGCGTCGCCGAAGACGATTGAGGGGAGAGAAAATCATGGCTATTCAAGCGGCCGAACGTTCGGATTTTATGAGAAATCTCGGACGCCTTTACGGCCTTTATACTGGGGGCTTCCTCGCCTTCATCATCCTGATCGCGGTTCTCGAGCAGGTCGGTGTGCCGAACAAGATCCTCGGTTATCTGTTCGTGTTCTTCACGCTGGCGGTCTATGCCATCATCGGCGTAGCGACACGCACGGCGGAAGTTTCCGAGTATTATGTCGCCGGCCGGCGTGTGCCAGCCTTCTACAATGGCATGGCGACGGGCGCCGACTGGATGTCCGCAGCCTCGTTCGTCGGCATGGCCGGTACGCTGTTCCTATTCGGCTATGACGGCATAGCCTGGGTGCTCGGCTGGACCGGCGGCTTCGTGCTGGTGTCGATCCTGGTCGGACCGTATCTGCGCAAGTTCGGCGCCTACACTGTGCCCGACTTCATGGCATTCCGATTCGGCGGCAACTTTACGCGCTTCCTCGCCGTCATCGTGCTGGTGTGCTGCTCCTTCACTTATGTGACCGCGCAGATCTACGGCACGGGGCTCATAGCCTCGCGCTTCCTCGGCATGCAATTCGAGATCGCGGTATTCGCGGGCCTAGTCGGCATTCTGCTCTGCGCCATGCTCGGCGGCATGCGGGCGGTGACCTGGACGCAGATCGCGCAATACATTGTGCTGATCGTCGCCTACCTTACGCCCATCATCATCCTGTCCACCAAGAAGTATGGGATTCCGATCCCGGAACTCACCTACGGGCTGGCGATCCAGGACATCACGGCGCGTGAGCAGGAGATGCTGAAGACCGGTCTTGCCACGGCAGCTGGTCTGAAGCCGCATATCGAGCCCTTCATCAACTACAGCCCGCTGAACTTCTTCGGCATCATCCTCTGCATGATGGTGGGCACCGCGTCACTGCCGCACATCCTGATGCGTTACTTCACCACGCCGAGCGTGCGTGAAGCGCGTCAGTCTGTGGCATGGTCGCTGCTCTTCATCTTCCTGCTGTACTTTTCGGCGCCGGCCTATGCGGCGTTTTCGAAGCTGGAGGTCTACACCAACATTATCGGTAGGGATATCGAGCAGCTCCGTCCTTGGTTGTTCACCTGGGGCGAACTCGGCCTGATCCAGATCTGCGGCAAGAACGCCGCCACTCTCGCCGACGTCGTTGCAGCTTGCAAAGCGATCGCCGGTCACCCCGGTGTCGTAAGGCTGCAGGACTTCGTGATCAATACGGACGTGATCGTGCTCTCCACACCGGAGATTGCGGGCCTTCCGTACGTGATCTCGGGTCTGGTGGCGGCCGGCGGTCTTGCCGCCGCGCTCTCGACCGCCGACGGGCTCCTGCTCGCCATCGCTAACGCGCTCAGCCACGACATCTACTACAAGATGCTCGACCCGAACGCCCCAGCCATTCGCCGGCTGACGGTTGCGCGGGTTCTCTTGTTTTTTGTCGCCGTGGCGGCGGCTGCGACGGCCGCGACCAAACCGTCGGACATCTTGGCCATGGTCGGGTGGGCGTTTTCGTTGGCGATGGCCGGCAACTTCCCAGCGCTGGTCATGGGCATCTGGTGGAAGCGCGCGACATCGACAGGTGCCATCTGCGGCATCATCGCCGGCTTCGGGCTCTGTCTGTTCTACCTGGTGACCACCCGCTACTTCCCGGGCGTGGGTGTCAAATATTTCGGCATGACGTCCTTGTACAACCCGATCACGGGTGCACCAATCGTCGACATCGCCAAGGCCATGGCGCTGCCGAACGCCATGGAGAGCTGGCCGACGCTGGCCCACCCGATGGCGAACAAGGTTGGCTGGTTCGGCCTCAACAACATTAACTGCGGGTTGTTGGGGATGCCGCTCGGCTTCCTGGTGATCTACGTCGTCAGTTTGATGGGCAAGCCACCCTCGGCAGAGATCCAGGCGTACGTCGACGAGATCCGCAAGCCGCGCGGCAAGACGGTGCTCGAGGAAAAGACCACCTGATCGTCGCCACCAACGTTGTCGACGGCGGGGCCCTGCTGGGCCCCGCCGTTTTTCTTACCTGCTCTTGCCGGGTGACAGGCGGACTGCGATCTTGCGCCGATCAAGCACCTACCTGTCTAGGTGTCCCGATTCCGAAGTTCGCCTGATCTCGATGCTAGGTCCGGGCGCGAACTTCGGAATCAAAAGGGACACTAGATTCATAATTTTGCTAGTGTGATCCAGAACGAGAAGTTCGCTCCAAGATGTGCGGCAAATGCCGGCGAATTTCTCGATCATCGCACTAGCCAGCGAGCGCCTGCTTGGACCAGACCTTTACGCTTCTGCCCTACTGGTACTATCACCTGCCGAATTTCGTTCTGGCCGCGCTGATGTACACATTGCTGGGTCGTGCCCTGCTCGGCTTGTTCCTGAATCACGATTCGCAGAACTACATCTGGCGTTTCTTCTGCCGCATCACCGACCCGGTCGTTGCCGTCGTCGCGTTCGTGACCCCCAAGGCGGCAGCGCCGGTGATCGTTTGGCTGTTCGGAGCGGTGTGGATGTTCTGGCTGCGCGTACTGCTCCTGAACGTGTTCCTGGCATTGGGCGCCGTGCCCCGCATCAGCTGAGCCGCACCATGGATCGCAACGTCTATTATGTCGGCATTGCCTTCTTCGGGATGATCAACGGCCTGTTCAATCAGCTTTGGCTTCTGTTTGCGCTGATCCATGTTCAGATCATTTCGCCGGCTTTGCTGTTCGGCAGCGTACCCCTGACGCTGATGTTTTCCTCCTTGATGGTCGCGACCGCCACCATCATCCTCGGGGGCATCCCGGCGGCCCTTTACGAGCGGTTCATGGGTATCAAGGACGATTCAGCCGAAACCTCATTGTGGATTTGGCTTGCAGGGACCGCGATTCTGACCATTCCCGCCATCGGCAATTTCCTCAAGATCGGGCTATGAGTTCGTCAAGACTATTGATAACGCTCACGCACTAGTGAGTGCGCCGCATCGTCGGAAGTTATAGGTTTGCTGAGGAGCGGCGTTGATCGCGCCGAGCTGTCCCCGCATCAGCGGCGTTGGTGCCATGGATGACATACGACGCATTGCGTTTGAGACAGTGCTGCGCGCGTGCGCCTTCGGGTCGCTGGCCATTTTCTGCATGATGGTCGGCTTATCGTTCGAGCCGCGTATCGCTTTCCAGACCGGCGGAGTACTCACGTTAGCAATGGTGGGCGTTCTGCTGTTCAAGGCACGCGAGGCGCTCACGAAAAACCACCGCAAAACGGAGCTGTGGCTCTATCTGCCGCACGCCATGCGTCCGCCTGAGGCCTCCGCGCAACGCATAACCGCGGCCATCATGCGCGAAACCTATTTGACGTTTGCGCTGTGGACGGCCGAAGTCGCCCTCGCAATGTGGCTCGTGGCGTTGGTCCTTTCGCTGGCCAGCGGTTAGCGGTCGGCAGCAGTGCCAGCCATCGCGCGTGCCTTGATGCCACCGTCACTTTTCGACGTAGCCGGCCTGCACGTCCTCGGCGATGGCAGCAGCCTTGCGATCCATGGCCGGCCCGTAGCCGCCGCCTCCCGGCGTGCGCAGCGTAACCGTCTGACCGTTCTTGAGGACGACGTTGCGGCGATGGTCGGCCAGCGCGCCGTCAATGCGCACCTCACCGCAAGCCCCCTGAGCGCCGCCGCCAAAGCCAGGGGCCGGAAAGCGGCAGCGCTCGGCCATAAAGATCATGCCGACGGGCGTTTCGGAGCGGATCTCGACGTGGATCTCCTGTCCGAGGCCTCCGCGATAGCGCCCCTCGCCTCCGCTACCGGATCTCAGTTCCTTGCGATGGATGAACAGCGCGCTGTTGCGCTCGATCAGCTCGACGGGCACGTTGGAGACGTTGCTTGGCCATGCATACGTGCTCTGCCCGTCGCCGCCGTCCGTTGCGCCCATGCCGCCGTTGAAGAACAGAACATTGGCGTAGGTCTTGCCGCCGGCACGCACGCCGGTCTGGATAATGCTCCACAACGGCGAGCCGCAGGCCGCGATCATCCGCTCACCAAGAACCGGCGCCAACGCGCCAAAGATCGCCAATGGCAGGTAGTGGCCTGTCGCCATGCGTCCGCCAACCGGCGCCGGGAATCTTGGATTGACAATTGTACTCTCCGGGGCCGCAACCTCGATGCAGCGGAAGATGCCCTCGTTGTTGGGCAGGTTTGGGAGCAGGGCGCATTTGAGCGCATAGGCAGTCATGGCAAACGTGTAGGTCATCGTGCAATTGATGGCGCGATCGACCTGCGCTGATGTGCCGGTATAGTCGACCAGGATGCGGTCGCCAGCGACCTTAACGGCCGTCTTGTAGGTGAACGGCTCATCGATCCCGTCGGTCTGGAATTCATATGGATAGACGCCGTCCGGCAACGCGCGGATGGCTGCGCGCATTGCCGCTTCGCAACGCCCGAGCACCTCACCGCCGAAATCTTCGAGGTCGGGAAGGCTGTATTCGCTTAGGAGGTCGATGACTCGCCGTTCCATCAACTCGAGGCCGGTGAGCTGGGCCCACAGATCGCCCTCGGTCTCGTCGGGCGTGCGCACGGCCGCTCGCAGCAGCCGGAGCAACGTTATATCGGGCTCGCCGGCCCGCACCAGCTTCATGATGGGAATGTGGAAGCCTTCCTCGAAGACCTCCCGCGCCTCGACCGAGCGGACCTTGCCGCCGATATCGGGCGCGTGCGCTGTCGAGGCGGCGAAACCCACGACGTGTCCGCCATGAAAGATCGGGCGCGCCACGGTGATATCATTCAGATGTCCCGTTGCGATCCACGGCGTGTTGGTGACCAGCACGTCTCCCGGCATCATGTTCTCGATGCCGATCTCGGCGATGAAATGCTTCACAGTCACCGGCAACGTGCCGATGAACGAGGGAATACTCTCGGTATTTTGAGCAAGAGACTGCCCCCTTGCGTCCGTCAGAACGCAGGCAAAATCGTTCGACTCGTTGACGAGCGTCGAAAACGACGTCCGCCGCAGCGCCTTTGCCGCCTCGTCGACCGCAGAGATCATGCGCGTCCAGAGGATTTCCAACGTGACCGGATCGAAGCGTAATCGATTTCGGCCAGCGTCGCTGTCGATGCTCATGACGCCCCTCGAGCGATGGTGACGATGATGTTGCCGCTCGCGGCGACCCTGAAACGGCCGTTGGGTCCCACGATGAGAGTGGATTCACGCTCCTCGACAATGGCGGGTCCCTCGAAGGCATCACCTGGCCTGAGGCGGTAGCGGTTGTAGATTGTCGTCGGGATATGCATGCCGTGCTCCGGAAAGTAGGCCGGCCGCACGCCCTTGATCGGGTCGCCAGACTCCACGGCAGCCTGCATGGACTTGGCGCAGCCGGGCACGTCCAGCGTGGCCGTGATGCGCACGTTGATGATTTCCAAAGGGCTGGCAGGAGGTGTGCGGGTGAACGCGGCCACATAGCATTGCTCGAACGCGGCTTTGATCGCGGCTTCCGACCCGGCCGAAAAAGGACCCGGCGGTAACGGAACAACCAGTTCAGAGGCTTGGCCGACATAGCGGATGTCCGCCATCCGCTGGATATGCGCATCGAAACTGGGCAGGCCCGTATCCTCGAGAACCTTCTGCGCCTCTGCTTCGAGGCGGGTAAAGGTTGCTTCGATGTCGACCCAGTCGATGTGTGCTAGCTCGCGCGCGACCGTCGCGACGCGATCAACGCGGGCGGGCGCGATCAGGAGCCCAAGCGCGGACGCGACACCCGCCGCGCGCGGCGCAATCAGTGTCGTGAGCCCGAGCTTCTTGGCCACGTAGTAGGCATGTACGGGACCGGCGCCTCCGGTCGACAGCAGGGCATAGATGCGCGGGTCTTTACCGTGCTCGGCGATATGCACGCGAGCGGCATTCGCCATGTTTTCGTTGACGATATCGTGGATGCCCCAGGCCAGTGCGGTCCGAGCAAGTCCTGTGACTTCAGAGAGCGGCTCGAACGCCCGTTCCGCTGCCTTTACGTTAATCTGCATGGTGCCACCGGCAAAAAACCGGGGATCGAGGTAGCCGAGAACGAAATCGGCGTCCGTTACGGTCGGGCTTGATCCGCCGCGCCCATAGGACGCCGGGCCCGGCTCCGAGCCGGCGCTGATGGGTCCGACCTTCATGAGTCCGATGGCATCGACGTGCGCTATCGAGCCACCGCCCGCGCCGATCTCGATAAGCTCCACCGTCGCAATGTGGACCGGCAGTCCGCTGCCGGCGATGAAGCGCTTCTCACGCCCCGCCTCGAAGGTGCGCGCGACTTTGGGCTTGCCGTCGTCGATGACACTGAGCTTGGCGGTCGTGCCCCCCATGTCGAAAGCCAGCACGTGCGCGCCGCCATCGATCGCGCCAAAATGGGCAGCCACGAGCGCGCCGGCTGCTGGACCAGACTCCAGGAGCTGCACCGGCGTTCGCTTGGCCTCCTCGATATTGGTCAACCCGCCGTTGGACAGCATCATCTGCAACGGCGCCGTGATGCCCCGCGCGGCTATGCGATCCGCCAAGGTGGACAAATAGCGCTCGGCCAGGGGCTTGACATAGGCGTTGCACACCGTGGTCGAGGTGCGTTCGTACTCGCGGATCTCAGGCGCAACGTCGATCGACGCGCTGAGCGCCAGGCGCGGAAACCGGTGCTCCAGCAGCTCCAAAGCACGACGCTCGTGCACGGGGTTGGCATAGGAGTGCAGGAACGTGACGGCGAGCGAGGTCGCTCCGCCGTCGACCAGCCGCGAAGCGGCGTCCAGCAGCGCCGTCTCGTCGAGGGCACGATGCACGCTGCCATCGGCATTGAGTCGTTCCGGCACTTCCAGACGCAGGTGCCGCGGCACGAGCGGGCGCGGCTTGACGATCTTGATGTCGTAAAGCTCGTACTTGCGCTCGCGACCGATCTCCAGCGTGTCGCGAAAGCCTTGCGTTGTGATAAGGCCGGTGATTGCCCCCCTGCGCTCGATCACGGCATTGGCGAAAAGCGTGGTCGCATGCACCACGCGGCCGACCTCGGCAGCCGCCACATCGTCCTCGAGCAACAGCCGATCGATGCCGGTCATGACGCCGATCGACGGGTCGGCATGCGTCGTCAGCTCTTTCCGGTTGAACTGCCGTCCCGTGTCGGCGTCATAGACGACGATATCAGTGAACGTGCCACCGATATCGATGCCGAGCCCGTAACGCTTCACGCTCCCTCCCCCGTTGCGGCATGCCCGCCTCAAGAGCGCAGCACTATCGCGTGGCTTCTGTCCACGGCGAGATTTGCGCCGGTTAGATGACGGCTATGGCTTCGACCTCGATCAGCCAGCCCGGCATGGCGAGCGCAGTCACCCCGACCAGTGTGGACGCGGGAGCCTTCTCGCCAAAGAACTCTCGCCGCACGGGCACCAGGTCGTTGCGGTGTCGAACGTCCACAAGGTACGTGGTGAGCTTCACAATGTTCTCCAGCGTGCCGCCTGCCGCCTCGACCTGCGCTTTAAGAGCGCTGAACGTCGTGCGTGCCTGCGCGGCAAAATCGCCGAGATGACCAGGCTGCCCCTTCTCGTCATAGTCGACCTGGCCTGAGATGAAGACGATGGTTTGCGCGCCCGTCACCTTGATGGTCTGGGTGTAGGTGGGTGGGTCGAACACACTTTTCGCCGCAATCTTCTCGATCCGGACCGCCATGTGACTCTCCTTTTTGGCTCGATGCAGTCGAGTGAACGTCGTGTCGAAGACACGCCTCCGGCATGGAAGTGTTTCGCTCAATCGAGCGAAGTCGTATGGCAGGTGTCTCCCAGCCCGTTGTCAAGGGTATAACAACTGGCCAAGCTTGCCGCTGAAGATCTCTGCGTCATCGGACTGGGCATACGATCTTTGGCGGCGTCAGAAGAAGCCGAAAACCAGACCCAAGAGATCGGCGTCGTCGATCCACACTGCCCGATACTCACATGTATCCGCTATCAGACGTGCAGGCCGGAGACACTCAGCATCACTTTGCGTCAGGAGCGAGGAGCAGATTGCGTCGGACGCTCTCAAAGTGGGGATCCGATGAGACTGTGCGTTGACGCTCGGCCTCGAAGGCTTCCGCTCGAGGCAGCAGCTTCAGCGCCTCATCACGGTTGTGAAGCGCCGTGCTATAGGCGGGGTCGATTGCGAGCGCAGCTTCGAAGTCCGCGATAGCCTGGGGAAGCTTGCCTATGCGCCGGTAGGCCACGCCTCTGTTGTTGTGAGAGATGACGGACTGTGGGTCGAGGGCGAGAGTTGCGGTAAAATCATCGACGGCTTGATCGAGCAGCCCCGATTGCAATCTGGCAAGTCCCCGATTGACAAAGGCCTGGACCAAACCCGGATCAATCTCCAAAGCGCGCGTGAAGTCGGCGATAGCGAGATCGTTGCGGCCGGCCTCCAAGTGAGTCGAGCCCCGATTGAAGTATCCGTGCGTGTAGACCGGATCGATGCTTATGGCCTGATCGTAGTCTGAGATTGCCAAGTCATAGGCGGCTACGGCTCCATATGCGTTTCCACGATTATTGAGCACCATCGCCGCCAGCCGGCTGCTTAACGCGCCGCTGTCGAGTGCGCGCGTGCAGCCGTCGACGGTCCTTTGCACGTCCGCACGTTGCGAGCAGTCGGCCAAGTCGTCGGCATGGGCAACTGTGGTGATCGCCAGGATCGCCAGTAGCGAGGCGCTGAAAGCACGCATGTTCGTCTCCTCTAGGCGGGGTTAGATTTGAAACGTAGCGGTACCGTTCGCCTCGCAGACCATTCCGCGAGCGGCGTCATGTGATCGTCATTGGGCCGTCAAGATGGGGGTTGGAGCCGGGCCGGCAGCCTCGATGTCACTCGGACTTGTATTTGTATCGCCGGGCGAGTTCGGCGAACTTGCGCTCGAAGGTGTCCAGCTCGGACGTGAACTCTGCCGTCGGGACTGTCCGCAGGCTCTGCCCCAGCCGCTCGAAGCGTGAGCCGAGGTCCGGCTCGTTCGCTGCAGTGCCGACATCTGCCGAGATCTGCTCGATCAGGCGCGCGAACATGTCCTTGGGTCCGTACAATCCGAACACGCCTTCGATGGTCATCTCGGGAAATCCCTGCTCGGTGACTGTCTGCGTGTTAGGGGCTGCGGGCGGGCGTTGGGTCCCAGCCGTGGCGATCAACTTGGCTTTGCCTGCTTCGACCTGCCCCGTCAGTTGCGCGAGCGGCAGCATCACCGCATGCAACCGATCCTCTGTGAGATCGATGACGGCCTGCGGGGAGCTGCGATAGGGTACATACAGCGTGCGCAAGCCCCCCCTGTCGATAAAGTCTTTCATGAGAAGCCAGAGCGTGGAGCCCTGTGGCGCCGTCCAGGTCAGCGTATCGGACCGACTGCGTGAATAGTCTCTCAGCTCAGGCAGCGAGGAGACAGGGACTTTTGGCGATACAGCAATGCCGATGAAATCGAGATTGGTTGCGCAGATCGGCACCATTTCCCCACGCGGCTTGATAGCAATGTCCTGGTTGGTGTTGTGCAGCACGCTGTAAATGAAGTGCGGCCCGAAGAACAATGCATGGCCGTCGCGCGCAGCCAACATCGCCTGCACGGCGATGATGCCGTCGCCTCCAGGTTTGTTATCGATCAGAACAGGCTGCTTCCAACGCGCAGAGAGCTTTTCGCTCCAGATGCGGGCGGCAAGATCGGGCGCGGAGCCGGGCGCCCCATGTGTCAGGATGCGCACGGGCCGAGAAGGCCACACCGGCGATTGAGAGTAAGCTCGGCTGCAGACCGCCGTGCTGGCTGCGCCGAAAATGGCGGCGAGTGCTTCGCGTCGATTCATCGGCAATTGGCCAGCCGGGTTCGTTTTGCGCATTTGCATGGCAATGACTCCTGAACAGAAATGAGAAGTTTCGGACTAATCGGTCTTGGGCTTGGGCGGTCTTCGTCCTGCTCCAGGACGGTCATGGTGGGGATTGGCTTCGATGACGCGTGCCATGAGGTTGATGAGGGTTTTGCGTTCCTCGGTCGAAAGGACCGATAGAACGTCCGCTTGCGCCTTGAGGACTTTGGGACGGCGCTCGGCAATGTGACGCAAGCCCTCCGGCGTTGCCTCGACAAATTTCACCCGTCGATCCGTTGGCGAAACCGCACGGCGTACAAGGCCTTTGCTTTCCAGGTGGTCGATGATCTGGCCAACCGAGGTCACATCGAGCGCCATCACGGTGGCAATCTTCTTTTGCTCGAGGCCGGGCAGATGGGAGATGGCAACGAGCGTACCGAGTTCATTGCGCAGCCCATCAAGTGGCGCCACTTCAGCAACGGCGCTCAGCAGGATCTGCGACAGGCGCCGGGCTAGATTCACGGGGCCCTGTCTCTGATAGGGCTGGACGGCACCAGGTTCAACGCGCGCCTCGGCACTGTTGCTTGAACCTTTTTTCGCGGTTGTCGCGGCCACAGGCGTTGCTCCGTCCATTCAATGCATAGAATACTTATCATAAGAAATCTGTCAATAAGAATTCTTACCAATGGACTTTGCACGTGTCGCCCGAGACTCTTCGCGCGTTAGGACGTCACCGGTAGCAAGCGGGGCCCGCGATCAGGCGAAGCAGCCAGCGAGCCGCATGAGTTCGCGCACGCCCGCAGCATCCAGAGTGTCGATGCCACGTGCGAGCTCGATGATGTGCTCGGCCTCCTTGGCCTCGACGCGCGTGGCCAGGCAATCGCGCACCTTGACCAGATGCTCGGCCTCGCTGATGGGGGGCGTGCCCCATTTGCCGCGCGGACCATCGCATCGCGTCTCGAGCACACGGCCATCGGCGAGTTCGATCCGCAGCAGGACATACATCTCTTCGAACCGGCCCGGGATTTCGGGGTCGAGCTTGACCTCGAACTTGCCGAGCAGGGCTTGCATGTCGGGCTTCTTGAGCCGTTCGTCGGTGAAGGTGCGGATGTTGACCTTGCCATCGAGCAAGGCGCTGGCGATCGTGTATTGGAAGGAGAACTTTCCGTCGAGCCCGGTCTCGGGTCGGGGCCGGTTGACGTAGGCCATCACCGGCGCCGTGAAATGCACGCGGCGAATGGCCTCCGGCGAAGGGATCTGGGGGTGCAACGCGAGCGCCGCCGTGATGCCGAAATGTGTTCCGAACTGGCTCGGGAACATCTTGATGGCGTAGCCCGGACTCACGATGCGGAACGGCGCGGTGCCGAAGCGCAGCATCTGCCCCACGTCGAATTTGTCGTCGTAGAAGGCCGGCACGTAACCTTGGGCCGCACCGAAGGTATCGGCATTGGCGGTGAAGCCGCGCTCGGCGAGCAACGTGGCTTCAAGCCCCAGGGCTGCCGCGTGTCCGCAATGGGTCGACTTGGTCATGGTGCCAGCATTGGCCAGCACGCTGCCGGCGCGGGACGCTGCGATGCCGATGGCATTGCCGAGCTTGCCCGCATCGAGTTGGAGCAGGTGACCTGCCGCGACGGCCGAGCCGAGAGGGCCGGCGGCGCCCGGCGGATGAAATCGCGCCGTCCTCGCTTCGAACTGGTTTGAGGCCCGGCGAATCCAGCCCTGCATCTCGATACCTTTGACGAGTGCAGTCAGGATCTCGCGCCCGCCCATGCCGCGCGCTTCCGCAAGAGCAAGGGTGCCGCCGAACGACGTGGACAGCGCGTGATTGGCCGGGCTCCACATCGGCTCGTAGTCGAGCACGTGCATGGCCGCGCCATTGAGCGCTGCGGCCGAGACCACGTTCAGGCGAAAGCCATTGCCGATGGCCGTGGCCTGCTGCGTGCCGCCTTGCTCCTTGTAGTGCTCCGCCAGGATCTGGATGGCTTCTTCCTCGGTGCCCGCGATCGCAATGGCAATGGCGTCGAGCACGAGACGACGTGCGGCGGCAATCGCCGGTTCACCCAGGTCGTCGTAGTCGATGGCGACGATCTTGTCGCAAAGCTCCGATGTCACCGACATGAAAGGCCCTCCGGGGTTGCGCGTTTCCTCGATCGGGCACCTGCCAGCCGGTGCCCTTGTTCGACGTGGCGTATACAATACGCGCGCTCTCTCGGTGGCGGCCAATGCGATCTTGGAGATGCGGCCAGCCGAAAATGGCGACTCTCGCAGCGGCTGGCCGTCCGGTTCAGATGGCCATCAATGGGTGTCCGAAGTCACACCTGATACAACACGCGTCCCTCGAACAGCCGGCGCGCGGTGCGATAGACCGCGCCGTATTCCGCGTGTGGCTCGCCGTTGTCGCCGGACGGCGCAACCTTGGCGTCGACCACGATGACGCCCGAGGCATGACCGATACGGACCTGGCTGGTGCCGCCTATGTAGCGTCGGGCCATCTCGTAGGGGATGGAGCCGGTCACGCGGGTCGCCACGGCAAGGCAGAGTGCAGCGGTCAGTGGCGTCGCACGGTGGGCCTGCCCGTTCGACATCATGCGCACGGCAATGTCCATATCGGCGGGTGCGAGCGTGCGGCCCGAAAGAACCGTCATGGAGACGGGCGGTGCCACCATGCCGATGAGCGGCACGCTCAACGCGCCGGCCGCGTCGAGATCGGGCGCAATGCCCATGGCGACGGACGCCGCCCGGCGGACAGCCTCCAGGCTTCGCATGAGTTTGGGGTTCTGTTCGATCTCGGACGGGCTCTCTGTCGCGGTTGCCCCGATCGCATCGGCCGGCACGAAAACGCACGGATTGGCGGCATCGACCATGCTGGCCGGCACTCGCCCAACGCCATCGACCTGCAGCATGCCGACGGGTTTGCCTGTGGGCAGCAGCTTTCCGGTCTTGGCGCCGCCGGGCTCCAGGAATTCGAGGCGGATCGGCGCGCCGGTGCCGCCCACGCCGTCGAGCGCCATGTCGCCGGCGACCGCGGCCGTGTCGCCATCCATGCCGAAGCGCGAGACAATGATCTTCTTGGTGTTGGTGTTGTGAATACGTACGACGGCGTCGCGGCCGGAGGGCTTCGGCACGAGCCCTTCATCGATGGCGAACGGTCCGATCGCCGAGGACATGTTCCCGCAGTTGCTGTTGTAATCAACGCGCGCCTTGTCGATGAGCACCTGGGCGAACGTGTAGTCGACATCGGCATCGGGGCGGCTGGGTGGCCCGATCACGCAGACCTTGGACAGCGACGAGACGCCGCCGCCCATGCCGTTGAGCTGGCGCATGTTGGGATCGGGCGATCCCAACACGGCCAGGAAGATTTGCTCCCATTGCGCGCGCGAGGCTGGCAGATCGCGCGCGTGGAAGATAACGGCCTTCGATGTGCCGCCACGCATGAAGACGGCCGGTAGCTTGTTTTGTGGCATGGCTCACCTCGTTGGGTGCCGGATTGTCGGAGCTGCGGTTGCGCAATCAGTTTCCCGGGAGACTGCCGATGTCGCTCACCAACACGTCCTTCCAGGTCTCGGGCTTGGTTTTGATCATGCCGACACGGTGCATGAAGTTGGCATACGTCATGACGCCCTGCGGCGTCAGAGTGTACTTCAGGTCCGGGTCATTGAGGACACGCAAGAGTTTATCGCTGGTCATCTTGACCCGACGTGTTCCGATCTTTGACCTGCCGCGCGGCGTCGGTCCGCTATTCACTCGGCAGACGGGCTTTCGCATAGTCGAGCTCAAAGTAGCGAGGACGGCCGGCGGCCCGTGGATCGCCCAAAGGTGTTGGCCGCCGTCAACCGTTAGCACCTCGCCGGTAATGAATTTGCCTGAGGGAGCTGCGAGGTAAGCCACAGCATCGGCGATGTCCCAGGCGTCTCCGGCGAACTTGGTGAACAGGGTTCGCCGGAAGGCCCTCGTTCACGGCGCCAATTAGGGTTACTTGGCCGAACCCCGGGAAAACCGGGATCACTTTCGCTAATGGTCAGTCAAACCATCGTCAACAGCTTGCTGCAAACCGTTGCCCGAGAGCTTGGGACAGAAGGGTCCTGAGAAACAACAGAACCGCCGCCATGTCGAACGCAGACAAGATCATGCTGGAGTGCACAAGCTGCGGGCGCAAGAAGTGCGTGCCGCGCGAACCAAACGACCCGCCCGGCTTGGCGCTGATGCAGACGCAGTGTAACAGATGCAGCCGGGGCCATTTTTCGCCGGAGTTTTATTTCGATGCGCAGGGGCATGAAATCAACTGCGATGGAGAATTGCTGCCGCCCAGGCTGATGCGGCGGGAAATGGCGATTGTCGCGATGTTCATCATCGCTGCGGGGCTGTTGGTTTTCTCCGTCGTTATTTGACGAAATGGCGCGCCGCTCGGAGCGCTGCCACGTCGGCCAGCGAGAGTGGCGCGCATCCGTGGTTGGGAGCGTCACAACGGCCTTGGGGCCTCGGTAGACATGATTCCTTCCCCACTAGGCTGCGCCGCCTCGGCCACCTCAACTGACAGGCTCGGAAACCGGTAGTGCAACAGCCTGTCGAACATCACCGCGTAAAGGACTGGTTCAATGACCGACGATACTTGGCGCATCTTGGCGCTGTTAGTTCCCTGCCTGCTTGGCCTGTGGACCGCCGTTGCTTGCCGACGGGCCCATTACCACGGCTTGCCAGGCTCCGATGCGTTGGTCTGGGCCGGGATGTCCGCCATGTTCTTCCTGCTTTTCTTGGTGAAAACGGCGCGCGGCCTCGGTTTGCTGCGCGGTTTCGGAGACTTCTCGCGCGGCATGTTCAAGCAAAGGGGCTGGTACGAAGACCGCCGGACCTTGCAGGTCACGGCGAGCATCGCCGTTGCAGTGGGGGTCATAGTTTTGATCGTCTGGGGCTTGCTGTGGGCTTGGCACTACATCAAGCGCTATCGCCTCGCCATTGGCTTTGCGGGTCTGATCATTGGCTTCGGCATCATTCGCTTCATTTCCTTACACGAGGTCGACGCGTGGAATGCAGACGCGCCCTGGGCGCGCGCGGTCGTCGACCTCACCGCCGTCGTTGGGGTATCTGCGGTGGCCATCGCCCGGCTCCGCCAACTGCGGCATTGGACCTGATCGACGGCTTTGCTCTGGTGCTGCAATTGTCGCTGTCTGATGGTGTCCTGTCGACTCCGCCCCTTCGTCTTTCGCGACACAATTAGACCATCACGCGATGCTGCCCTGGTCTGACTACGGATCTCCTTGGCGCACGTATGGCCGGGAGGGTCGTGCAGTGGCAGTCGCTGGAGGCGCAATGACATCGTTCGCGACAACTTTCCTCACAAGCGTGTTCCTGATTCCGGTGGCGATTGGCTATTTCTCTTCCGAGCGGCACAGGGCGATCATGTGGGCCGTTATCTTGATGATACTGGGAATGCTGTATGGCAGCTTACGCGTGTGGTGGCTGGACATTCCCGATCCGCTAGGCCGGATGCCCAATGACCGCACCCTTCAATTCGAGCTCGTACAAATGACTCTGCTCGGCTCGTTAGCCTACGTATGTCTTGCGGCCTTTGGTTTTTGGATCAGAAACAAGATGGCGCAAGAGCGTGATTGGCCGCGTTGGGTTGAGTCTGGACTGACCAAAAGCCGCCAATTCTGCCGGCCTTCTTTTTTTGATGGTCAGTTGGTGCTCCGGAAGTACAGGGCTCATGCGACACTTCGTTTTGCGCGAATGTTGCGTGTCCCCGTCGCAATACACCAGAGCTACTTCGTCATCGCTTCGCCATCAGAGCGTCGAGAAACATCTCGTGTTTAAAGACACCCCGCCTGTCCTGAGTCTTCTCCGAGAGGTTTATTACGAGAAGCAGGTCGGATTTTGTGATCGACGACCCGAGGTAAAGGCTGCTCGTAAGATCGCTGGTTGACTTAATCGACTCTATAATGACGAGCGAGGTCGTTTCGTCCGATATGTAGCTAACGGCTTCCTTGTTGATTGCATCAATGAGCGACTTGTAGCGCTCATAGCGGTCACCAATTTCCTCTATTCGGAACGCTATCGCATAGATCAATGTATCAGTCCTCTGATCGAATGTGCATCAGAGTGTCCGTCGTCAGTGTTTTCGGGATGGTTGAGCATCTGATTCATGAGATTACTCGGCTCATCGATCTGGCCTTCACGCCATTGTTCTCAGATGCGATCGGCGTCGTCGCCCGACCGCTTTTCGCTTGATCTCCTCTCGTTGTTGCAGGTTGCGCGACCGGCGTAGCCGTCGGAAGGCGTAAGATTATCCAGGCTCTTGATTCGTCTCAATTATCTGGCGATCCCGGCAGGACTCGAACCTGCGACCCTCTGCTTAGAAGGCAGATGCTCTATCCAGCTGAGCTACGGGACCGTTCAGTCAGTTTAGCACACTCCGGCAAACGGCGCGTCGCCGCCCACCCCGCGCCGGCCCACCGCGCCTCAATGCGTCCACGGCCCGACGCGACCAAACTTGAAGTTGTCGGCATAGGCCTTGCGGATGTGCTTGCGCGGAGTCGGCTCCAGCACGCGGTACGGAATGCCGTTGCGCTCTGCATAAGCAACTGCTTCCTCCTTGGTCGCGAACTCCAGCTGGATCTGTGATTTCATGTCGCTCGAGCTGGTCCAGCCCATCAACGGCTCGACCGCGCGCGGGGTTTCGGGTTCATATTCGAGCATCCATTCCAGCGTTCTGGCCGGGCCCGACTGCATAGCGGTCTTGGCCGGCTTGAAGATGCGCGCTGTCATGGAGCGAAAACCTCGTCGTTAGGCCTCGGAACGGACTCGCAACTTTTAGTCCGACAACGTGACGCTGACAACGGTCCCCAAATCGGCCCGCAGGCGCCGCCACCCCCAGCGGCACTCATTCCGCTGGATGCGGCACCGCCGGCGTCCCCTGGGGCATCTCGCCCTCGGCGGGGCGCATCGCCGTGCGGTCGCGCGCGATGTAGGTGTAGACCGCCGGCGTGACGAACAGCGTGAAGAGCGTTCCGATTGTCATGCCCGCCGCAATGACGAGCCCGATCGAATAGCGGCTCGACGCACCGGCGCCGCTGGCGCGGAGGAGGGGGACCATGCCCACCACCATGGCTGCCGTCGTCATGAGGATCGGCCGCAGCCGGATGGCCGCCGCCTTCTCGATCGCCTCGCGCGGCTTGAGCCCCTCCGTCTCCTGGATGTGGTTGGCGTAGTCCACCATCAGGATACCGTGCTTGGAGATCAGGCCGATGAGGGTGACGAGCCCCACCTGCGTGTAGATGTTGATGGTCGCGAGGCCGAGATTGAGCGGGATCAAGGCCCCGAACATCGCCGTCGGTAGCGCCACGAGGATAATGAGCGGATCGCGGAAGCTCTCATACTGCGCGGCGAGCACCAGATAGATGATGATGAGCGCGAACACGAACGTGACGACGAGGGTGCTGCCCTCCTGCACGTACTGCCGGCTCTCGCCCTGAAAGTCGTAGGAGAAGCCTTCGGGAAGCTTCTCGGCAGCCTTGGCCTTCAGGAAATCGACAATCTCACCCACCGTCCGGCCCGGAAACGGCACACCCTGCAGCGTCGCGGAATTGAGCTGCTGGAAGCTCGTCAGCGCATTGGGCTGCACGCTCTGTTGCACCGTGACGATGCTCGACAGCGGTACAAGGGCGCCGGCGCCCGTGCGCACCTGATAGCGCCGCAGCCAATCCTCGGTCAGGCGAAAGTCACGCGGAACCTGCGGGATCACCTGGTAGCTGCGCCCATACAGGTTGAACCGGTTCACATAGTTTCCCCCGAGCAGTGTGGCGAGCGAGCCGCCGATGTCCTGCATGGTGATGCCGAGGCGGTTGGCCTTGTCGTGGTCGATCTTCAGCTCGATCTGCGGCGTCTCGAACTTCAGGTCGCTGTCCGTGAAGATGAAGAGGCCGCTCTTCTGAGCCTCGGCCTGGACCTCGCTCAGCACCTGCGCCAGTTGCGGGTAGTCGGCGGTCGTTGTGATGACGAACTGCACGGGCGGACCGCCGGTGGAGCCCGGCAGCGACGGCAGCGCAAACGAAATGACCTGGGCGCCGGCGATGCCGGCGACCTTGGGCTGCAGCTCCTGCAAGATCTCCTTCTGAGTCCGCTTGCGCTCCTCCCAGGGCTTGAACAGGATGCCGGCGATCGCCTGGTGCACGTTGTTGCCCATGCCGTTGATGATGAAGACGTGCTCCTTCTCCGGCACCGTCTCGAACACCTTGTGCATCTGCATGGTCGCCGCCTCCAGGTAGTCGAGGTTGGCGGATTGGGGCGACTTCACGATATTGAACAGGATGCCCTGATCCTCTTCGGGCGCCAGCTCCTTTTGCGTCGTGACGTACATGATGCCGGTTGCGGCGACGACGCCGAACAGGATGAGCAGCGTCACCGGACGGAAATTGAGCGTCCGATGCAGGCGACGCTCGTAGCGATGGCGCAGACTGCCGAACGCCCGATCGAGAAAGCGCACGAACCGTCCGCTCGACTGTTCGTGCTTCAGCAGCTTCGACGCCATCATCGGCGACAGCGTGAGGGCGATCACGCCCGAGACCACGACGGCACCCGCAAGAGTGAAGGCGAACTCGCGGAACAGCGCGCCGGTCAGGCCCGAGACGAAGCCGATCGGCGCGTACACCGCGGCCAGCGTGATTGTCATGGAGATGACAGGCACCGCAATCTCGCGCGCACCGGTCAATGCCGCATCGAACGGCCGCATGCCCTCCTCGATATGGCGATGGATGTTTTCGACGACCACGATCGCATCATCGACGACGAGACCGATCGCCAGAACCAGCGCCAGCAAGGTCAGCAGGTTGATGGAGTAGCCCAGCGCCAGCAGCGCGAACATCACGCCGATCAGCGACAGCGGGATGGTGACGATGGGAATAAGCGTGGCGCGCAGGTTGCCCAGGAACAGGAAGATGACGACGATCACGATGCCGGCCGCTTCGAGCAGCGTCTTCTGCACCTCGTTGATCGACGCATTGATGAACTTGGTCGCGTCGTAGGCGATCGCGGCTTCCATGCTTGCGGGAAGTTGCTTCTGGATATCCGGGAACGCATTGCGGACGTCGTTGATGACGGTCAGGGGATTGGACGTCGGTGTCGCAAAGACGCCAATGAACACCGCTTTCAGTCCGTCGAACACCGACGACGAGTCGGCGCTCTCCGGCCCGAGTTCGATCGTCGAGATGTCGTCGAGGCGAACGAGAGCGTCGCCGCGCGTGAGCACGACCAGCTTGCCGAAGGCAGCCGGATTGTCGAGCGAGGTCTGAGCATTGATCGACGTCTGGATGAAGTCGCCCTTCACCTGGCCGGCGGCCGTCGTGAAGTTGTTGCGCGCCAGCGCATTGCGCACATCCACCGGCGTCACGCCCAGCGCCGCCATCTTGTCCGGATTGAGCCAGATGCGCATGGCGAAGGTCTGGCCGCCGAGGATCTGGGCGTTGGCGACGCCGTTGATGGTCTGCAGGCGCGGCTGCACCACGCGCGTCAGGTAATCCGTGATCTGCGAGCCCGTGAGCTGCGCGCTGTTGAACGACATGTACATTAGCGCCGTCGTCTCGCCCGTCTGCTTGATGACGACGGGGTCCTGCGACTCGGTCGGTAATACGCTCTTGACCTGCTGGATCTTTGACAGCACGTCGGCGACCGCGCGGTCCGGATCGGCATCCAGCCGCAGATTGAGTGTGATGAGGCTCACGTTCTGCATCGAGGACGACGTGAGCGTATCGATGCCCTCGGTGCTCGCCACTGCCTGCTGCAAGGGCGTGGTGATGAAGCCTTTGATGAGGTCGGCGTTGGCGCCCGGATACGTCGTCGTGATCGTGATGGTGGTGTTGGTGATGCGCGGATACTGCCGGACCTGCAGATTGAAGGCGGAGGCAAGGCCTACGAGCAGGATGAGAAGGCTCACTACGGTCGCCAGCACGGGGCGGCGAATGAAGATGTCGGTGAATGACATGGGTGCCTCCGCTACTGCTTGGGTCGCGGAGTGACGGACTGCAGCGGCTGTGTATTGTCGATGCGGATGCTGGCGCCCGGATTGAGCTTGACCTGGCCGGTCGTGATCACCTGCTCGCCCGCCTTCAACCCTTCCGTGATGGCGACCCGGTCATCGCGCGCCTCGCCGGTGCGAACGAACCGCCGGTCCGCCACGAGCGCCGGCTCGGAAGACTGTGGTACTGCGCCGCCGCCGGCCTGTCCCTGGGGGGCGGGCTTGTCCGAAGTCTTCACCACGTAGACGCTGTCGCCGTACAGGCTGTAGGTGACGGCCGTTCGCGGCACCGTCACGACATCTGCCGGGGTGCCCGCCAGCACCACCACATTCGCGAACATGCCGGGCAGCAGCTTGCGCTGCGGATCGGGATTGGCAAGCAGCCCGCGGACCAGCAGCGTGCGCGTATCTTGCGCCACGCGGGCATCCAGCGACTGGATCTCGCCCTTGAAGATGTGCCGGCCGAACGTATCGACCGTGAGCTGGATCGCCTGCCCGACTTTCAGCTTGCTGATGAGCTGCTCAGGCATCGGAAAGTCGACCCGGATCGGATCGAGGGCCTGCAGCGACACCAGGGCCATGCCCGGCGACACGTACTGGCCCTTCTCGACCTTGCGGATGCCGAGCCTGCCGGCAAACGGCGCCTTGATGGTCTTCTGCTCGATGACGGCCTGGGTGCGCTTCACCGCAGCAGCTGACGTGTCGCGCTTCGCCCGGGCCGTGTCGAGATTGGCTTCCGACGTCACTCGCTTGGCGATCAGGTCCGTCTGCCGCTGGTAGGCGACCTCCGCCTCGTCCAGCGTCGCCTTGTTGCTGGCCAAATCCGCCGTCTCGACCGCAACGTCGAGCTGCACCAGCGTGCCGCCCTCCTGGATGTCCTGCCCGCTCTCGATGGACACGTCCACCACCATCCCGGCGACCTGGGTATTGATGTCGACACCTTGCGACGCGATCATCGTTCCGATCGACGTCAAGTGCTCGATCCATTTTTCCGTCTTTGCCGCCTCTGCCGTCACGGTTGCCGGGGGCGGCGTCATCTGTGACAAAAATGATCGGATCATTTGTGGTTTGAACACGAATTGGAAGTAGCTCAGGCCTCCGAGGAAGGCCGCTACAAGAACTCCAACAATACCAAGGATGATGATGCGCTTAGCCATCATGGGTCCTGTCGACAGTTTGCCGGCTGAGGCGTGCGAACGTAGTTCCCTTATCATCAACCACCGGCTTTTCGCCATAGGCTGCATCGCCACGTAAACGGTCGATATTTCATGATTTTGTTATGCAGCGGATAAGCATTGCTAATCCGGACACCGCATGTGGGCGCATGGCTGCGACGTAATGCAGCCGTGTGACGGCTCATGACGCTGATATGAAGACGCAAAATGCGGGCGTATGATCAGCCGTGGCCGACGAGATCGAGCGCAAATTCCTGGTGCGAGGCGACACGTGGCGCGAGGCCGCCGATCGGGGATGCCTGATCGAGCAAGCCTACCTGGCGCTCACCGACGCGGTCTCCGTTCGCATCCGCATCCATGACGCGGCGGCCGCCACGCTGACGATCAAATCGCGCGCGGCTGCCCTCCGCCGGCAGGAATTCGAATTCCCGATTCCGGTCGGCAAGGCCGGCGAACTCATCACCTTGCGTACCGGCTCGCTCATCGAGAAGATACGCTACAAGGTGCCGTGCGGGGACTTGGTCTGGGAGATCGACGTCTTCCAGGGTGCGAACGCGGGACTCGTCATCGCCGAGATCGAGCTGGAGCACGAGGATCAGACCTTCGCGCAGCCGCCGTGGCTCGGTGAGGAGATCACCGGCATCACGCGCTACTACAATGCCAGCCTCGCGCTCAGCCCCTTTACGGCCGCCGAGCCAGTGTCGCGGGAGAGCTAGGACTCTAGCCGCGCCGCCCCGTCTTTTTCCGGACCTTCTTCGATGATCGGGGCTTGCGCACGGCGGCCACATCCGGCTCCGGATCATTGGCCGGGACCTGCCGCGCGCTTTCGCGCAACTGCTGCCGCAATCCTGTCGGCCGGCGATGCTTCTTCAAGAGATCGGAGAACGCCTCGTCGGCCAGCTCCTGCAGCGTCTTCATGCTGTCGCGCGACAGCAGCGTCACGGCCTGCCACGTCTCCGGATCGAACTCGATCAGCTTACGCGTAGGCCCGCCCGAGGCCGCGCTCATCTCGCGGAGGCGGAACGGCGACGGACGTCCTTCTTCGACACTTCGCCGGCAGCGACCAGCGCATTCAGGCAGCTCGACGACAGCTTGGGGCCGTTCGAGCGCATGCAACGGCGCACGCCCTTGCCGTCGGGATCATGCTGGCTGCAGTAGTTGAGATAGTCTCCCGTGCAGGCCGAGCGTACACGCGCATCAACGGCATTCGCCGCAGTCATGGACACCAACAGAGTTCCAAGACCAAGGCAGGCCCCGGCGATCAATCGTGCTGCGATCTGATTGGCTTTCGGCGTCATGGCAATACCCCTTGCGTTGGCGACGAGCATCAGGATGGAACAACCACGCGCTGTGCGATGTTCCGGCGGGAACACGCGCCGCAAAGTCTTTCGCCATGCTGCCTGATTCGCGATGCGCCGCGCGCTGTCAAATGCGCAATCGCGTGCTGGGCGTGCAAGTTCCACGCGGAACTGAAGCTGCAATGCAATGCCGGCACTGTGCATCGGAAAGATAAATCGACCGCCGAGGCCTGCCCATGCTCAGCACTATCGAAGTCGTCATGAATTCCTTCGTTGTCATCCTTCTGCCGCTTACAGTGTACTCCATGATCACGAGAGCGCTGCCGCCGGAGACGACATGGCTCGGGAAGGTGTACGGCGCGGGCCCGCATCTCCTCCTCGTCAGCAATCTCTTCCTTTTGTCAGTGTGCCTGTCTTCGCTGGTGCGTCTTGCCATCCATTTCCGCCTGATCGGCATCCGTCTGCAGACCCCGCTGGAGATCGCCGTCGGCGTGCCGTTCTTCGCCCTGATGGTGGTCTTCCTCTTCATGCTCGTCCGTGCCGGTCTCAAAGTCCGGCGTGCGGCCTAGGGCGGCGCCCGACGGGTGCCTACCTTTACCGGGTAGCAACTCCCCTCTGGCACAATGCCTCCCAAACAAGGGGGCTCGCGGCCGCTGTCCGACGCAACGGGCAGGGGGATAGCTATGCCTTCGGGAGCGTCGGCGTAGCATGCGAGTTCATGGTCCTCGGCATCGGTCGGGTGCATTGATTTTGACCCTTGGGGTCCTGGCGCTGGGCTTGACCGCCTGCTCGGGAGGCGGCGGCCGGATTTCCAACAGCCGCTACGACTCGCGCACCGGTGTCTCGGCGAGCGCCCGCCTCATTTCGCCAGGAAATCCGGTCCCCAAAGGCGGTGGACACTACAAGCTTGGCGTGCCCTACAAGGTCTCGGGTCGCTGGTACATCCCGAGGGAAGAGCCAAACTACGACCGGACCGGCATCGCCTCCTGGTACGGCAGCGATTTCCACGGCCGGGCAACGGCCAACGGTGAAATCTACGACATGGCGGGCCTGACGGCGGCGCATCCGACCTTGCCGCTGCCGTCCTATGCCTATGTCACCAATCTGGAAAATGGCCGCACCGTGCTCGTGCGCATCAATGATCGCGGACCCTACGCCAACGATCGCGTCATCGATCTGTCGCGCGAGGTGGCCCGCGTGCTCGGTTCGGAAGGGCAGGGGCTCGCCCGGGTCAGGGTCCGCTACGCCGGACGCGCGCCGCTGAACGGCGATGACCGGCACGAGCGCACATACCTGGCATCACAGCCGTGGTTCGGCGGTGCGGGCGGCCGGCGCCTGGCGGAGAACTCCGGTTCTTACCCGCGCTCGTGGTGATCGCCTGAACACATCGATTTTATTCTCGCAGGTGCCGCGTCTCAGTTGACTTGTCGCCTGCATGGCCGTGATATCCCTCCACCATGCGGTGGATTCCCGACGCGCCATGACGCGCATTCGTTCTCGAATGGCCCGTTGCCTGCGGGTCCTGGTGATGACGGCGCTGGGCCTTGCGAGCCTTGGGTCGCCGGCCGTGGCCCAGCCGCAAGCCGAACTCACGACCAAGGCGCGCCAGGCGATCCTGATGGACGCGGATTCGGGCGCGATTCTGTTTCAGCACAATGCCGATGAGCTTATGGCGCCCGCCAGCATGAGCAAGCTCATGACGCTGGCTGTCGTCTTCAAGGCGCTGAAGACCGGGCAGGTCAAGCTCGAGGATGAATTCCTCATGAGCGTCAATGCCTGGCGCACCGGCGGCGCGCCGTCAGGCACGTCAGCCATGATGGTGCCCGTGAACACGAAGGAGCCTTTAGACCAGCTCGTGCAGGGCATCATCGTGCAATCGGGCAACGACGCCTGCATCGCCGTCGCCGAGGGCATGGCCGGCAGCGAGGAGGCCTTCGCTCGCGTCATGACCGAGGAGGCGCGCAAGCTCGGCCTCGCAAAATCAACTTTTCGCAATTCGACCGGACTACCCGATCCCGAGCATCTGATGACCGCGCGCGAGCTTGCGCTCCTCGCGCGCCACCTCATGCGCGATTTCCCCGAGTACTACGGCCGGTTCGGGCAGCGCGATTTCATGTATCGCAAGCACCGCTTCATCAACCGCAATCCGCTGCTGTTTACGGAGCTGGGCGTCGACGGGCTCAAGACTGGCTACACCAAGGAAGCAGGTTACGGCATCGCCGCCTCGGCCCGGCAGGGCAATCGCCGGCTGCTTCTGGTCATCAACGGTGTGGAGCGGCAGGAGGAACGCAAGACCGAGGCCGTCAAGCTCTTGGAGTGGGGCTTCAAGAGCTACACCGAGTACAAGCTGTTCGACGTGGGCGAGGTGGTGGGCCAGGCGCGCGTCTGGGGCGGCAGCCGCATGTTTCTCCCGCTTGTGGGCGCCGATGGCGTCCAGGTCGTCTTTCCGCGGCTGGCGGCCAATCAGCGCTTGAGGGCCGAGATCATCTACAAGGCGCCGCTGAAGGCGCCCATCGCCAAAGGCGATGTCGTGGCCCACTTGAGGGTCTCCTCGCCATCGCAGGCCGTCAGCGAGGTTCCCCTGGTCGCGGCCGAGGACGTTACCCAGGGCGGCGTGATCCGCCGCGGCCTTGACACCCTCGTGCATATGGCGTTCCGCTGGGCGCTCTAAACCTATGAATGGAGCAGGATTCCAGTTTCGGCCGGGGCGCCTCGCGTAAGGCAAGGTGTTCAATCCGAAAAGATCCTGCTCCAGCTGGTCGGCATCTGCCGGCCGAAGGCGCAGATTGGGCCGATGGCAGCCGGAAAGTTCATAACCTTCGAGGGCGGTGAGGGTTCGGGAAAGTCAACCCAGGCCCAGCGCTTGGCCGCGCTCGTCCGTGCGGCCGGCATCGAGGTCGTCCTGACACGCGAGCCCGGCGGCACGCCCTTCGCAGAGCAAGTGAGAGCCCTCATTCTCTCCAGCACGACCGCCAGGCACGGGGCGACTGCAGAAGCGCTGCTGTTCTTCGCCGCCCGCGCCGACCACGTCGAGACTCTGATCCGCCCGGTGCTCGCCGGCGGCAAGTGGGTGATCTGCGATCGCTTCACCGATTCGACGCGCGTGTACCAGGGCGCTGCCGGCTCGGTGGCTGCGGACGCGATTGAATCGCTGAACCGCATTGCTGCGGGCGCGACCCAGCCCGACCTCACGCTGATCCTTGATATCGATGCGGCCGCGGGATTGGCCCGCGCGACCGAACGGCGCGAAACCAGCGGGAAAGGCTCAACCGGCGCCGATCCCTATGAGCAGCGCAGCCTCGCCTTCCACGAACGTCTGCGGCAGGGCTATCTGGACGTCGCCAAGTCTGAGCCCGCCCGCTGCCGGGTCATCGATGCCACCGGCACCCCTGACGCGGTTGAGCAGCGCGTGCGCGACGCAGTGCTCTACCGCTTCGGCGCGCGCCTCACCAACACGGCGCGCTGATGGCGCGCGCGCCTGCCCTCATCGAGACCGAGGCCCTGCCGGAGGTGGACCGCCTCGAAGGTTTCCCGCACCCGCGCGAAACGCGAACCGTCTTCGGGCACGCGCCTGCCGAGCGTGCGCTCGTCGAAGCCTTCGCCAGCGGACGCATGCATCATGCTTGGCTGCTGGCCGGGCGAACCGGCATCGGCAAGGCCACGTTCGCCTATCGTCTGGCCCGCTTCCTGCTCGCGAGTCCGAACGCCCGCACGCAACCCGATGCCAGTCTCGATGTTGCAGTCGACAGCATCGCCGTCCGTCAGGTGCTGGCTCTGTCCCATCCGGGTCTGTTGGTCTTGCGCCGTCCCTGGATGCCAACGATGAAGCGCTTCGGCACCTCCATTCCCATCGACGAGGTGCGCCGCCTGCGTAGCTTCCTTGGCCACACCGCCGCCGAGGACACATGGCGCGTCGTGATCGTCGACACGGCCGATGATCTCAATCCCAATGCGGCCAATGCGCTCCTGAAGTCGCTTGAGGAGCCGCCCAAGCGCACCGTGTTCATTCTCCTGGTGTCCGAGCCCGGCCGTCTGTTGCCCACGATCCGCTCGCGATGCCGTCTCCTGTCTCTCGCACCGCTCGGCCTGGAGGATCTGCACCGCGCAGCCTCGGCCGCGGCCGCCGGTCGCGACGAAAAGCTGATACTCTCCGAAAACATGGAAGCTCTGGCCGACGGCAGCGTCCGGCGCCTGCTCGAGCTCAGCGATGGCTCCGGCGCCAAACTGCACGAGCGCATCCTCGCCATCCTCACCGCACTTCCGAAAATCGACTGGGGTGCGGCCCACGCCCTGGCGGACGACCTCGGCTCTCCGTCGGCAGATCAGCGCTTCGAGATGTTCTTCACCATCCTCCTCAGCGTCATGGCCAAGGCCATCCGCAATGCCGCCGCCGGAGAGCCTGCCGCCTGGTCCATCCGGCCAGAGCGCGCGCCGTTCTGGGCCGAGCTATGGGAAACCATCGTGCGCGACAAGGACGAGCTGCTCGAGCTCAACCTTGATCGCCGGGCTTTCATTCTCTCGACCCTGTCCCGCCTGGCCTCGGCCGCTCAGCCCTGACGTGGAGGTGTGCGGTGGCATCAGGCCGCCATTCGTGATATGGACCCAGGTCTCTTGGAAGATTGAGCATAATGACTTGCGCCGCGACCACGTTCCGATCCCTGCACCGCCGGGCTGCTCCGCGCCCCGGCGCGCGAATGTGCTGATCCGCCCTCATTGCCGGGGTGCGGCCTTGCCCGCGCCCGCCTAAACCCACCAACGGATACAGCCATCGAATGGAACCTGCGCCATGAGCGGGCAACATAAATTCTACATCACCACCCCGATCTTCTACCCCAACGGCGTCCCCCACATCGGGCACGCCTATACGGCGCTTGCGACCGACGCCATCGCGCGCTTCGAACGGCTCGACGGCAAGGACGTGTTCTTCCTGACGGGCACGGATGAGCACGGCCTCAAGATGAAGCAGACAGCCGTCGCCGAAGGCCTGACGCCGCTGGCGCTTGCCGACCGCAACTCGGAGCGGTTTCGCGACATGATGACGGCGCTCAACGTCTCGCAGGATGATTTCATCCGCACGACGGAGCCCAGACACCACCGCTCGTCGGAAGAGATCTGGCGGCGTATGGAGAAGGCCGGGGACATCTATCTCGGCAAGTACGCGGGCTGGTATTCCGTTCGGCAGGAGGCCTACTTCGAGGAGAAGGAGACCACCGTCGGAGAGGACGGCGTGCGCCGTGAGCCGCTGGGATCGCCGGTCGAGTGGACGGAGGAGGAGACCTATTTTTTCCGCCTCTCCGCCTTCCAGAACCGCCTGCTCGCACACTACGAGGCCCATCCCGACTTCATCCTGCCGCCTGAGCGGCGCAACGAGGTCGTGAGCTTCGTCAAGGGCGGGCTTGCCGATCTGTCGGTTTCGCGCACGACGCTTGATTGGGGCATCAAGGTGCCGGGCCAGTCGCCCGGGCGCAACGCCGCAGAGCACGTCATGTACGTGTGGGTCGACGCGTTGACGAATTACATCACCGCGGCCGGGTTTCCCGATGAGGCGAGCGCGCGCTGGCGCTACTGGCCGGCGGACGTGCACATCATCGGCAAGGACATCCTGCGCTTTCACGCCGTGTACTGGCCGGCGTTTCTGATGTCGGCCGGTATCGCCGTGCCGCATCGCGTCTTCGCGCACGGCTTCCTCTACAACCGAGGGGAGAAGATGTCGAAGTCGGTCGGCAATGTGGTCGACCCGTTCGATCTCGTGAAGGGTTATGGTGTCGATCAAGTGCGCTATTTCTTCCTGCGCGAGGCCGCCTTCGGTCAGGACGGCAGCTACAGCCACGAGGCGATCGTTAACCGCACCAATGCCGATCTCGCCAACGATCTGGGCAATCTGGCGCAGCGCTCGCTGTCGATGATCGCCAAGAACTGCGACGGCAAGGTCCCCGCGCCCGGTCCGTTCACTGAGGCCGATAGCACAATCCTTGCGGCCGCCGATGCCCTGTATGCGAAGGCACGCGAGGCGATGGACCGCCAGGGCATCAAGCAGTACCTCGATGCCGTGTGGACCGTTGTGGGCGACGCCAACCGCTACTTTGCGGCCGAGGAGCCGTGGGCCAAGCGCAAGACCGACTTCAAGCGCATGGAGACGATCCTCTACGTCACCGCCGAGGTCGTGCGGCAGGTTGCCGTGCTGAGCGCTGCAGTGATGCCGCAGGCAGCAGACAAGCTGCTGGACCTCCTCAGCCAGCCGGCGGACCGGCGCACGTTCAAGGCGCTGGGTGCCGGCGGCCGGATGCAGGCTGGCACGGCCATCCCCGCACCCACGGGCGTCTTCCCGCGGCACATCGAGGCGGCACCCGAAGGTTAGGGCGTGAGAAGAGAGCGAATACACGATGCTGGTGGATCATCACTGTCATCTTGATTACCCCGAGCTTGCTGCGGCGCGCGCTGATCTCATGGCGCGCGCCGCAGCAGCAGGCGTCGGTCTCATGGTGACGATCTCGACGCGCGTGCGTGACTTCGACATCTATCGCGCCATCGCCGAGGTCAATCGCAGCGTTTACTTTAGCGTCGGCACGCATCCGCATCAGGCGCACGAGGAGCTCGACATCGGCGCGGATAAACTCGCCGCCCTGTCGGCGCATCCCAAATGCGTGGCGATCGGCGAGGCCGGGCTCGACTACTACTACAAGAAGTCCCCGCCAGAGGCGCAGGCCGCGGGCCTCAGAACGCATATTGCTGCCGCGCGCGCCACCGGGTTGCCGCTCATCGTTCACGCCCGCGATGCCGACACGGACATGGCCGCCATCCTCGAGGACGAAACCTCGCGCGGCGGTGCATTCCCCGCGGTGATGCATTGCTTCACCAGCGGCGCCGATCTCGCGCGGCGGGCCCTGGCGCTCGGCCACTACATCTCGTTCTCGGGCGTCATCACGTTCAAGAAGTCGGATGCGTTGCGCGCCATCGCCGCCGAGGTGCCGCTCGACCGTCTGCTGGTCGAGACGGACGCGCCGTTTCTGGCGCCCGAGCCGCACCGCGGCAAACCTAACGAGCCGGCCTTTGTCGTGCACACGGCCGATGCGCTCGCCAAAGTGCGGGGCGTCACGCCGCGCGAGATCGCCGCTGCGACCACGGAAAATTTCTTCCGCCTCTACGCCAAGGTGCCGCGACACGCGCCGGGTGGCGCCAAGGCATGAGCTACAAGTTGACGCTCCTCGGAACCGGCTCGTCGGGCGGTGTGCCCAGGATCGGCAATGACTGGGGCGCATGCGACCCGCGCAATCCCAAGAACCGCCGCCGCCGCTGCTCAGCCCTGATCGAGCGCACGGAAGGACGCGGCACAACCCGCGTTCTCGTCGACACGTCTCCCGACCTGCGCGATCAGTTGCTCGATGTCGGAATCAGCACGCTCGACGGCGTCCTCTATACGCACGATCACGCCGACCACGCCCATGGCATCGACGAGCTGCGCATCGTCGCGCTCAACATGCGCCGCCGCATCGACGTGCATGCGGATGCCGCCACGGGCGCAACGTTGCGCAAGCGTTTTGACTACTGCTTCGACGCCCCGCCCGGCAGCGCGTATCCCCCCATTATCGACGCGCATGTCATCGTGCCGCCAGCGCCGGTGCGGGTCCACGGTGCCGGTGGCTGCATCGAGGCCCTGCCGATCGTCCAGCAGCATGGTGATATCGCCTCGCTCGGTTTTCGCGTCCGTGATGTCGCTTATTCACCGGATGTGAGTGGCTTATCGGACGAAGCCGTTGCAGCTCTCGCCGGCCTCGATGTGTGGATCGTCGATGCGCTGCGCTACAGGCCGCATCCGAGCCACTTCAGCGTCGCCCAAGCCCTCGACTGGATCGAGCGGGTCAAGCCGAGGCGCGCGATCCTTACGCACCTGCACGTCGACCTCGACTACGAGACGCTGCGCCGCGAGCTGCCGCAGCACGTTGTGCCGGCGTATGACGGACTTTCAGTCCACTTCGACTAAGCGACCTTAAGAGACTTCGCCGGTCGCAAACTTGTAGAGCTTGCCTGTTTCCTTCAGCGCGGGGTCCGCCAACTCCAGGAATAGCGGAACGATGTCCTCCGGCGTCTTGAGCGTATTGGGATCCTCGCCTGGAAACGCCTTGGCGCGCATGCCCGTCCGGATCGGACCGGGATTGATGATATTGACGCGCACCGGCGTGCTGGCGAGCTCGGCAGCCCATGTGCGGGCGAGCGCCTCCATGCCGGCCTTGGCGGCCGAGTAGGGGCCCCAGTACGCCGAATTGGATTTTGCCGCGCCCGAGGACACGAAGATCGCGCGCCCGGCATCGGAGCGCCGGAGCAGCGGCTCCAGCGACCGCATCAGCCGCCAGTTGGCGGTGAGGTTGATGTCGATCACCTCGGTGAAGGCGTCGGACGTGATATGCGGCAGCGGTGACAGTGGTCCGAGCACTCCGGCATTGCCGACCAGCACGTCGAGCTTGCCCCAGCGCTGATAAATGCTGGGGCCGATCTGGTCGACCTTGTCGGCCTGGCGCAGGTCGAGCGTCACCAGCGTCGCCGTGCCGCCGAGCGCGCGGATCTCGTCATCGAGCTCCTCGAGGCCGCCCACCGTGCGTGCGAGGAGAATGACGTGCGCGCCTTCGCGGGCGAAGCCGGCGGCCACGGCTCGGCCGATGCCTCTGGAGGCCCCGGTTACCAAAACGATGCGGCCGGCGAACCGCTTGTCTGTCTGCATGGTCTGTCAGGTCCTGGTCTGGCGTGCGAGCTACCGCGCCCGTCACGGCCCGGCAAGCCATAGCCTGCGGGTCTGCACCCTGTACAACCTAATTTCGTTGAAGGATACGCGGGTTGGGCTAGCGAGCTTCCGCCAGCAGAGAAAGCTGGAAGTCTGCCGCGCCGTCCTGATCGACGAGGCGCGTGGGATAGTCGCCGGTGAAGCAGTGGTCCGTGAATTGCGGACTGCGCGAGTCGCGGTGATCGTAGCCCATGGCGCGGTAGAGGCCGTCGACCGACAGGAAGGCGAGGCTGTCCGCGCCCATGAACTCGCGCATCTCCTCGACCGTCATGTTCGCCGCCAGCAGATCGTCAGGGCTGGGTGTGTCGATGCCGTAGAAATCCGGATACTTGATCGGCGGGCTCGAAATGCGCATGTGCACCTCGCGCGCGCCCGCCTCCTTGATCATGGCCACGATCTTCTTGGACGTCGTGCCGCGCACGACGCTGTCGTCGATCAGCACAACGCGATTGCCGCGGATGACGCCGGGATTGGCCGAGTGCTTCAGTTTCACGCCGAGCTGACGGATGCGCTGCTCGGGCTCGATGAAGGTGCGACCGACGTAGTGATTGCGGATGATGCCGAGCTCGAATGGAACGCCCGAGGCGGTCGAGTATCCGATCGCGGAGGGAACGCCCGAATCCGGCACCGGCACGATCACGTCGGCCTCGGCCGGCGCCTCGAGCGCAAGCTGGACGCCGAACTGCTTGCGGATGTCGTATACGCTCCGACCGCCGACGATGGAATCCGGCCGGGCAAAGTAGACGTACTCGAAGACACACGGCCGCGCCGGCCGCCGTGGGAAGGGCCGATGGCTCGTGATCCCCTCTGCCGTGATGGCGATCACTTCGCCGTTCTCGATCTCGCGTACGAACTCGGCGCCGACGATATCGAGGGCGCAAGTCTCCGACGTCAGAACCCAGGCTTCACCCAACCGCCCCAGCACCAGCGGCCGGATGCCTATGGGATCGCGCGCGCCGATCAGCATGTCGTTGGTGAGGCCCACGAAGGCATAGGCGCCCTCGATCTGCAGCAGCGCATCGACCATCCGCTCGACGATGCGGCGTTTCTTCGAGCGGGAGATCAAATGCAAAACGACCTCCGTATCGGAGGTCGATTGGCAGATGGCACCTGAGGAGATCAGCTCTTGCCGGAGCGTCAGGGCGTTGGTGAGGTTGCCGTTGTGGCCGACCGCGAACCCGCCCGTATCGAGATCGGCGAACAGCGGTTGCACATTACGCAGGACCACGTCGCCGGTCGTGGAATAGCGGTTATGGCCGACGGCCATGCGCCCTTTCAGGCGGGCAATGACTTCGGCCTTGTTGAAGTTGTCGCCGACGAGACCGAGGCGGCGTTCCTGGTTGAAGTGGCTGCCGTCGTAGGTCACGATGCCGCAGCCTTCCTGGCCGCGATGCTGGAGGGCGTGCAATCCGAGGGCCGTCAGGGCGGCGGCATCTTCGTGACCGAACACGCCGAACACGCCGCATTCTTCCCGCAGCCGGTCATCGCCGTACCGCGATTCCCCGCCTAAATACCCGCTGCGACTGCCATCTTGCCCTCGCGACATGGCCGTCACTCCGTTATTTTGCGCGTTCAACCTGCCACCAGCTGTACCGGGACTCAGGCCCGATCACCCTGCCGTGCGGGTATATATGACGAATTGATTGCGTTTGCCATCCACGGCGACGTGCCACACCCGGTTTTCCAGCAAGAAACCTTGCTGTTCGCCCTGTCCCATCAGCGATCCGGGCACAAACCGGGTCAATACGCCTTTAAACGTGTTCCCCGTGCTCTTGATGTAGGGGAGGGAGCTCGCCTCCCGGACCCAGGGAAACTGCTGGTTCGGATCCGGCACGAATGACTCGTAAAACATGTAAGGAATGACGACGAGCACGAAGCCGCGCAGCACTCCGAAGGCGAAGCCCAGGATGCGGTCGATGATGCCCACCCGGCTATCGAGGATGGTGTCGGAGATCCGTGCCGTGATGAGGTGCACGATGATGAGGACAAGCAGGAAAATGATGCCGCCGACCACCACCTGTGCCACCGCCAGCGGCGCGTGAAACTGAACGGCAAGCTGCTCGGCCGTCTGTCGGTGGTAAAGGACGAAATACAACACGGCCGCCGCCGCCACGATCCAGGACAGGATGGACAGCACCTCGCGGGTGAATCCGCGATACATCGCCAGCAGGCCGGACAGCAGCGCAACGGCCAGGAGCGCCGCGTCGAGGTAGGTGAGGGGGCCGAGCATCGGTTTGCGTCCTAGGATTGCAGAGCCGGAGATGGGCACAACGATCGAGGGCATCTGGATACCCTCACGGCGCGCAAATTCACTGGCACGGACCGATGCTTTCCGCAAGTTCCTTGAGGTGCGCCAATCGGGTGAGGCGGATCTTCACAGCGCCGGTATCCACGTCGCCGGAAGCGGGAACCACGGCCTGCTTGAAGCCCAGCTTGTTGGCTTCCTTGAGTCGCGTCGCCATGTGCCCCGCCGCTCTGACCGCGCCGGAGAGGCTGATCTCGCCGAAATAAACGTGGTCTGACGGAAGGGCAACACCGGAAAATGACGAGAGCAGGGCGGCCGCTACGGCCACGTCCGCCGCAGGCTCCGTAATCTTCAAGCCGCCGGCGACGTTGAGGTAGACGTCGTGCTGCGCCAGGCTAACGCCGCAGCGGGCATCGAGCACCGCCAGCAGCATGGATAGCCGGTTGGAGTCCCAGCCCACGACGGCACGCCGTGGCGTCCCGAGCGTCGAGGCCGCGACCAGCGCCTGGATCTCGACCAGCAGCGGACGTGTCCCCTCGACGCCGGCAAAGACCGCAGCGCCCGGCGCGTGCGAGTCACGCTCGCCGAGGAACAGCTCGGAGGGGTTCGCGACCTCCTGGAGCCCCGCGCCTGCCATCTCGAAGACGCCGATCTCATCGGTCGCGCCGAAACGGTTTTTGACCGCGCGCAAAATGCGGAAGGGATGTCCCCGATCACCCTCGAAATAGAGCACGGTATCGACCATGTGCTCGACCACCTTGGGGCCCGCGATCTGGCCGTCCTTGGTGACATGCCCGACAAGCAGCAGTGCCGCGCCGGTCTGCTTGGCGAAGCGGATCAGCGACTGGCATGCCGCCCTGACCTGGCTCACGGTGCCAGGCGCGGCGTCAAGGGCGTCGGCCCACAGCGTCTGGATCGAATCGATCACGATCAGATCCGGGCGCGGCCCATCGCCGAGCGTCGCCAGGATATTCGACAGGTTCGTCTCGGCGCCCAGCGCCACCGGCGCGTCTGCCAGACCCAGCCTCTCGGCCCGCAGGCGAACTTGGGCGATCGCTTCCTCGCCGGAGAAGTAGATCGTGCGCCGCCCAGCGCGCGCCAGGTTCGCCGCGAGTTGGAGCAGCAGCGTGGATTTGCCGATCCCGGGCTCTCCGCCAATCAGGAGCGCACACCCGGGCACGAGGCCGCCGCCAGTGACGCGCTGCAGCTCGGGCATGCCGGTCGGAATGCGTGGCGTGTCCCTGCTGTCGCCCTTGAGCGACTCCAGCGTGACCACGCGCCCGCGCGACGCCTTCGTCACGCCGGAGCCCGGCGCCGGACCCGGATCGGTCTCCTCGACCAGCGTATTCCACTCGCCGCAGGAGGCGCACTTGCCTGTCCAGCGCGGCGCGCTTGTCCCGCAGTTCTGGCAGACGAACGACGAACGCGCCGGTTTGGCCATGCGCGTCACGTCTCCCGCCCGAGATACACGCGATGCACACGCCGCCCCAGCCGCGTCAGGAGCTCGTAGCCGATCGTGCCGGCCCGGTCCGTCAGGTCGTCGATCGTGGTCCGCGCGCCCATGACCTCGACCCACGCGCCACGCCGGGCCAACTCGGGCGGCACGTCGGTGACATCGACCGTGATTAGATCCATCGACACGCGGCCGACGACCGGCACTGGGTAGTCGCCGATGTAGCCTACCGGGCCCGGCTTGACCGCGGTCCCACTCAAGGCGCGCAGGAAACCGTCGGCATAGCCGCAGGCGAGCGTCGCCACCACGGCGTTGCGCTCCGTGCGGAACGTCGCGCCGTAGCCGATCGGTTCGCCTGCCGCGATGTCGCGCACCTGCAGGATGCGCGCCTGCAGCCGCACAACCCACTGCATGGGATTGTTGGTGTCCTGCAGCGCGCGGCCGCCATAGAGCGCGATGCCCGGGCGCACGAGATCGTAGTGGTAGTCGGGTCCCAGAAACACGCCGCCCGAATTGGCGAGGCTCGCGGGCGCCGGCGGCAGCTTCGCGCGCAAAGCGTCAAACCGTGCCCGCTGCAGCGCATTCATCGGATGCGCAGGCTCGTCCGCACACGCCAGATGACTCATGATTAGCGCAAGCGAAAACGTCTCGAAAAGTCCCGGCTCGGCCGCAAGCGCATCGACCTCGATCGGCGGCAAGCCCAGGCGATTGATGCCAGTATCGATGTGCACAGCGGCGCCCAGCCGTCGTCCGGTCGCATCGCAATAGGCCGCCCATTCCCGAACTTCGGCGAGACTGCCCAGGCAGGGTCTTAGGTCGAAACCGGCATAGTAGGCCGCAGCACCCGGCAGCAGACCGTCGAGGACATAGATGGCCGCAGCCGGCTCGACATTGCGCAGCAATCGCGCTTCGGAAAGTGTTGCCACGAAGAACGTGGCGCATCCCTCGTCGCGCAGCGCACGCGCAATTGCCTCGAGGCCGAGGCCATAGGCGTCTGCCTTGATGACCCCGGCGCATTCGGCGGCGCCCGACGCCTTGTTCAATTCGCGCCAGTTGGCCCTCAACGCCGCCAGATTGATCGAGAGCACGGCTCGCGCGTCAGGCGGGATGGCGCCGGTGCGGATCCCCGCAGCGAAACCTGACGCCGTGCCTGTCACTCGAGTCGCTCCGGCATGTACTGGTCGCGCGCCAGATCGGAGAAGCGCGTGACGTTGGAATCGAACTGCATCTGCACGGAGCCCACCGGACCGTGGCGCTGCTTGCCGATGATGACCTCGGCCTTGCCGCTGACGAGCTGCATCTTGGCCATCCAATCCTGGAACTCGACCGTGCCTTCATGGGGCTTCAGCCGCTCTACATAGTATTCCTCCCGGTACACGAACATGACAACGTCGGCATCCTGTTCGATGGAGCCCGATTCACGCAAGTCGGAGAGCTGCGGGCGTTTGTCCTCGCGGTTCTCAACCTGCCGCGAGAGCTGCGATAGGGCGATGATAGGCACGGCCAGCTCCTTGGCCAGCGCTTTTAGCCCCGTCGTGATCTCCGAAACCTCCTGCACGCGGCCTTCCGAGGCGCGACGCGACGAGCCGGTCAGAAGCTGCAGATAGTCCACCACCAGCAGGCCGAGCCCCTTCTGACGCTTGAGCTTTCTTGCGCGGGCCGCAAGCTGCGCAATGGAGATGCCGCCGGTCTGATCGATGTAGAGCGGCAATGATGACATTTCCTGCGACACCTGGACGAGCCGCTTGAACTCGTCCTCGTTGATCATGCCGCGCCGGATCTTCTCCGACGAAATCTCCGACTGCTCCGACAGGATGCGGGTCGCCAGCTGCTCGGCCGACATTTCCAACGAGAAGAACCCGACGATGGCGCCGTCGACGACCTTGTCGCTGCCGTCCATCTGCCGCTCGGCCTTGTAGGCGCGCGCCACCTGGAAGGCGATATTGGTCGCGAGCGCCGTCTTTCCCATCGACGGACGGCCGGCGAGGATGATGAGATCGGACGACTGCAGGCCGCCCATCTTGCCGTCGAGATCGCGCAAGCCCGTGGCGATGCCCGACAGCCCGCCATCGCGCTGATAGGCGTTGTTCGCCATCTCGATGGCATGTGTCAGCGCGGTGTTGAACGTCAGGAAGCCCTGGCCGTATTTGCCGGCTTCCGCGAGCGAGAAGAGGCGGCTTTCCGCGTCCTCGATCTGCTCCTTCGGCGGAAAGTCGACGGGCGAGTCGTAGGCGACGTTGACCAGATCCTCACCGACGACGATGAGCTGCCGCCGCACGAACAGGTCGTAGACCGTGCGTCCATAGTCGGCCGCGTTGATGATGGTCGTGGCGTTCGCCGCCAGCCGCCCGAGATACTGGGGCACCGTCAGATCCGGCGCGATCGGCTCCGCGCTCTCGAAAAACGTCCGCAAGGTGATCGGCGTCGCCTGCTTGCCGGCGCCGATCAGCTTGGCCGCGACCTCGTAGATGCCGGCATGCACGGGATCGAAAAAGTGCTCGGGCATGAGGAAACTCGAAACCCGGTCGTGGGCCTCGTTGTTGACGAGGATAGCGCCGAGCAAAGCCTGCTCGGCCTCGATATTGTGGGGCGCCGTCCTGAGGGGGAGGACGTCGGTGTCCGTGCCGGAAGATTTGCCGCCGGCAATGCTGGTGAGAAGCTGTTGTGCCATGCGCGGGACGCTAGCCGATTCGCCTCAGCGCAAGTGGTAGCAGCGCCGCCCGCGGCACCGCGTGTCCCCGTTATGCACACGGCGCCGAGATTCCGTTTGTGTGAGACCCGAATCGCCCACTATTCGCCGACGAGACGCGGCGACTCTCGCTCGACGCCGGCTCGTTCGGCAGCCGCCAGCTCCCGCTCCGCCTGCGAGACGTAGTCGCGCACCCACGGCAGCGCATCGACGCGCCGCGCCAGCTGGATCTGGAACACGACGAGGTTCTGGAAGCGGAAGGCGCATTCCGAGCCGGCCAGATAGAACTCCCACATGCGGCAGAACTCCTCGCCACGGATGCGCTTGGCTTCCTCCCAGTGCGCGAGGAAGCGCTCCCGCCAATGCCGGAGTGTCTCGGCATAGTGCAGGCGCAGGATCTCCACGTCGGTGGCGATCAGGCCGGAGCGCTCGATGGCGGGCATCACTTCCGACAGCGCGGGGATGTAACCGCCAGGAAAGATGTACTTGGCGATGAACGGGTTCGTAATCGTGGGCCGGTCCGAGCGGCCGATGAAATGCACGAGCGCGACGCCGTCCTCGGTCAACAGTTCGCGCGTCTTCCGGAAGAATGTGGCGTAGTGATTGACGCCCACGTGCTCGAACATGCCCACCGAGACGATGCGGTCGTAGCGTCCTTCGATGTGGCGGTAGTCCTGCAGGTGGAAGCGAACAGCCTGCTGCAAACCCTGGCGGTCGGCGCGCTCCTGGGCGAGCTTCAGCTGCTCCACCGATAGCGTCACCCCATCCACCGTGCAGCCGGCGGTGCGGGCAAGATAAAGGCCAAGCCCGCCCCACCCTGATCCGATGTCCAGCACCTTATGGCCGTTGCGCACGGCGAGCTTGGCTGCCAGATGCCTCTTCTTGGCGACCTGGGCTTCCTCGAGGTTCATGCGCTTGTCGGAGAAGTAAGCGCACGAATATTGCCGGTCACTGTCGAGGAACAGGTCGTAAATCGTGCCGTCGATGTCGTAGTGATGCGAGACGTTGCTGCGGGCGCGGCCGGCCGGATTGAACTGCGCGATCCGCCGCGTCATGAAGCGCGCCAGGTCCAGGCTGTGGCTCCAGCGCGGCAGCGGCCGCTCCATCATGTTTTGCAGAACGACCGCAAGCAGATCGTAGATGGTGCCTTCCACCATCGCGAGGCGGCCTTGCATGTAGGCTTCGCCCACAGCCAGTTGCGCATCGAGCGCCAGCTGACGTTCGATGCGCTTGTCGGTCAAGCGCGCGACGACAGGGCGTCCTTCGCCATTGCCGAACGTGTGACGGCTCCCGTCACCGGTAACGAAGGTCAAATTGCCGCGAACCACAATTCGGCGCAGCATAAAGGCCAGCGGCTTGAACATAGCCAACCTCGACGCAAACCCTCCCTTCGTCCCGCCATGCCCGCTCAGGCAGAACACTGGTCATAAATTATACGAAAGTCGTAACCGCTGGCTAGCCCCGCGTCGCGCACGCGTGATCTGCAAAATTATATGCAACCGGACGGTGCGCAGGATGCGCCCAGTCCGGCGGCGAGAGAACTCAGGTCTGGCTGCCTTCCGGCGCCGCCTCGCCCTCGGCCTCGTCAGGCCGCCCCCCCTCGAAAACGGCATCGGGATTGAAGGTTTCGATTTCCAGCGTTTCCCCGCGCACCATCGTGACGTCCTCGCCGCGCGACTGACGCTCAGCCTCGGACTCGGAGCGCGCGACGTTGACCTGAACCTTGACTACAACTTCGGGGTGCAGCGCCACCTGCACGGGGTGAAGGCCCAGCGCCTTGATCGGGCGATCGAGCAGGATCTGGCGGCGGTCGACGGAGAAGCCGCCCTGTGTCACGACCTCGGCGATGTCGCGGGGCGACACGGAGCCGTAAAGCTGGCCGGTATCGCCGGCCTGCCGGATGGCCACGAACTCCTGGCCTGTCAACTTCGCGGCCACGACCTCGGCTTCTTTTTTCAGCTCGAGGTTTCGCGCCTCGAGCTGGGCGCGGTCCTTCTCGAAGTGGCCCTTGTTCTCATCGGTGGCGCGCAGGGCCTTGCCTTGCGGCAGCAGGAAATTGCGCGCGTAGCCGTCCTTGACCTTGACGACGTCGCCCATCTGACCGAGCCGGCCGATGCGTTCGAGAAGTATGACCTGCATTTTAGTTTCTCCTTGGATGCGTGTGTGTGACTGACGTTGGAATTAATCGGAGCTGGGGGCGTTGGGCGGACTGGTTCGCCTGAGCGGCAGAAACGGCTCCATGAGCGCGAGGAGGGCGATGATTAGCGCAGCCCAGGTGTTGAGAATGAGCAGCGACAGGTAGACACCCCACAGCACGAACGGACGCGATGGCCGCCCGCGTGTGATGAAGTGCACGATGGCAAGCCCCATGAGCACGTAGGCGAGGAAGAAGGCGCCCGCGAAGCCGGAGCCCAGCAACGCCGGGTAGCCGGTCGAGAACGTCAGGGCAAAGGCTGCCGCAAGCGCCAGTGCCAGCCAGCGCGGGAACGTCATGGCCGCGAGATCCGGCCACGGCCGCATCAGCCGTCCCGATGTTTGCGTGATGCGCCCTGCGAGCCAGAGATTCAGGAGAAAGCTGCCGAGCCACATGATAGCGAAGCCGGCAGGCAGTGCGTATAGCGCGAATTCGGTGACGGCGGCGATTTCATCCCCGCTGAGCTGCCGGTCCCCAAGGCCGGGCAGCTCCTTCAGGAACACGTTCTGGATGAGGTCACGTAGAAGCGTGCGTAGCGCATCGAGGTCCGGTCCGAGCACGAGCAAGCTCAGGGTCGCCAGTCCGCCTGCAATCAGCGCCGCCGCCGTGACGAGGTGTCCGGGCGGATACCACTCTAATGTCGTGGCGCCGGGCTCGGCTTTTTCGTCCACGGGGCGGGCGAGCAGAGCCAGGTAGCAGATCGCGGCCACAGGCGCGCCGTGGCTCAGAAAGAACATCAAGGCGGACTTGACGCCCAGAGCGGCTGCGACACCCGCCGCACCGGCCAGCGCTGCGACACCCGCCGCAGCCGAACCCCATCCCAGCCCGCTGAGAAGGCTGGGCAGCGGCACCAGCAGATACAGCAGCATACGGCCGGCACCGCCGCCCGAAGCGGCCGATGCGAACAGCACGGCGGACGCCAATCCGCCGCCGAGACCGATGAGGATGAACCGAGGCATAACGTAAGCTGTCCCGCGCTGCGGCGGTTAGAGGCCAGTCATGCCGGCCCCAACCTTCGACGTCATCGTCAGGCCGCACCGTGCGGCCTGACCGCAATCACTTGATCAGATATGGCAGCAGGCCCAGGAAGCGCGAGCGCTTGATCGCCTTGGCGAGCTCGCGCTGCTTCTTCGCAGACACGGCCGTGATGCGGCTCGGCACGATCTTGCCGCGCTCGGACACGTAGCGCCCGAGCAGGCGCGCATCCTTGTAGTCGATCTTCGGCGCATTCTGGCCGGAGAACGGGCACGTCTTGCGGCGCCGATGGAACGGCCGGCGCGCTGGGATGATTGCGATCTCAGCCATTATTCAGTCTCCGTCCCAGAGGCAGCCCGCGGTGGGCGCGGTGCATCATCGCGTTCGGGGCGTGGGCCGCGCGGTCCACGGTATCCGCCGCCATCGCCATCCGGACGCGGTCCGCGATCGCTCCTGAAGCCGCCGCCGTCGCGGTCACCACCACGGAAGCCGCCGCCACCGCCGCCGCGGAAGCCGCCACCGCCACCGCCGCGGAAGCCGCCGCGGTCACCACCACGGAAGCCGCCGCCGCCGCGCTCGCCGCGCTCTTCACGATCGCCCTTGCGCATTTGCACCGAGGGCTCGGTCTCGAGCTGGTCCACCTTGATGGTGATGAAGCGGATGATATCGGTCGACAAGCCCATGCGCCGTTCCATCTCGGCAACGGCCGCCGGCGACGCATCGATATTCAAAAGCGAATAGTGCGCCTTCCGGTTCTTCTTGATTTTATGGGCGAGCGATTTCAGACCCCAATATTCGCTCTTGGCGATCTTGCCGCCACCCTCTTCGATAATCTGGCTGAATTCCTTGGTGAGAGTCTCGACCTGCTGGGTCGAAATATCCTGGCGCGCCAGGAAAACATGCTCGTATTGCGGCATGCCGTGGCCTTTCCTATGGTTTCACCTCCTCCGGCGCAAAGCCCCTTCTGAGCCCTTGCAAGGCCCACCAGGATACTCATAGAGCGGAGACACCGGGAGCCGGGACGATTGCCCAACCGCGTGACCGCGGCCTCCCGTTCAGCCTCCAACCGGAGCGAGTGGCGCCCCTTATACGGCTTCAGCGGGCCACGGCAAGCCTATTTCCGCTCTAATGTGGCCGCTTTCCAGGCGGAGCTTGACAGTTTCCGGCGCCCTATGTCTAAAGCGGCCGCACGGGACAGCGCCGCGCCCGTGCTGAGAATAGGAAGAAAATGACCATTGCATTCCTGTTTCCGGGACAGGGGAGCCAGGCCGTCGGCATGGGCGCCGAATTGGCCGCAAATTTCGCGCCGGCGCGCATGGTTTTCGACGAGGTCGACGCCGCCCTCGGCCAGAAGCTGTCCGAGATGATGTTTCAGGGGCCGCTCGATACTCTGACGCTGACCGAGAATGCCCAGCCGGCCCTCATGGCTGTTTCCTTGGCCGTGATCCGCGTGCTGGAAAAGGAAAAGGGTTTCAACCTCGCGCAGAGCGCCAAATTCGTTGCCGGACATTCTCTCGGCGAGTATTCGGCACTGGCAGCAGCCGGCGCCTTCTCAATCGCCGATGCAGCGCGCCTCTTGAAGCTCAGGGGCCGGTCCATGCAAGCAGCGGTGCCGGTGGGACAGGGCGCCATGGCCGCCTTGCTGGGCGTCGGCCTCGATGCCGGCAGGGCGCTTGCCGCTGAGGCAGCGCAAGGCGAAGTCTGCCAGATCGCCAACGACAATGAGCCGACGCAGGTCGTCATCTCGGGTGCCAAGACCGCTATCGATCGTGCCGGCGAGCTTGCCAAGAAACACGGCGTCCGCCGCTTCATGCCGCTCAATGTATCCGCACCGTTCCATTGCGCGATGATGCAACCCGCCGCCGATGCCATGGCCGACGCGCTGAGCCGTATCGCCATCCAGGCACCCGCCATTCCCGTCGTCGCTAATGTGCTGGCGACCGCGATCACCGATCCCGACGAAATCCGCAAGCGGCTCGTGGAGCAGGTCACTGGCACGGTCCGCTGGCGCGAATGCATTGCGTACATGGCCGGCCAGGGCGTCACGCAATTCTGCGAGGCGGGCTCCGGCAAGGTTCTCTCCGGCCTCGCCAAGCGCATCGCCAAGGACGTCGACGCGGTTTCAATCGGCGCGCCTGCGGATATTGATGCGGCGCTCGCCAAGCTTATCTGACAGGAAACATCTCATGTTCGAGCTCAAGGGCAAGACGGCGCTCGTAACCGGTGCCACAGGCGGCATCGGCGGCGCGATCGCAAAGGCGCTCCATGCGCAGGGCGCCACCGTCGCCATCTCCGGCCGCCAGGTCGATAAGCTCGAGGCACTTGCCGCCGAGCTCAAGGAGCGCGTTCACGTGTGCCCGTGCGACCTGGGCAACAAGGAGCAGGTCGGCAAGCTGATCGAGGAAGCGACCGGCAAGCTCGGCCGCCTCGACATCCTCGTCAACAACGCCGGCCTGACCAAGGACAACCTGTTCATGGTCATGAAGGACGAGCAGTGGGACGAGGTCATCGCGGTCAACCTCACGTCCACCTTCATGTTGATGCGGGCCGCCGTCCGCGGCATGATGCGGGCCAAGACGGGATACGGCCGCATCATCAACATATCCTCGGTGTCGGGCGTGCTCGGCAATCCGGGGCAGGGCAACTATGCCGCCTCCAAGGCCGGCATGATCGGCATGACGAAGTCGGTCGCCCGCGAGGTTGCCTCACGCGGCATTACCGCCAACTGCATCGCCCCGGGCTTCATCAAGACGCCGATGACGGACGCGCTCAACGAGAAGCAGGTTGCCGTCATCAAGGAGGCCATTCCCGCTCAGGCTTTCGGCAGTCCCGCGGACATCGCGTCGGCAGCCGTTTACCTTGCGAGCGAAGAAGCCCGCTATGTGACCGGGCAGACGCTGCACGTAAACGGCGGAATGCTCATGATCTGAAGGCTTGCAACGCGCCGGCTGCGAGGCATGAGGGCGTGCTGGCCATAGAGAATGAAGTGTGTTAACGAGCGCCGGTTTGGGGCTGTAACTGCGGGAACTGACGTTAGAATGTGACCTGGGGGAATTAGATTCGTGACTCTGTCTTGCATGATGGCCGGGCAGAGGTCGGGCTGGGTGACCTCAGGCTTCGTCCAAACCGCGCAGGTGGCGGCCGGCGGCGTAGGTGACCGGACAATACAAACGCAAACGGAACAACTTGATAGCCGCGAGGATGACAGATGAGTGACGTCGCAGAGCGCGTGAAGAAAATCGTCGTAGAACACCTCGGCGTCGAAGCCGAAAAGGTAACGGAGAGCGCGAGCTTTATCGACGATCTGGGCGCGGACAGTCTCGACACCGTCGAGCTGGTCATGGCCTTCGAGGAAGAGTTCGGGTGCGAGATTCCCGACGACGCCGCCGAGCAGATCCAGACCGTCGGCGACGCCGTGAAGTTCCTGGCAAAGCAAGCCAGCACCCAGTAAGGGGCTGGTATCGGACACCGGCTGTGAGGCTCTGACTCTGGCCGTATGAACGGCAGAGCCATCAGCCAGAACCGGACGGGTACGGCAATGCGACGGGTGGTGATCACCGGGCTCGGACTAGTCACACCGCTGGCGAGCGGCGTCGATGCCGGCTGGTCGCGCTTGCTTGCCGGCAAGAGCGGTGCACGCCGTGTCGAGGAGTTCGAGGTCTCGGACATCTCCTGCCGGATCGCGTGCTTCGTTCCCCGGGGTAATGGCTCCGATGGCACCTTCAATCCCGACGATTGGATGGAGCCGAAGGAACAGCGCAAGGTCGATGATTTCATTATCTACGCCGTGGCTGCAGCCGACCAGGCCATCCGCGACTCCGGCTATGAGGCAAAGACATCGGAGCAGCAGGAGCGCAGCGGCGTTCTCATCGGCTCGGGCATCGGCGGGCTGAACGGCATTGCGGAAACTTCGCTGCTGCTGGCTGAGAAGGGTCCGCGGCGCGTCAGCCCCTTCTTCATTCCGGGCCGTCTCATCAATCTCGCGTCAGGCCACGTTTCTATTCGCCATCAGCTCAAGGGCCCTAACCACGCTGTGGTCACGGCATGCTCGACCGGTGCGCACGCCATCGGCGACGCGGCGCGCCTGGTGGCGCTGGGCGATGCCGACGTGATGGTCGCCGGTGGTGCCGAGAGCCCGATCTGCCGCATCGCCATGGCGGGCTTCGCCGCCTGCCGCGCACTCTCGACGCATTTCAACGACCAGCCCACCAAAGCTTCGCGTCCCTACGACAAGGATCGCGACGGCTTCATTATGGGCGAGGGCGCCGGCATCGTCGTGCTCGAGGCACTCGAGCACGCCAAGGCGCGCGGCGCCCGCATCTACGGTGAGATCATCGGTTACGGCCTCTCCGGCGACGCCTATCACATCACGGCGCCGGCCGAGGACGGCGACGGCGCATTCCGATGCATGCGTGCCGCCCTGAAGCGAGCCGGCATCGACGCCAGCGAGATCGACTACGTCAACGCTCACGGCACCTCGACGCCCATGGGCGACGAGATCGAGCTCGGCGCCGTCGAGCGCCTGTTCGGAAATTCCGCCGGCAAGCTGTGCATGTCCTCCACCAAGTCTGCCATCGGTCATCTGCTCGGCGCTGCGGGTGCGGTGGAGGCGATCTATTCGGTCCTGGCGATCCGGGACAACATCGCACCGCCGACACTCAATTTGGACAATCCTTCGGTGGAGACGGCCATCGACCTCGTCCCCTACAAGGCACGGGAACGGAAGATCGATACGGTGCTTTCCAATTCCTTCGGCTTTGGCGGTACCAATGCGTCGTTGGTCATCAGGCGCCTGCCGAACTGATCGCGTGGCCGCCGACCGGCGGCTGGAGATGCAACCCGTTCCCGCTTTGGCCACAATTGGTTGTACGGTGTCCATGCGAGTCGCACATATCTAGTGGCCGCTTGGGCCGGGTATTGCCGTGCCCGAAAATGACTGAGGTTTGGAGCAGACTGGATGCGGCAGAAATTGCCTCATGAGCGCACGCGCCGCGAGCCGACGTTGCGTGATCCCACGCTGCTGCCGCGCAGCCTCGCCGAGGCGCTGGAGCCGACGCGAGCTCCCAAGGCGCCGCGCCGTATCCGCAGCCGCAGCGAGCCCGGGCGCTTCAGCGGATTTTTCGGCTTTCTCAACGGTCTGTTGTCGTTTGCATTTCTCATAGCGGCGCTCGTCGGCATCCTGGCGCTCGTGTTGCAGTCGACCTTCGATCAGCCGGGCCCGCTCGGGCACACGACGGTCGCCGTCATTCCGAAGGGCGAGGGCGTGTACGAGATCGCGAGCCGGCTCGAGCGCGAGGGTATCGTCTCGGACCGCCGCATGTTCATGGCCCACTATCTTGCCGAACGTACGTACACCAACTACGCCGACGGCAAGCCCATCCAGCTCAAGGCTGGCGAATTCGAGATCCGCAAGCAGGCAAGCCTGCGTCAGGTGCTCGATACCCTGAGCGAGGGGCGCGCCATCCTCTACCGCATCACCATTCCCGAAGGCCTGACCAGCGCCCAGATCGTCGAGCGGCTGAAGGCCGAGCCGAATCTGGATGGCGAGATCGCGCAGATGCCGCCGGAAGGCTCGCTGCTTCCCGACACCTTCAAGTTCTCGCGTGGCATGGCGCGGCAGGAGCTGATCGATCGCATGCGCACCGAGCAGCAGCGGCTGCTTGCAACACTTTGGGAGAAGCGGCAGAAGGGTCTGCCGCTAGAGACGCCCACTCAGGCCATGACGCTGGCCTCCATCGTCGAGAAGGAGACGGGGCGTGCGGACGAACGCACTCGTGTCGCCGGCGTCTTCGTCAACCGCTTGCGCGCTCGCATGCGCCTGCAGTCGGATCCCACCATCGTCTATGGCATCATCGGCGGGCAGGGATCGCTTGGCCGGCCCATCACGCGCTCCGATATCGATACGAAGACCGCCTACAACACCTATCAGATCGACGGCCTGCCGCCCGGTCCGATCTGCAACCCAGGCCGCTCCGCCATCGAAGCGACCCTCGATCCGGCCAAGACCGCGGACCTCTATTTCGTCGCCGACGGCACCGGCGGGCACACGTTCTCGGCGAGCTTGAAGGACCACAACTCGGCCGTCCAAACCTGGCGGAAGCTCGAGCGCGAGACCAAGGCCAAACAGGCCGAGCAGCAGGCCGCCCTGCCCGTTCCCACCTCCCTGCAGAGCGCCGACAGCGGACCTGAGGCTGCCAAGCGCGCGTCGGTGGACGTGCCGTTGCCTGTGCGCAAGCCCAAGCGCTGACCCGTCGCGCGCTCGTGCCCGGTTGAGGCACGCTGGAGGAACGGCTAGAGCTAGGCCCTAGGCGTGGAGCAATCGCGGGTTGGCATGACGCTCAGGAGCATGACGGGGTTTGCGCGCAGCGCCGGTACACACGGCGCTGTCCGCTGGCATTGGGAGTTGCGCAGCGTCAACGGCCGCGGCCTGGACCTTCGCCTGCGCGTCCCGGCCGGCTTCGAAGCGCTGGAGCCCATCGTCCGCGAACGATTGGGGCAACGGCTGGCGCGCGGCAGCATCTCAGTTTCACTGAGCGTGCAACGCGAGAGCCCGGTCTCGGATGTGCGCCTGAACGAGGAGCTGCTCGGCAAGGTGCTGGTCGCCATCGATCGCATCCGCGCCGCAGGCGACTTCGAGCGCCCCCGGCCGGACGGGCTGCTGGGCTTGCGCGGCGTCCTCGATATTGTGGAACAGGAAGAAAGCGAAGCCGAGGTCGAAGCCCGGCAGGCCACCATGCTGGCGAGCCTGGACACCGCTGTCACCAGCATGATCGAGGCGCGCACGTCCGAGGGGGGCCGTCTCGAGCCGGTCCTGCAGACGCTGCTGAGAGCCGTCGATACACTGGTCGACAAGGTTGCGGCGAGCGCGGCGCGCACACCCGACGTCATCCGCTTGCGGCTGAAAGAGCAAGTCGCCAAGCTGCTGGACGCCACGCATACCCTGGACGAATCTCGGCTCTACCAGGAAGCGGCAATGATTGCGCAGCGCGCAGACGTCGAGGAGGAGCTGAAACGGTTGAAGGCGCATGTCGGTGCGGCACGCGATCTGCTGGCATCGAGCACGCCCGTTGGCCGCAAGCTCGACTTTCTCGCGCAGGAGTTCAATCGCGAGGCTAATACGCTGGGCGCCAAATCGAACGACATCGAGACCACGCGCTTCAGTCTCGAGCTGAAGGCGGTGATCGATCAGCTCCGGGAGCAGGTGCAGAACATTGAGTGACACGTCGCAATCATCGTCAGGATTGGCCATCGCGCGGCGCGGGCTACTGCTGGTGTTGTCCTCCCCATCGGGCGCCGGCAAGACGACGCTGTCGCGCGAGCTGCTCAAGGCCGAGCCCGGCATCGCCATCTCCATCTCGGTGACGACGCGCAAACCGCGTCCGGGCGAGATCGACGGGCGCGACTACATTTTCTGCGATCAACCCGTCTTCGAGCAGATGCGCGACAGCGACGCGCTGCTGGAATGGGCCACCGTGCACGGCAATCTCTACGGGACGCCCAAGGCTGCTGTCATGAATCTCCTGGCGGCGGGCAAGGACGTCCTGTTCGACATCGATTGGCAGGGCGCGCAGCAACTCAAGGAGCGGGCGCCCGAAGAGCTGGTGCGCGTGTTCATCCTGCCGCCGTCCGCGGGTGCGCTCGAGCAGCGTTTGAAAACGCGGGCGCAGGACGATGCCACCGTCGTCGCGCGCCGCCTCGCGGCGGCGTCGGCCGAGATCGCCCACTGGGCGGAATACGAATACGTCATCATCAACGAGGATGTCGGCGTCAGCCTTGCCGGGCTGCGCGCGATCCTGGCGGCCGAGCGGCTGCGGCGCTCGCGCCAGCAAGGGCTCGCCGATTTCGTGCGCGATTTGCAATCGGGCCTCTGATCAGCGGCGAACCGCCGCCGCACGGCTATCGAGCACGTGCGCCAGCCGCGCGAAATCGGCGACCGTGAGTTGCTCCGCGCGTTGTTCCGGGTCGACGCCCGTGGCGCCGAGCAATTCCGCAGGTTCGACACCGAGACCCTTGAGGCTCTGGCGCAGCATTTTGCGGCGTTGTCCGAACGCCGCCGCGGTGACACGTCCGAGCGTCACGACCGAGCAGGTTGGCTCCGGCTGCTCACGCGGGATGAATTCGACGACAGCCGATGCGACGGCGGGCGGCGGCGTAAAAGCCTCCGGCCCGAGCGTCATGACCACACGCGGCTGCGTCCGCCACTGCGATATCACTGCCAGCCGGCCGTAGGCCTTGGTCGCCGGCTGCGCCACGATCCGTTGCGCCACCTCCTTTTGGAACATCAGCAGCATGCGCGACCACCAGGGCGGCCACGGCTCGGTCTCGAGCCAGCCGATGAGCAGACGCGTCGCAATGTTGTAGGGAAGGTTGGCCGCAATAATGATGTCAGATCCGACGTCGGCGACAAGCTTTGGCCAGTCAGCATCGAGCGCGTCGTCCATATGGATCGAAAGCCGGCCCGGATGGCGGCCGGCAATCATCTCCAGCGCCGGAAGGCAGCGGTGGTCGCGCTCCAGCGCCATGACCCGGCCAGCGCCTTCCAGCAGCAGGGCCCGCGTCAAGCCGCCCGGCCCCGCACCCACCTCAACGACGGTCACCCCTTCCAAAGGTGCGGCCGCGCGTGCAATGCGGCGCGTGAGATTGAGATCGAGGATGAAGTTCTGGCCTAAGCTTTTCTTGGCCGAGAGCCCGAGGGAACGGATGATGTCACGTAGCGGGGGCAGTCCATCGGGGCTCGCCCCTGCGCCCTGCGGGCTCATGCGTCGTGGTCCGCGCGGCGGCGCGCCATCGTCTGCGCCAATTTGAGCGCGGCGACGAGGCTTAGGGGCGATGCTTCGCCCGAGCCCGCGATGTCGAAGGCTGTGCCGTGATCCGGTGACGTGCGCACGAACGGCAGGCCGAGCGTTGCGTTCACACCGGTCTCGAACGCCAGGGTTTTGATCGGGATGAGGGCTTGGTCGTGATACATGGCGATCGCCGCATCGTAGCGGGCGCGGGCCGCCGCATGGAACAGACTGTCCGCCGAGATCGGCCCCGTGATGATCATGCCCTCGGCCCGAAGCTCGGCAATGGCCGGCGCGATGATATCCGCGTCTTCCCGGCCGATGGTACCATCCTCGCCGGCATGCGGATTGAGCCCTGCCACGGCGATGCGCGGCCGCGTGATGCCGAAGTCGCGGCGCAACGCCTCGTACACGATGCGCGATGTCGTCAGCATGCGGTCGCGCGTCAACGCGCCCGGCACGGCGGCGAGCGGGATGTGTACCGTCAGCGGCACGACGCGCAGCACGTCGCTGGCAAGCATCATGACCGGAAACCAAGTTTTGCCGGGCTGGTGGCGCTGGGCGAGGGCTGCGAGAAACTCTGTATGTCCCGAATGCACAAAGCCGACAGAATACAGTACCGACTTGGCGATCGGGTTCGTCACCACCGCGGAGGCAAGCCCGGCCACGACATCCTCGACCGCCTGCTCGATCGACGCGATCACCGCCGATGCATTGGCGGCATCCGGTTGGCCGGCAACGACGGGAGCGGGCAAGGTGATTGCACGAACGGGCAGCGCCGACCGGAAAACACTGGCAACATCGTCCAGCGGTTCCATCTGCCGGAGTGCTGCGGTGATACCCAGCGCTTGCGCCCGTTGCGCCATGGCCTCCGGGTCCGCATACAGCATGAACGGCGGCACGCCCAAGGTCTCGCGCCTGGCCCAACTCGCGAGCGTGATGTCGAGCCCAATTCCTCCAGGGTCGCCCATCGTCAGGGCGAGCGGCCGGTCAGCCGGTGAATTGCCTTCGCGCTCAGGCGAGGGCGTACGCTCGGTCACGTCATTTGTACTCGATCATCGCGTCCTGACGCAGATCGCGCATGTGACGACGCGCCAGAACATCGAATTCCTTTTGCGTCAGCTCGTCCTGAACCTGCTGCCGCTTCTGCTCGTCGGCCTTCACGGTGCGCCGACCGCACACGGCATATAGTTCGACGCCCGCCTGCGCAAGGCTCCCGGGCACCATCTCGCCGTCCTTGGCGCTCAGGAGCAGGCTGCGAGTCGGCTCGGCCACCGCGGCGGATTTGGTAAAGCCCATGTCCTGGTGCGTCGCGTTGGCGACCGTAGCGGCCAGCGCCTGCATACCTTTGCAACCGCCGAATTTCCGCCGCAGGGCTTCCGCTTCCTCGAGCCGTTTGGCCATGACCTTCTGATCGATCTTGCCCGGAATGGCGAGGGTAATTTTTTGCAGCTGCAACTCGGTTCTGTCCTCGCCGCCGGCAGGTCCTGCTGCCTCGACGTACTTGTCGACGTCACGCGCCGTGACCGAGATCTGCGCGCCGAATTTGCGCCGGATCACATCGCGCCAGACAGACTGTGCGCGCAGCCGGTTCTTCATGGTGCGCGCATCGATGCCCTGGCCCTTCAGATGCTCGGCGAACTGGGCGTCCGTCATCTTGTTGCGCTCGGCGATGCCCTTGAAGATCTTGTCAGCCTCCTCGTCACTGACATTCAGCGTGAGCCGCTTGGCCTCTTGCAGCTTCAGACGCTCATCGATCAGTTCTTCCAGCGCCTGCTTTTTGAACTTGGGTATGAGCGATGCCTTCGCGCTTTCCACCGCCTGGCGCTGCAGCGATATGACGAACGCCTTCTTGCGTTCCTCGAAGGCCGCAATCACTTGCTCACGCGTCTTGCCCGGATTGTCCTTTACGGTTTGCTCCAGAATGGCCCGCATGCGCTGGTTGGTGCTTTCCTGCTGTGCGTAGGCTTTGAGGTTCTCTTGTGCGCGTTGCTGGATGCCCGCACCACCGCCCGAAACGGCAAGGAACGACGCGCGCTGCTGAACTTCGTATCCCGTCACAGGCTCGTCGTTGACGAGCGCGACAATGCCGGTGCCTGAGCCGCGCGAAGACTTGTCAGGTTCCGCGGCATTGGCCTCGCGCTGGGGTGCGGCCTTCTTGACCGGCGCAGTCGGCTTGGCCTGCTTTTGCGGCTGCTGCACAGGCGGTGTCGAAGGCGTGATCACCAAACCGGGCAGCGAGGTTGTTTGCGCATATCCCGGCAGCGCGGCTGCAACCAGGCCGGCGCACACGAGCGCCGCGCACACAAGCCACCACCGACCTGTCAGAGAAGTCCCGTCCATGATGCTTTCGCAATCATCCTTCTGGTGCGAATCGACGCTCCGATGCTACCCGCGGACGCCGCGATCAACGATGCGTTATCCACACCAACGATGGCATGCACGTGGCAGTAGTTGTGAGTATTGGGAGCCTAATCCTGCCAGGAATGCAAGCCCGGCGGCGAGGGGCTGAGGACAGGGAACCCAGGCCTACTTCGGCGGCTGGTTCTCTGCGAACATGTGATCCAGGCTGTCGGTCTTGTACTTGAACTCGCCTAGGTGCTTGAGTTCGAAGCGCAGCATGAGGGTGCGATCGGGCCTCAGGTCGAGCGTCGGATTGGTGATGAAGGTTTCCGTGTAGCTCGCCGTCAAAACGAAGCACTCGTCGGAGTACTTGACCTGGATCATGTCCTGGAGGCGCAGGCTGTCGTCGATGTCGTAGCGCATGATGCCGCCGATCGACCAGCGATCGGTAAGCTGGAGGCCGATACCCGCCAGAATGTCCTGCTCGTTGTCGACGATGCCGATGGTCGGGTCGTTGCGCGTGAAGGTGTACTGCGCCTGCAACGCCAGCGGTCCCAGATTGAACCCGCCATAAACGTCCTGCCGCCGCAGTGACAAATCGTTCTCGTCGAAGCGCCCCTGGGCCACGAGCTTGAAGTAGCTGACAGGTGCCAGGTAAGCGCCGAGCACATAGTCGGACCGGTCGTTCTCCAGGCCGCTGAATGGCGAGAAATGGGTGAGCTGGGTCGTTCCGGTTGGTCCTCCGAATTCTCCGGAGAGGCCCGGATCGGTATACGGATTTTGCCCGGCGAGATGGAAGCTCTGGCCGGCAATCAGGCGCGCGTAGGCGCCGGAATTCGACTGAAACGTATACTGCAGACCGAGGTTGGCCCGCGTGCCAGTCTCGATGCGATCCCAGCCCGAGAATTTGTCGACGTCGAACAGGAGCGTATCATCCCACACGAGGCTCTTGGAATCCTCGTCCGGCAGGCGGCGCTGGGAGACGCTGGCGGGACGCGTCACGACTTGCCCGATAGGTTCCACGACGTGTGATCCCGATGCTGTGTGCGCGACGAACGGATAAGCGTAGGTCAGCGCCGCGGTAGCCATGGCCCGCGTGATCGTATCCTCGCCGATCGGCGTATTGGGCACGTCCGGGTTAAACCCGTTGCTGAATTGGGTGGCATCGCCGCGTACTTGTGCGAACGGCGTCCACACTTGGCCGATGCCATCGACAAGCTTGCGCCGCCATTGGCTCTGGAACGAGATGCGGCTCATGTCGGTGCCGTCGGCGCGCGACAGGCTGATCGCATTGGCATCGAAGCTCAACTCGCCGCCCAGCACCGGCTGATTCAGGATGTAGCTGTAGTCGATGACCGGGTGGACCCTCGACTCGGACGTCGGCTGGTCTTCCAGCAGAAGACCGCCAAAGTGATACAGGCTTGCGCCGAAGTAGTTTCGCTCGCTGATGCCCTGCAGGAAGACGGTGTTGACCCGGTCTGTCTGCAGGATGTTGTCGAGCTTGTAGAAGCGGCGGAAGGTGTCATCGCTTTCGAGCGTGATATCCCATCCGAAGCGCCACCACGACGACAGGGAGAACAGGCCCTTCGTCTCGACGCTGCCGCGCCAGCCGTCTAGCCGGTCTCGTTTGGCTGGATCGATGTCGTCCAGCGTCGATGCATCCTGATCGATGCCGGCGAACTTGAACGAGTACTGGCCGCGAATATCGCCGAAGGCGAGGCGGTGCCGCCAATCGCCCATCCACAGCGCGCCGTGCTTCGACGTGTACATGGGATGGAAGGTGAAATCGTAGTTCGGCGCGAGCGCAAAGTAATAGGGCATCTCGGAGGTGAAGCCGAGCGTGGTCGAGTTGCCCATCTCGGGCGTCAGGAAGCCGGAGCGGCGCTTCACCGACGGATCGGGATGGGAGAAGTAGGGCAGATAGAAAATGGGAACGCCGAACAGCTCGAACTGAGCGTCGGTGTAGGAGATCGTCGCCGCCTGCTGGTCGTGCACGATGCGCGCGGCGCTGATGCACCACAGCGGCGGCTTGCCCGGGTCATTCTTACAAGGCGTGAACCGGCCCTGCTCGAATTCGGTGACGTTGCCTTCGCGGCGAACCGCACGCCGCGCGGCGATGCGTGTGTCGTCCTTGGACACGACACTGAGGCTCTGCACGAAGGCGTCGCGGAAATCGTCGGATGTCACAAGCTTGTCGGCGCGAACGATGTTGCCGTTCGGCTCCTTGAGCTGCGCATTGCCTTCCGCGGTCAGCGTGTTGGCGTTCTGGTCGTAGACGACCTGGTCGCCTGTGAGAATGTAGTTGTTGAAGTAGATCTCGACATTGCCGCGGGCGATCACCCGGTTGTTGCGCGTGTCGTAGATCAGCTCATCGCCCTGGAGATAGAGCGGCTGTGTCTTGTCGACCTTCTGGACGGGCCCGCCCAGGACGCCGCCCGGCTGCTTCGGAAAAGAGCTGCCGGAGGCGCTGCCGGTGCGCGACGCCATGCTCGGATCCTGAGCGTAGCCGGCCGGAGCCCCAGCAACGACACATGCGCCGGCAACAAGCAGAGCAACCAGGCGCGTGCGAAAACCACCGCGCGCAGAGCCGGCTTGGGCTTGCGATGTCCGCGCGTCACGCATCAACTCAGCCGTCCTCCTGGTGGAGCAGCACCGTTAATGACCCCAAACATGCAACTACCACTGGCACCCACACCGCCGCCGTGGGCGGAGCGATGCCAGCTATCCCTACCTGCCGAGAGACTTCCGAAAGCAGAAAAAAGCTAAATCCCCCAAGCGTCCCAACGATAACCATAGTCTGTATCCCACCCCCGCGGAATGACCGCAAAGACACAGTTGCGGCCAAAAGGACCGTAACCATCAGCAGGAGCGGGCGGCTCAGCAGCGTTTCGTATTGAACGCGGAACCTGGAGGCGGAAAGGCCAGCCTTTTCAGCGATTTCGATCAGGGTGGGTAGTTCCCAGAACGAGAGGGTCATGGCCGTGCCGAGAGCATCTGCAACACGCTCTGGGGCGAGGAAGGTGCTGACTGCGTAGGTTTGGAAAAACTCAGGCTCCCGGCCCACCTTAGAGACATTGGCTTTTTCGATATGCCAATAGCCGTCGAGGAGCACGGCGCGCTCCGCATCGAGCCGCTCGACGAAATGGTCGTCGCGGTCGAATTGGATCAACGTCAGGTTGAAGAGCGTGCGGCCATCGCCTGCCGCAGCGCCCGCATTCAACACGGAGGGGCCATCGGCGCCGTCCTGCCGCAACCAAGCGCCGCTGCCGTCGCTCTTGAGCACGGTTGCCTCGCGGCCGAACGTAGATGCAAACAGCCTTTCGGACTCGGCCCTGGCGTGCGCGGCGAGCGGACTATAGGCAACCGCTGCCAGCACCCCGATGACGAATGCCACAACGAGACCCGGCGCCAGGAACTGCCACACCGACATGCCGGCCGCCCGCATGACGATCAGCTCCGACTTGCGCCCAAGCAGGAGCAGCGCGCCGATGCTTCCGGCCAGAGCGCAGAACGGAAGCAGAATTTCGGTGTAAGCCGGCAGCCGCAAGAGGGCCATCCATGCCAGACTCATGGTCGGAACGCGGCCGTATTTGCCGGCCTGCCGCAGCAACTCGACAATGTCGATCATGAAGATCAGGACGGCGCAGAGCAGGAAGGCGGAGCTGATGGTCAATAGGAACCGGCGTCCGACATAGCGCCACAAAATGACGCCCGGCCCTAGTCTCGCGTGGGGCCGGTTGGCGATGCGTTGCCATAACGCCAGAGCGGTGACGGCGCCCGAGATGCGCTCCATCCCGCCCCCCATGAGTTGCCCCAACTTGGAGCCTTGGCGTGGTCGCATGCGGCGCTGGGCCACCACCACCGCCAGGATGATGGCGACAATGGGCAAGGCGTAGACGATTGGCACGGCCGAGGCCCGCACCGAGACCAGATTGGTCGCGGCCAACCCGCCCAGCCGCAGTCCTGCAGCCACGAGGAACGCCAGCACAATGCTCTCGATGCGGTTTTGCCGCGTCGTCTGTGCCTGTCCGACGAAGGCAATCGCTATCAGCACAAAAGCGAACGGATACAACGGACTGGACAATCGCTCATGCAACTCGGCGCGGAGCTGCCCGGGCTGATGCCGATGGAACCAGTCGTCGGGAGCGGGGCGCACCAGTTCTCCGAGGTAGCGCTCGCGCGGCTTGAGCGTTACGCCCTCTTCCTTAGCCTCGAAGCGCGCCAGATCCACCGCGTAGCGATCGAACGCCACGATGTGGATCGGCTCGGTCACGCTCGTGCGCCGCAGAATGTGCCCGGTCTGCATTAAGAGATAGGCGCTTTCATCCTGCTTGATGATGCGGCCGCGCTCAGCCAGGAATGTCACGACCTGTTTGTCATCCCGGGCATCGTGCATGATGAGCCCAAGCAGCTCGCCGTCGAGCGAGCGCTCGCGAATATGGAAGGTCAGGTTGTTCTCGGGGCTCGAGAAGCGTCCGGGCTGAATGACCTGCGTGATGAGATCTGTGCGCACCTGAATGACGTAGTCGCGCAGCAGGCGCAGGCTCCACGGCATGCCGATGTGGTTCACGAACGTCACCGCCGCAGAGACGAGGAGTGCCACCACCAGCAGCGGACGCGCCGCATTCCACACCGTCGCGCCGGCCGCCGTCACCACAATCAGCTCGCTATCGCCATTCAGGCGATTGAGCACGTGAATGACCGCGACGAGCAGCGCCAGCGGTGCGACCAGCGCCATTAGATTGGGCAGCGCCAGCAGCGTCATCTTGACGAACATCCACGTTTCCTGTCCCTGCGTGGTCACAAGGTTCAGTTGGCGCAGAGCCAACGCGATCCAGACCACACCGGAAAGGGACAGGAGGATGAGCAGCAGCGCGCCGCCCGACTGGCGAAAAACGTAGCGCGAGAAAATGGTCCCAAATCCCATCATGGCGGGCCGGGCTGCCACGCCATGAGGCGTTCCGGCCGGGGTGCAGCGGCACGTGCAGGTGTGGTGCCAAGCCGGCACCCTCCTAGCACTTCCCCATCCCGACCGGCCAACATGAACTCGTCCCCTTACGAGCAGACATCGCAGCGCAATCATCCCTCGACGCGCGGCTGCCCGATGCTCCCTGTGTCAGTGGAGATTCAGCCCTTTTTGGGACTTTCGGCCCACCCGCAGCAACTTCCCTGCAGGGTTGGCAAGGAAAGCACGCTGCCCGATGCCTTGTCATTCTGGTCTAAGGCTCTAAGCTTCCCCCATCTTCGTAGTCCCGCCCGTCGCTCGGGTTGCAGGGCGTCGATCCATCTTCATGGATCGGTGCGGCTGCAGTTGCGCCCGGCCGCCTTGCAAAGCCCATTTGGACCTGTCCCATGACCGATCTGCTCGACATTACGTTTGCTGCGCTCGATGCGAAGCCTGCCCAAACGGTCGTTCTGCTGGCCGGACCCGATGTCGCGCTCGGCACCATCGGCCGCCAGCTCAACGACAAGGCTCAGGGCAAGCTCATCAAGGCCGCCGCGGCGGCCGACTTCAAGGCGCGGGCCCGCAGCACGATCGAGATCCTCGCGCCCGACCGCTTGGACATCACGCGCCTGGTTGTCATCGGGATCGGCACCGGCTCCGATCTCAAGGAGCTGGACTGGGTCGGCCTCGGCGGTCTTGCGTTTGCCCAGATTACGGCCCGCAAGGGCGCGGACGCGACCATCGTCGCCGAGGTTCCCGCCGCCGAGGAGGCACCCTCTGAGCTTGCAGCTATGCTCGCCTACGGTGCACTGCTCAGAAGCTACACGTTCAATAAATACCGGTCGCGCCCCGAGGACGAGACGAACGGAAATAGCGAACCCCTGCGCCGCCTGGCGAGCCTGCAGATCCTGTGTGCTGACCCGAACGCTGCCAAAGTCGCCTTCGAGCGCCTGCGCCCGGTGGCGGAGGGCGTCTTCCTCGCGCGCGATCTCGTCAACGAGCCCGCTAACGCGCTGGGGCCGGTTGAATTTGCCGAGCGGGTGCAGCCGCTCACCCGCCTCGGTCTTGAAATCGAGGTCCATGGGCAAGACGAGCTCGAGAAGCTTGGCATGGGCGCGCTGCTTGGTGTGGCGCAGGGCAGCGACCGGCCGCCGCGCGTTATCGTCATGCAGTGGCACGGCGCCAAATCCAAGAAGGCCAAGCCCATCTGCTTTGTCGGCAAAGGTGTGGTGTTCGATACCGGAGGCATCTCGATCAAGCCTGCCGGCGGCATGGAGGACATGAAGGGCGATATGGCCGGCGGCGCGTGCGTCGCCGGGCTGATGCAGGCGCTCGCTGGCCGCAAGGCCCAGGTGAACGCCATCGGCCTGATCGGCCTAGTCGAGAACATGCCGTCGGGCAAGGCCCAGCGCCCCGGCGATATCGTCAAGGCGATGTCAGGCCAGACCATCGAGGTGCACAACACCGATGCCGAAGGCCGTCTCGTGCTGGCCGATGTGGTCTGGTATGCGCAGGAGCGGTTCAAGCCGCGCTTCATCGTCGATCTCGCCACGTTGACCGGCGCCATCATCGTGGCGCTAGGCAAGGAGTACGCCGGCCTGTTCTCCAACGACGACCGGCTCGCCGCCGAGCTTTTCGAGGCCGGCACGGTGACGGGCGAAAAGGTCTGGCGCATGCCGCTCGCCAAGGCCTACGACAAGCTCATCGACAGCAAGACCGCCGACATGAAGAACATCGGCGGCCGCTATGGCGGGGCCATCACCGGCGCTCAGTTCATCCAGCGCTTCATCAAGGACACGCCGTGGGCGCATCTCGACATCGCCGGCACGGGCATGGACACGACGCGCAGCGACATCAACCAGAGCTGGGGCGGCGGCTGGGGCGTTCGGCTTCTGGATCGGCTGGTGGCTGACAAGTACGAAAAGGGCGAGAAGCCAGGGAGATAGGTCGGAAGCGCCATCTAGCCATTGATTAAAGGATTGTTATACACTTGCATTTCCATAATATATATTATGCGAACGACGATGATGCAGGACGCCGCCACAGTCTGTCGTCCGGACGGAGCTACCGCTGCCGCACCAGAATGAAATCAGCGATCCGCTCGGCAAGTCCCGTCGAGAGCGGCATACTCGGATCGGCATAGGCCCGCTGTAGCGCCTGCGCGGTGCGCCCGGCATCCTTCAGGGTGTGGCCCATGCCCGGGTCCCAGTACGCCACCGCATCGGTGCGTGCGGCCAGGAGCCCGTCGAAGTCGCTCTTGCCGACCTGGATGTCGCGCCCTCCCCCGACAATCAACATCGGCTGCGAGGTCTTGGCGGCCAGCGCTGCCGGATCGATCACCATGAGCGACCTGAGATACGGCTGCACGCTGGGCCGGAAGGCTGCCTGCAGCTGCGGACTGACGTCGACAACATCCTCGCCGCGCTCGAGCGCCGCTAGGATGCGCAGGGCTTCGGCCGACGTCGCCGGATGGTTGCCGGGCCGTGAGAACTGCTCGCGCAGGACGCTGCCGAGCCGCCTGCCGGGCGTCGACAGCAGCACGATAGCCGCGGGCTTGACCTTGCTCACGCTGAGCAGCGCCAGCATGCCGCCCTCGCTGTGTCCTAGGAGCGCGACGGACTGGAGGCCCGGCCGGGCGCGCAGCCAATTGACGACCGTCACCGCGTCGTCGGCCATGTTTGTGACACGCAACGCCGCCTCGCTCATCGCCGCGGCAGCGCTCCCAGCCACGCCGCGCTTGTCGTAGCGCACCGACGAGATGCCGCGCTCCGCCAGGGCTTCAGCAAGCAACCGGTACGTGTCGGTCCTGAGCCCCAGCACGCTGTTGCCGTTGCGATCGGTTGGGCCCGAGCCCGCGATGATCACCGCGCCGATCGGCGCTACTGTCCCTTTGCCGGCAACGAATGTGGCGGCGAGCCCGTTGATCTGCACATCCTGCGTGTTCTCGGCCCGCGCCGCGCCCGTCAGCAGCGCCAGCGCCGCCAGCAAGACCCCGGCCCAGACAAGGCTCCGGCGCCGGGCGTGCTCCACAATGGTTGATTTCATGCTATCAGCCCGCCCGAACATCATCATGAAAAGGATCTCACCCCATGCCGGATCCTGACGTGTCCGCCGCCGGCCAGCTCCGCCGCCTGCTCGACATCATGGCGACGCTGCGGACGCCGGGCACCGGCTGCCCGTGGGACCTGGCACAGACCTTCGCCACCATCGCACCCTACACGATCGAGGAAGCCTACGAGGTGGCTGATGCGATTGACCGCAGCCACATGTCCGACCTCAAGGAGGAACTCGGCGATCTGCTGTTGCAGGTGGTTTATCACGCGCGCATGGCCGAGGAGCAGGGCGCCTTCTCCTTCGCCGATGTGGCCGCTGCGGTCTCCGACAAGATGGTGCGCCGCCATCCCCATGTGTTCGGCACGTCCGAGCAGCGAGCCGCCGGTGCACCGAAGGGCTTCTGGGAGAAGGCCAAGGCAGACGAGCGGCGTGCCCGCGTCGAATCTCCGTCAGCCGAGCGATTGCTCGATGCCGTTCCTGTCGGCCTGCCGGGCCTGACGCGCGCCGTCAAGTTGCAGGACAAAGCCGCCAAGGTGGGCTTCGACTGGCCATCCCTTGCTCCGGTGTTCGCCAAGATGAAGGAGGAGCTGGCCGAGCTCGAGGATGTCGTCTCCAAGGGAGATCAGAAGGCCATCGAGGAAGAGTACGGCGATCTGCTGTTTGTCCTCGCCAACGTCGCGCGCCACCTCACCATCGACCCGGAGGCGAGCTTGCGCGCCGCCAACCGGAAGTTCGTGCGCCGCTTTCGTTACATCGAGGAGCAGCTTTCTGCGCGCGACTCATCGCCGGCACAATCGACCTTGAGTGAAATGGATGCGTTGTGGGACGAGGCCAAGGCGCGCGAGCGTTGCGATCCCTAAACGGGCGGCGGCGCCAGCCCGGCACGCTTCAATTGCCCCGCAAGCCGTCCACGCAACGCCTCGCCAATGCGAATGCGATAGACCGTGGCCCCCGCATCGTTGGTCTGGCGGTCGAGCACCTCGGTGTTGCCGTGCAGCCAGTGCATCAGCGCGCCCGCCTCGGCCGGCACCTCGATCGTCAGCGTCTTGTTGTTCTGCGCAAGCCGTCTGTCGATCGCCTCGAGCAGCGCGTCGATCCCCTCGCCCGTGACAGCCGAAACGAGAACCGGCGTGTATGATGCGCGCGGAAGCGCATTGGCAAGCTCCTCACGCTCCTGCGGTGCAAGCCGGTCGATCTTGTTCCAGACTTCCGTTACGTTGCTGTCCGATCCGATCGTATCGACGCCCAGATCCTGCAGCACACGCTCGACATCGGCGCGCTGGGCCTCGTGCTCGGGATGACTGATGTCGCGAACGTGCAGGATCAGATCGGCCTCGATGACCTCTTCCCGCGTCGCGCGGAACGCTGCCACGAGCATGGTCGGCAGATCCGAGATGAAACCGACCGTGTCGGAAAGGATGATGCGGCGGCCGCTTGCCAGCCGGACCTCGCGCATGGTCGGATCGAGCGTCGCGAACACCTGATCCTCGGCCAGCACGCCGGCGCCCGTGATGCGATTGAAGAGCGTCGACTTGCCCGCGTTCGTGTAGCCGACGATGGCGACCACGGGATACGGCACGCGCTGCCGCCCGGCCCTGTGCAGCGTGCGCGTCTTGACGACGACGCCGAGCTCCTCGCGGATCTTCTCGATCCGCTCCTGGATCAAGCGGCGATCCGTCTCGATCTGCGTTTCGCCGGGGCCGCCGAGGAAGCCGTAACCGCCGCGCTGACGTTCAAGATGGGTCCAGCTTCGAACCAGCCGGCTCCGTTGATAGGTCAGGTGCGCCAGCTCCACCTGCAGGCTGCCTTCGCGGGTCTGCGCACGGCGGCCGAAGATTTCCAGGATCAGTCCCGTGCGATCGAGGACCTTGCAGTCCCAGTCGCGCTCCAGGTTGCGCTGCTGCACCGGCGTGACGGCATGATCGACGATCGCGAGCTCAATCTTCTCTGCCGCGATCCACGCGCCGATCTCGCGCGCCTTGCCCGATCCAAACAGCGTGGACGGCCGCGGCGCGGGCACCGGAACGACAACGGCGTCGCGCACGTCCAGGCTGATGGCTTCCGCCAGGCCCCGCGCCTCGGCACGCCGATCCTCGAGGCTGTGCGAGACGGCGCCGGGACCAGCACCGTTGCCCGCGCGCACGTGCCGGCGCAGGTCCGGCACGAGCACAAGCGCACGCGTCTGCGCTCTGGCATGCGTGACGCCATCGCGATTGATGCGTGACTGCTTATGCTCGTCTGACTCTGCGATGAGGGCCGCTAACCTTGCTGGGCTTCCGAGGGCTCCTGATCCATCAGATGGACCGGCTGGCCCGGCATGATGGTCGAGATCGCATGCTTATAGACCAGTTGCGAATGGCCGTCACGCCGCAGCAAGACGCAGAAATTGTCGAACCACGTGACAATCCCCTGCAGCTTGACGCCGTTTATCAGAAAAATCGTGAGGGGCGTCTTGTTCTTGCGGACGTGATTGAGGAAGGTATCCTGGAGGCTCTGTGCACGTTCAGCAGCCATGGCAGTTTCTCTTTTTTGTTGTGTCTATTTTTTAGTGCGGCGACGGGTTCCGCACCTCTTGCGCGAGAAGAGTAACACTCCCACGGGGTCGGCAAAACAGCTTTGAAGGCGGATGACCTAGACCGGATTGGCCGTGCACGCAACCGGTCTCCGGCTCACCGATCTGCGACCTGCGCTTGCTGATGGAACGTTTCACGCAGCCGCAAGGTGAGCAACCCGGGCTCACCGTTGCCGATTGCTTTTCCGTCGATGGCCACGATGGGCATCACCACGCTGGTGGCCGATGTGAGAAACGCTTCGCGGGCCTGCTTGGCCTCCTCGACGGTAAACGGCCGTTCCACGAATGCAACGCCCTCGCGCCGCAGAAGGTCAGCAAGCGTCGTGCGAGTCACGCCGCGCAGGATCGACTGGTCGACGGCGCGCGTCACGAGGCGGCCGTCCTTGTCCACGATCCAGGCATTGGACGATGCGCCCTCGGTGACGAAGCCCTTGGCGTCGACGAACCACGCATCGTTTGCGCCCTCGGCGCGCGCCGCTTCCTTGGCGAGCGATGAGGGCAGCAGCATCACCGTCTTGATGTCGCAGCGGGACCAGCGGATATCGGGCACGGTCTTGATGGCGATGCCCTTGGCAGCAGTTGTATCGCCCTTGCCCTTTGGTATGCGACGCGCCAGGCAGACGACGGTGGGCTCCGTGCCGGCCGGCGGAAACAGAAAGTCGCGCGGGCTGGCACCCCGCGACACCTGCAGATAGACGAGGCCGTCCGTTACCCGATTGCGCCGGATCGTCTCGCGCATGACGCGCGCCCACGCGCCCGCCAGCATCGGCTCGGCGATGCGAAGCTCACCCAGTGATCGCTTGAGCCGCTGCATGTGCCGTTCTTCGTCGATGAGCCGCCCATGCCGCACCTCACAGACCTCGTACGCCGCGTCGCCGAACTGGAAGCCGCGATCCTCGGCGTGAATCGCCGCCTCGGCATACGCAAGATACCGGCCGTTGACGTACACAGTCCGGGTGGTCATGCCGTGCCCCTCGATTTGATTTGCGGCCAGGCAAGCGTCAGCTCGCGCGCTGCTCGCCCGACCGTTGATCCGAGCTGACACCCAGCGCGCGCAGCTTGCGGTGCAGGGCCGATCGCTCCATGCCCACGAACTCCGCCGTGCGCGAAATGTTGCCGCCGAAGCGATTGATCTGCGCCAGCAGATACTCGCGCTCGAAGATCTCCCGCGCCTCGCGTAGCGGCAATGACATCAAATGCTCTGCGCCGCCATTGACCGGCAACGGTACGTTCGAGCCGATCTCCTCGGGCAGCATCTCTGCCGTAATCATGGTTCCAGGCTCTCCGCCCGCGAGGATCATCAGGCGCTCGATGTTGTTGCGCAGCTCGCGCACGTTGCCGGGCCAGTCGTGCGCCTGCAGCACTGCGATCGCGTCGTCGCCGATCTTGCGCGGGGCCAGGCCGGAAGCCGTGGCCACCTGCTGCACGAAATAGTCGATCAGCGCCGGGATGTCGTCGCGGCGCTCCGCAAGGCCCGGAACGCGCAGCGGCACCACGTTGAGCCGATGAAAGAGGTCTTCCCTGAAGCGCCCTTCCTGCATTTCGCGCTCGAGGTCGCGGCTCGTCGAGGAGATGATGCGCACGTCGACGGCGACTTTCGGTCCGCCGCCGATGCGCTGAAACTTCTGCTCGACAAGCACGCGCAAAACCTTGCCCTGCGTCTCCATGGGCATGTCGGCGATTTCGTCGATGTAGAGCGTGCCGCCATGCGCCTCCTCCAGCGCGCCGACCTTGCGCGGACCGCCGCGGTCCTCAGTTCCGAACAATTCTTCCTCGACCCGGTCGGGCGCCATGGCCGCGGCGTTGAGTACGACGAAGGGTCCGTCGGCGCGTTGCGATTTGGTGTGGATGACGCGCGCTGACAATTCCTTTCCGGCGCCCGAGGATCCCCGGATCAGGATGCGGCTGTTGGTCGGGGCCACCTTGTCGAGCTGATGCCGCAGCTGGTTGATGGCTGCCGACTTGCCGACCATTTCGGAGCTGTGCGTCGACCGTTCTCTGAGCTCCCGCACCTCCCTGCGCAGCTGGGAGGCTTCGAGCGCTCGAAGCGTCACGAGCAGCAAACGGTCGGCCTTGAAGGGCTTCTCGATGTAGTCGTAGGCCCCGCGCCGGATGGCGGTGACGGCCGTCTCGATGTTGCCGTGCCCCGAAATGATCACCACCGGAAGGTCGGGGTGCTCCTTTTTGATGACCGACAGCACCTCCAGTCCGTCGAGCCGGCTTCCCTGCAGCCAGATATCGAGCACGACCAGGTGCGGCCGCCGCTCTTCGATCGACTTCAAGGCCTCATCGGCATCGCGCGCCAACCGCGTGTTGTGCCCCTCGTCCTCGAGAATTCCCGAAACGAGATCGCGAATATCGGCTTCGTCGTCGACGATCAGGATGTCAGACGGCATCGGTATCTCCCCAACCTCAGTTCACCGTAGCCTCAGTCGCCGTGGCAGACGATCGGGCCTTCTCGTTGGCTTGCAGGCTGTGCTCCGCCCCCTCGTGGACGGGTAGCGAGATCCGCACGAGAGCACCTTGCGTTCGGTCCGGCGTCTTTGGCGCATCTTCCAGCGCCAGCGTTCCACCGTGCTGTTCGACGATCTTCTGGACAATTGCCAGGCCGAGCCCGGTGCCCTTGCTCCCTTTGGTCGTGACATAAGGCTCGAGCAGCTTGGTCCGGTTTTGCCGGGGCAGACCCATGCCGTTGTCGATGACTTCGATTTCGACGCGGTTGCCGTTGCGGCGCAAGACCGTTTCCACAAAACCACTCCAACCTGGATCGCATCCCGGAGCGGCGGCCGCGGCCTCGACGGACTCTGTCGCGTTTTTGACCAGGTTGGTGAGGGCCTGCGCCAGCAGCCGGCGATCACACGAAATGACGATGGGCTCGGGCGGCTGGTTCATCACGTAGCGAATGGCAGGATGGATTTCGCGGTACTGGATCATCGGCTCCAACACGACCTCGCGCAAGTCGTGCCGGTCCATCTGCGGTTTGGGAATGCGGGCGAACGACGCGAATTCGTCCACCATGGTTTTGATGTCGCCGACCTGACGCACGATGGTGTCGGTCAGCTTCTCGAACGTATCGCGGTCGTCCCGGATGACCGCGCCGTACTTGCGCCTGAGCCGTTCGGCAGACAACTGGATTGGTGTGAGCGGGTTCTTGATCTCGTGGGCGATACGCCGCGCCACGTCACCCCAAGCGGACGTACGCTGCGCCGACACCAGATCGGTCACGTCGTCGAAGGTGATGACGCTGCCTTGATCCTCGCTGCCCTCAGTATGCTCGCGCGTCACGCGCACTGAGAAGATCCGGTCGTCGTCGTTGATAGACAGTGTGATCTGGCTTTGCGCCCGCGCTTTCAGTCCGGGCTCCAAATCGGCTTCGACCAGCGCCGCGAGTTCGGGCACGACATCGCTCAAGGCACGGCCGACCAGATCCTCCGCCTTGAGATTGAGGAGCGTCTGCGCCGAGGTGTTGGCGAGTCGCACGTCGCCGCGCGCGTCGAGGCCGATGACGCCGGCGGAGATATTAGACAGCACCGCCTCCATGAACAGACGGCGTTCGGTCAATTGCGTGTTCGCAGTGACGAGCTCGCCATGCTGCCGGCCGAGCTCCTTGGTCATGTGGTTGAAGTTCTTGGACAGCCGCCGCAGATCGCCTTCGCCGCGATTGAGCGGCAACTCGATCGACAGATTGCCCTTGGCGACCTGCTGGGCGGCGCCGATCAGACGCCGGATGGGCGCCACGATCTTGCTCGCGAACCACAGGCCCACCCAGATCGCCACCAGCACGCCGGTCATCGAGATCATGAAATACATGAGGCCGTGCGCCAGCTTCGCACCGCCGCGGGCCTGCCGCAGACGCTCGTATTCCAACACGCCGGCCTCGGTGCGTCGCAGATGCCCGACGACCTTGGGGTTCACACTGCGTGCCGTGTACAGGAACACGCCCGGATAGCGCGTCAGGTTCGATACGGCCGCGACGCGATTGCTCTGCGCGGCCAGCATGACCGGGACGTGCCCCTCCTGGGCCTGCTGCATGATGCCGGCGGGCGGCGGCGCATAGCGCACGCGCGTATCCCCAGCCGTGGAATAAAGGACGGCGCCCTTGGCGTCGATCAGCGCCACCAGTGACAAGTCGCGCAGCCCCGCCTGGGCCATCATGAGGTTGCGCACTTCGGAGTCTTCGGCCGGATTGCCCTTCACGAGATCGGCGGCGTCGTTGAGGTCCTTGGCCATATTGACGATATCGGTACGGATGACCTGGCCGTGCTCCTCCAGATAGGCGTTCGCCACGTCGAGCGAATTGGCGACGATCGCGCGGGTCTGATTGGCGAACCAGCTGTCGAGCGCGCGGGAAAACGTGGTCGTGGCCGCCAGCGCCAGGAGAATAGCGGGAAGCGCGGCGATGATCGTGAACAGACCGACGATGCGGGCGTGGATCCGCGCCCCGGGAATTCGTTTGCGCCAGGCTCGCCACATGCGCAAGACCTGCCAGCCGAGCACGGCGGACATGGCCAGGATCAGCAGCACGTTGATGAAAAGGACGAAAACCGCCACCTCGTCGCTCGGCGCGATCGGCGTCAGGTTCGTCAGGATGAAATAGGTGGCGACACCCCAGACGACCGAGAGCACGACGAAGACCAGCCCGATCCAGAACGCCCGGTGCCCCGTGCCCGCAATCGTGGCGTCCTCGTCGAAGCCCTCATCGAGCGGCTTGTCAGGGCTGTCGTCGTTTGACGTCATCGGTGGGCTTTGGCCATGCAGGGTTGTGGCACGTGCGAAAGTTGCATCGGCAGTCGGCTACGGAGGCAAGGCAGCCTTGGCCGAATTGGCGCAAAGCGGCACCAATGCACATCGAAACTGTGACATTTTCGCGACATTGCCCCGATTACCGGGGATAAGGCCCAGCGTCAAGGGTGCCTGGAGCAAAGGCTCGTGAACTACCCCTGCGGTCCCTTGTAAACTTGGATATCCAGGGCCTGGATCTTCTCGCGCAAGGTATTTCGATTGAGGCCGAGCAGCTCGGCAGCGCGGATCTGGTTGCCCCGGGTCGCTGCCAGAGCCGCCGTGATCAACGGCAGCTCCACCTGCCGGATCACGCGGCGATAGAGTCCCGGTGGTGGCATGTCCTTGCCAAAGCCGGAAAAATACTCGGCAAGATGCCGCTCGACCAGCTCGTTGAGCTCTTTCGACGAGCCCGAGGCCTCATCGAGGTGTGGAACCGACGACACGTCGGTCAGCTCCACATCCACGATCTCGGCCGAAATCGTGTCCTGGCTGTACAGAGCTGCAACGCGGCGCACCAGGTTCTCGAGCTCGCGGATGTTGCCCGGCCACGAATGGCGCTTTAGCCGATCTATGGCACCGGCCGCCATCGAGCGCTGGCCCAGCCCCTCTTTGGCGGCGTGCCGGAGGAAATGCCGGGCAAGATCGCCGATGTCCTCGAGGCGCTCGCGCAGTGGCGGCAAACGCAGCGGGACGACGTTCAGCCGATAGTACAGGTCCTCGCGGAACAGGCCCTGCTGAATCTGGTTGCGCAGGTCGCGATGCGTCGCTGCGATGATGCGCACGTCGGTGCGGATAGCTGTGCGGCCACCGACGGTCGTGTACTCGCCCTCCTGCAGCACGCGCAGCAGCCGGGTCTGGGCCTCCATCGGCATGTCGCCGATCTCGTCGAGGAACAGCGTGCCGCCTTCGGCCTGCTCGAACCGGCCCTGCGTGCGCGCCTGGGCGCCAGTGAACGCACCCTTCTCGTGGCCAAACAGCTCGCTCTCGATCAGCTCGCGCGGAATGGCGGCCATGTTGAGCGCGACGAACGGACCGGCCCGGCGTTTGCTGAAGTCGTGCAGCACGCGCGCGACAAGCTCCTTGCCGGTGCCGGACTCGCCGGTGATCATGACCGTCAGGTCTGTCTGCGTGAGGCGCGCCAGGACGCGATAAATCTCCTGCATGGCCGGCGACCGGCCGATCAGCGGCAGCTCTTCGTTCTCGGTCTCGGCCGGCCGTTCGCGGCGCCGCCCCGGCTCAGCCAGCGCCCGGCCGACGACGCTGACGAGCTCGCTCAAGTCGAACGGCTTGGGCAGGTACTCGTAGGCGCCCCGCTCCGTCGCCGTGATCGCCGTCATGAGGGTATTCTGCGCGCTCATGACGATGACGGGCAGCTCCGGCCGCTGCTTCTTGATGCGCGGGAGCAGATCGAAGCCGTTTTCATCCGGCAGGATCACGTCGGTGATGACGATGTCGCCTTCGCCCTGCGACACCCAGCGCCACAGGGTCGCCGCGTTGCCGGTCGCGCGCGGTGAGTATCCGGCCCGCGCCAACGCCTGGTTGAGCACGGTCCGGATGGCCGCATCATCATCGGCAATGAGAATTGTGCCGCGCGCCATGACCTATCGAGCTCCTCTGAGCGGGCGTGAACTGCGGTCCTGCATGGGCAGCAGCACCCGGAAAACTGTACGCTTGGGTTCGGATTCGCATTCGATGATACCGCCGTGATCGCCGACAATCTTGGCGACCAGCGCGAGCCCGAGACCCGTACCCTTGCGCTTCGTGGTCACGAATGGGTCGAACAGGTGCGGCTTGACGCCCTCGGCCACGCCGGCCCCGTTGTCCTCGACCTCGATGCACAGGGGCAAAGCGACCCGCGCACCCGTTCCGGGAACGGAAAGCCGGACCCCGGGACGAAACGCCGTAGTCAGGACAATACGGCCGGCCTCGGTGCCTTCGGCGATCGCCTCGGCGGCGTTCTTGACGAGGTTGAGAAACGCCTGGACCAGCTTGTCGCGATGCCCCGGCACATGCGGCAGCGAGGGATCGTACTGTTGGACCACGCGCACGTCGCGGGCAAAGCCCGTTTCCGCGAGTTTCTTCACATGATCGAGCACGGAATGGATGTTGACTGGCTCGGTATCGAGTGGCCGCTCGTCGCCGAACACCTCCATCCGGTCGACGAGGTTGCGGATGCGGTCCGTCTCGGCGCAGATCAGCTGCGCCAGGCCGCGGTCCTCGTCCGACAATCCGGGCTCGAGTAGTTGCGCGGCGCCGCGAATGCCCGACAGCGGGTTCTTGATCTCGTGGGCAAGGACGGCGGCTAGCCCCGATACGGATCGGGCCGCGGCGCGATGCGTCAACTGCCGCTCGATCATCTGGGCCATGGACCGTTGCTGCAGCATTAAAACCGTCAATTCGGTAGCATCCGGCATCGGCCCGCCGTAGATGTCGACGAGCCGCGGGGTCTGCACCTTGGGCGTGCCGATCTCCACGCCGTATTCGTTGACTGTTGCACCCGAGCGGCGCACCTGCCGCGCCAGCGCCACGAGCGGACATCCGAAGACGACCACCTCCTCAAGCGTCTGACGCTTCAGCATGGCCTGGCTGGCCTGGAAGAAAACTTCCGCCGCACCATTGGCGTAGATGATGCGCTCGTCCTCCGCGAGGACGAGGATTGGATGCGGCAACGCGCCGAGCAGCACGTCGTGCTCGATGTGGCGGCGCCCCGGCGGCGCCAGCACGGAACGAGGCTGGACGCTTTCCCCGCTCATGCGACCATCTCTGCGGGAGGGGCGTCACCGGCTTGAGCATAGAAACGCGCGAACTCGGCAACGAGCCGCGTGCCGACCTCCTCCGTGCACAGGTGCCGGCGCCACGTCTTCACGACCCGCTCCTCGGTGCCGCTTTGCGCGAGATACCAGCCGATGTGCTTGCGCGCGTTGCGTAGCCCAAGGAACGTGCCGTAGTGCGTCAGCATGGCATCCAGATGCTCGAGAGCGATGGCGCCCTGCTCCTGAAGGCACGGTGGACCTGGATCGACGCCGTCCTGCAGAAATGCTGCGATGCGCGCCGGCTGCCAGGGCGCGCCGTATGCGCCTCTGCCGACCATCACCGCATCCGCGCCGGAGGCCTCCAGTGCGTGCGCGGCGTCCTGCGGCGTGACGATGTCGCCGTTGACGACGACGGGGATGTGCACGGCCTCTTTGATGGCGCGCACGGCGGACCAGTCCGCGCGTCCCTTGAAAAACTGGCAGCGCGTGCGGCCGTGCACCGTCACCAGCTTGACGCCGGCCGCTTCAGCGCACCGCGCAAGCTCTGGAGCGTTGCGGGTTTTGTCGTCCCAGCCCAGGCGCATCTTGAGCGTGACGGGGACCGTGACCGCGCCGGCGACAGCCGATATCAGCCCGACGGCATGATCGAGATCCCGCATGAGCGCGCTGCCGGACAGCTTGCCGGTCACCTCGCGTGCCGGACATCCCATGTTGATGTCGATGATCTGGGCACCGAGCCCCTCGGCGACGCGGGCGCCCTCGGCCATCCAGCCTGCTTCACAGCCAACGAGTTGTATGACGAAGGGGGCTAGGTCACGCCCCGTGGCGCGGCGAACGACGTCGGGCCGATCACGCACCAGCTCCTGGCTCGCCACCATCTCAGACACCACCAGCCCAGCACCGAGGCGGTGTGCCAGGCGCCGGAACGGAAGGTCCGAGACGCCAGACATGGGCGCCAGAAGCACACGGTTTTCAAGCGCATGCGGCCCAATCGCCAGGGGTGTTGACGGTCTCTGTACCGGCGCTGGGTCGGTCATTGCCTAGTCTTTGGGCACTCAAACTTTCTGCACTATATTTAAGCAGCCTATGCAAGAGGCGGCCTTTTCGCAAGCGCGAAATTGATCGATCCCCTGAGCTGTTGCGGCGCCCGCGCGGACTGCGTAAGACAACCCGGTCCCCTCTGGACCCAGGGCAGACCCGTGCCGAACGCTGCATTGATCGTCGCCGCAGGGCGTGGAACACGCGCCTCCGGCCCCGGTGTGGCTGACCTTCCCAAGCAATACGCGCACATCGGCGGGCGGTCTGTGCTGGCGCGGACGCTGGCCGTCTTTCTTGAGCACCCGGCAATAGACTTTGTCGCGGTCGTCATCCATCCTGACGACGCCGGCTACTACGCCGCAGAGATCCCAGCCGGTGCCGACAAGTTACTGCCCCCCTGCCCCGGCGGCGCGACGCGGCAGCGGTCGGTGCTCAACGGCCTGGAGGCCTTATGCGCCTGCGCGCCCGACCGGGTTCTCATCCACGATGCCGCACGCCCGTTCGTGGACGCGCGTCTGCTGCTCGACGTTCTGTCCGCCCTCGACACGCATGCCGGAGCCATTTCCGCGCTCGCCGTCACCGACACCCTGAAGCACGCCGACGACACCGGCCTCATTACGCGGAACGTCGAGCGGACGGGCCTCTGGCGCGCGCAGACACCCCAGGGATTTCATTTTCCGGCTATCCTCGCCGCACATCGCGCGGCCGAGGCAGCCGGGCGGAACGACTTTACCGACGATGCGGCGGTGGCCGAATGGCACGGGCTCCGCGTCGCTGTGGCTCCCGGCAGCGCACGCAACGTCAAGATCACCACAGCGGAGGATCTGGCCTTGGCCCAGCGTGCGCATGCGCTCAACGTCGTGCCCGATGTTCGCACCGGCACGGGCTTCGATGTGCATCGCTTCACGACCGGCGATGGCGTTTGGGTGTGCGGCGTCAGGATCGCGCACACCCATGCCCTGGAAGGACATTCCGATGCCGACGTCGGACTCCACGCGCTCACCGATGCCCTGCTCGGCGCCATCGGGGACGGTGACATCGGCCAGCACTTTCCGCCATCCGACGCACACTGGAAAGGTGCAGCGTCCCACCTTTTCCTGTCGGACGCGTGCCGCCGCGTCGTCGCGCTGGGCGGCACGATCTCGAACGTCGATGTTACCCTTCTCTGCGAAGCACCCAAGATTGCGCCGCATCGTCAGGCCATGCGCGAGCGCATCGCCGCGATTCTGGGGATTGCCGTCGTCCGCGTCGGCGTGAAGGCCACCACGACGGAAGGGCTCGGCTTCACTGGGCGCCGCGAAGGCATCGCCGCCATGGCGACGGCCACCGTTATCCTGCCGTCTTCGGGTGCGCCTTGAACCGCTCGATCGCGGCGCGGTCGACCTTGATGCCGAGACCCGGCCCGTCCGGGATGCGCACGACTCCGCCCGCATGCTCGAGTTCGCCCTGCAGCACCGCCTGCCGGAACGGATGCTCGGAGCGGTCGAATTCCAGCAGCGGCTCGCGCGGCGTATGGCGCGGCGGCGTGTGCGGAATGACGGCCAGGAGCTGCAGCGCCGCCGCCAGCCCGATGCCGGTTCCCCACACGTGCGGGATGTAGCGCACGCCGAAGGCGGTCGCCATATCCGAGATCTTCTTGCATTCGGACAGGCCGCCGGCCGCACACGTGTCGGGCTGCAGGATGTCCATGGCTCGGCGGGTCAGGATGTCGCGAAACCCCCAGCGGGTGAACTCGCATTCGCCGCCCGCAACCGCGATCGGCTGCCCCCGCCGTACCTCCGCGTAGGAAGTCAGCTCCTCCGGCACGACCGGCTCCTCGAACCAGCCGATGTCGAGGTGCGCGACGCGCCGGCCCAGCGCGATGGCCTCGACAACGTCGTAGCCGTGGTTGGCGTCGAGCATAAGGCCGATGTTCGGCCCGATGGTTTCGCGCACCGCTTCGATCAGGCGGACATCCTCAACCACATCGAAGCCGATCTTGAGCTTCACGGCGGAGAAGCCTTCACGCACGTATCCCGCGACCTCGCGGCAGACATAGTCGAGAGGATCGCCGCTCTCGCGTCGGTACGTTCCCGTGGCGTAGGCCCTGACCTCGCGCCGCAGCGGGCCGCCCATGAGCTGATGCACCGGCGCGCCGAAATGCTGTCCCTTGAGGTCCCATAACGCGATGTCCACCCCGGACAAGGCGGTAATGGCAAGGCCCTTCTGGCCCTGATCGCGGAACGAGTTGTAGAGGGTCTGCCAGATGCGCTCGGTCGCCAGCGCATCCTGGCCGATGAGATAGGGGCGGTAGGCCGCCACGATTGCCGCGTTGAGCGCCGCGGGACCGAAGCATTCGCCCCATCCCGTCGTGGCATCTTGCGCTACGATTTCGACGATGCACGTGCTGCGCACGGCCGTTCTATTGAATGACCACGCAAACGGCTCCGACAGGGGTGCCTCCAGCACGTGCGTGCGCACCTCCTCAATCTTCATCGTTTCTCCCTAAAGTTGCGTTGGACCGGCAGCGTGGCCGATCCGTCATTGTCTGGCCGGCCCGAATCGTAGCATGTTTTTTCTGCATGACCTCGGATGAGACGGGGACGGAAAGCCTATGAACATTATGACGCCGACGGGTCCGGGAACACCGGCCGACCTAGCCAGCATCGCGTCGCTCACGTCTGAATCATGCATCGCAACGCGTGTGCGACAGTTGAGCCGCATCGTGACACGAGTGTATGACGATGCGCTGCGATCGCACGGCATCACCGCCAGCCAGTTCACGCTGCTGACGCAGCTGGCCCAGCAGGATGGCATTACTGCTGCCGAAATCGGCTTCACGCTGGACATCGAGAAATCGACATTGTCCCGCAATTTGAAGCGATTGCTGGCGCTTGGCCATATCAACATGGACCCGCCCGCTGGTCGCCGCGGACGCGGACTGCATCTGACCTCCAAGGGCCAGCTAGTGATCAAAGAGGCCTATCCCGTCTGGCAGGCGGCACAGAAGCGCGCGACCGAGGTCATGGGCCGGGACAGCCGTGCGACGCTCGACGATCTCGTGCAGCACGCTGAGCGTCTTGCCGTCGCCTGAGAGTTGTCATCTTCCGGGATGCTGACTAGCCTTCTTCGTGCTTATCCGTTGTTATGCGGATTCAATCGCGAAGTTTGAGGCGATATGTTCCCCGAACCCCTGAAGGCTGACGCTTCAACGCTGCTGGATGCCTTACGCAGCCGCCGACTGAAGTTCGTGGCCGCGGAGAGTTGTACCGGCGGTCTAATCTTAGCACTGCTGACGGAAATCCCGGAATCGTCCGACGTTGTCGAGCGCGGGTTCATCACCTATTCCAACGCAGCCAAATCCCAGATGATCGGCGTCGATGCCCGGCTTATTGCCGCGCACGGTGCAATCAGCCGCGAAGTCTCTCTTGCCATGGCGACGGGAGCCATTGCGTATTCGCTGGCCGACGTTTCGGTAGCTGTCACCGGTGTCGCTGGTCCAGGCGGCGGCTGTGCTGCAAAGCCCGTTGGCCTCGTCCATATTGCGTCCGCCCGGAAAGGTGCGCCTCCCATCCATCTCGAATGCCGCTTCGGAAATGTCGGACGAGCCGAGGTCCGCCTCAGGTCAGTCGCGGCTGCCCTGAAACTGGTGCACCAGGTGCTGGGCGTTCCACCCTGAGGAATCCTCAGGCTGACGTCAGCGCCCCGGAACGCGGTGCGCCGTAAATCTGCTGAGCGCGCCGCTCAAACGCCTCCGAGAAGCGCCGGAACGCCCGCTCGAACACTGCACCGACCATGAGCTGCAGCATGAGCGATTTGAGCTCATAGGAGATGTAGAAATCGACATCGCAACCGTCCGGTGACGGCTCGAAGACCCAGCGATTGTCCAGGTACTGGAACGGGCCGTCCAAATATTCGACCATCACGCACGGCGTCTCGGCATCAAGCGTGACCTTGCTGCCGAATGTCTCGCGCAGCGCGCCATAGCCGACATCCATTTCGGCCAGCAGCACTTCGTGGCCGGACACGCGCGAGCGCTCCTTGACGCGCAGGCCCTCGCACAGCGGCACGAATTCGGGATAGCGCTCGACGTCGGCGACGAGGTCGAACATCTGCCGCGGCGTGAAGGGAACGGATCGTCTGGTACGAAAGGTCGGCATACCGCTAGGCTACAGCAACTGCGTCGAGAAAGGCCTGCGCCTCGCGGTCGCTGGACGGTTCAGCCTTGCGCCTCCCGTGCGACGCGCAGACGGGAGAAATCGTCCCCGGCGTGGTAGCTAGACCGCGTCAGGGGACTGGCCGCGACCATGAGAAAGCCCTTGGCGAATGCCGTCCGCTCGTAGGCCGTGAATTCCTCCGGCGTGACGAAGCGCTTCACCTCGGCGTGCTTGCGCGTCGGTTGCAGATACTGGCCGATCGTGAGGAATTCGACGTCGGCCGAGCGCAGGTCGTCCATCAGTTGCAGGACCTGCTCGCGCTCTTCGCCGAGCCCCACCATGATACCAGACTTCGTAAACATCTGCGGATCGATTTCCTTGACCCGCTGCAGCAGCCGCAGCGAGTGGAAGTAGCGCGCACCAGGTCGGATCTTGAGGTACAGGCCGGGCACCGTCTCGAGGTTGTGGTTGAAGACATCGGGCTTCGCCGTGACGACCGTCTCGAGCGCTCCCTCCTTGCGCAGGAAATCGGGCGTGAGCACCTCGATCGTCGTTACCGGCGTCTTGGCACGGATGGCGCGGATGACCTGGGCAAAATGCTCGCCCCCACCATCCGGCAGGTCGTCCCGATCGACTGACGTGATGACCACATGCTCCAAGCCGAGCTTCGCCACGGCCTCGGCGACGTTCTGCGGTTCCGCCGGATCCAGAGGGTTCGGCATGCCGGTGCGCACGTTGCAGAAGGCGCAGGCGCGCGTGCACGTGTCGCCCATGATCATCATGGTGGCGTGACGCTTGGTCCAGCACTCGCCAATGTTGGGGCACCCCGCCTCCTCGCAGACGGTGTGCAGGCCGTGCGCCCGCACGATGTCGCGGGTTTCCGCATAGCCCTTGGAAACGGGCGCCTTGACCCGGATCCAGTCGGGTTTGCGCAGCAGCGGCGTGTCCGGCCGGTGGACCTTCTCGGGATGGCGGACGCGATTGTCGACGACGGTGACCATGGCTCCACTATAGGTGATCGCGGCGCGCGCCAAAACAAGAACAACGCCCCGCCAGCTATGCCGGCACGGCGTTGCAGCCCCTCCCGAAACCGATGTCAGGTCAGCTGATAAGTCGAGCGATCAGAATGACGACGATGGCGCCGATCGCGGCTGTCACGATGTGATTAACGATGGGGTTGCCGAGGTTGATATTGACCTTGAGCGCGTTGAGCAGCCACCCGCCGACCACGCCGCCGATCAGGCCGGCAACGATGTATCCGAGCAGTCCCCAAGGACCGCCGACAACGATACTAGCGAGCCAACCTGCGATGGCTCCGACGACGAGCATGATGATAATGGCTGTGGCGTCCATGGCATGTCCATCCTTCTGCCGGGCTAACGGCCGCCAGCCTCATCCGGTCCAGCCGGACGCGAACGCCGGCAACCAACTGGCCGCGAACGTGTCAGAGTCGCTTGACGGCGTCGAGGCAGGCGCTTTGCATGTGCAGCAAAAGCGCTGCCCTGCCCTACATGTGAATCACACGTCCGTAGGCATCCAGCACGCTCTCGTGCATCGTTTCCGAGAGCGTCGGATGCGGGAACACGGCGTGGATCAGCTCCTCCTCGGTGGTCTCGAGGTTCATGGCGATGACAAAGCCCTGGACGAGCTCGGTCACCTCCGCACCCACCAGGTGTGCGCCGATGAGCTGCCCGGTCTTCGCGTCGAAGATGGTCTTGACCAGGCCTTCCGGCTCGCCGAGCGCAATGGCCTTGCCGTTCCCCTGCAGCGGAAAGCGGCCGACCTTGATGCTGCGGCCTTGCTCCTTGGCCTTGTTCTCCGTCAAGCCCACGCTCGCCACCTGCGGGTGGCAGTAGGTGCAGCCTGGGACCTTGAGCTTGTCCAGCGCGTGCGCCGGCAACCCTTTGATCGCCTCGACGCAGACCACGCCTTCGTGCTCGGCCTTGTGGGCGAGCATCGGCGGGCCCGCGACATCACCGATGGCATAGATGCCCGGCACATTGGTGCGGCCCACCCCGTCCGTGACAATCGTGCCGCGCTCTGCCTTCACGCCCAGTTTTTCGAGGCCGAGCCCTTCCGTATTGCCCACAACGCCGACAGCGGAGATCACCCGCTGGAATTCCGCCTCGATGCGCTGGCCCTTGTCATCCTCGATGGCGGCAACCACGCTGTCCGCCTGCTTCTTCAAGCCGGTGACCTTCGCGCCGGTCATGATCTTCATGCCCTGCTTTTCGAATCGGCGGCGCGCATGAGCGGCGATCTCGTGATCCTCGACCGGCAGAATCTGCGGCAGCAGCTCGACCACCGTGACCTCGCTGCCCATCGTCCGGAAAAAGCTCGCAAACTCGATGCCGATCGCACCGGATCCTACGACCAGCAGGGATTTCGGAATCATGCTCGGGATCATTGCTTCGAAATAAGTCCAGACCAGCTTGCCATCGGGCTCGAGCCTTGGCAGCACGCGCGGACGCGCGCCGGTTGCGATGATAATGTGTCGCGCTTCGTAGCTGCCCGGCCCAAGCGTTCCCTTCGGCGCTGGGTGGGCCGGCTGCATGGCAGGCTTGCTCGGGGTGCGCACGGACACCTGGCCAGGCGTGTCGCCCCGCGCCGCTCGTTCGATGGTGGCTTCGCCCCAGATGACCGGCACCTTGTTTTTCTTGAGCAGAAACCCGACGCCGCCGTTCAACTGGGCCGACACGGCGCGCGATCGCTTCACCACAGCGGCCGGATCGGGCGTCACGGTGCCGTTCAAGGTCAAACCGTAGTCCTTGGCGTGGGTGGCGTAATGATAGATCTCGGCCGATCGCAGCAGCGCCTTGGTCGGAATGCAACCCCAATTCAGGCAGATGCCGCCCAGATGCTCGCGCTCAATGACGGCAGTCTTGAAGCCGAGCTGCGCCGACCGGATGGCCGTGACATAGCCACCGGGACCGGAGCCGATGACGATGACGTCAAAAATCTCAGCCATGTTGATCACGAACCTCGAACCCTGGTGATGACGGCGGACATATACGAACGCCCCGGCCAGCCGGCCAGGGCGTTTCATTCAAGCGGATCGGTGCTGCACCGCCAAGAGGCGTGTCACACGTGGCAGCGGGCCCCGAGATAGTAGTTCAGCATCTGATTGTACCTGTCCACATCGGCCTGCGCCTGTGGGTTGAGCTTCTGACCGCGGGTCGAGGCCTCGACTTTCGACGGGACGCCGCGTGCATCCATCTTGTTCAGCTCCGCCCGGACCGACTGACACGTTTGGCCGGCCGGCAGGGCGCGGGCGCCCGGGTCTCCGTACGGCGCGCTCTGCGCCGCACAACCTGCCAGTGCAGCCGCCGCGGCAAGGGCGGCTAGCGCATTTAAATTTGCTCGCAATCTAACCAATGACCAATCTCCCGCCCGTTGGAGCGTCCGTTCATTGCGGTAGACCATACAGCAGATGACAATTCAATTCACAAGGGTGCAAAGCCGCATCCGTGTGCCTCAACTGCCGCAGTCAGCGCGAGCAAAAGCTGGCGCTCCCGCCACCCTTGGCTGCAATGGCTATTGTCCGCCGGAGGTTACAGGCTCCGAGCCCGACACTGCCGCCTGAACGCGCGGTGTGGTGACGACCTGCGCGGTTCCCGCATCGGTCGCCGCCGGCGATGCCATCGCGGTCGTCAGCGTCGAGCACTTGGCCTGGAACTCGGCGTTGCTGCGATTGAGCTGCGCGGCCTTGGTCAGATCCCCTGCCGTCATCTTGTATTTCTTGGCCGCGGCCTTCTCGACCTTCTCGGCGATACCCTCTTTCTTCAGCGCGTCGATCTGCGAGGTGAGCGAGAAACAGGCGGGGTCCGTCCTTGGCTTTTCGGGAATGGACGCCGTGGTGGTGGCGCCGAACATAGTGCTGCCGAACGTGCTGGACCCGTCGTTGGCACACCCGCCCAGCAGTAGGGCGAGCGAAGTGGTGACTGCGAGCGAAGTCGCATGAATGAATGACGCCATAGGCTTAAGACCCCCTGGATGATCGCGACTCGGAATCAAACTCTCAGGAATCGCTTCTATGTTTCCGCCGTGTTCGCGGCAAGTCCTGCAACCATTCTGTGCACTGCCTATGACCAAACACCAGCCGGTGGCATAGGAAAAGACTTGAGCGTGGCAATCCGGCCACGGTTGCCGCTCGCATTCCCCTATTGGCTGCGCGCTTTCGCTACACGAGCATCCGTACCGGGTCTTCCACGAGCGCGCGGAAGGCGTTCAGCAGATCGGCACCCACGGCGCCATCCACGACGCGATGATCACAGGATAAGGTGCACGTCATGATGGTCGCGACCTCCACCCGGTCGCCGTTGACGACGGCGCGCTTCTCGCCCGCCCCGACCGCCAGGATGGTAGCGTGCGGAGGATTGATAACGGCGTCGAAAGCCTTGATGCCGTACATCCCCAGATTGGAAATAGACGTCGTGCCGCCCTGATATTCGTGGGGGGCGAGCCGGCGCTTGCGGGCCCGCTCCGCCAGATCCTTCATCTCGTTGGAGATCTCGCCCAGCGTCTTCAGCTCGGCGTGATGGATGACCGGCGTGAAGAGTCCGCCCTCCACGGCCACAGCCACGCCGACATCCGAATGCCGATGCCGCAGCATGCCGGCCTCGGTCCAGGTAGCGTTGGCCGCCGGCACCTGCTGCAGAGCCAACGCCAGCGCCTTGATGACGAAGTCGTTGACCGAGAGCTTGTAGGCGCGCGGACCTTCCTTGGGCGCGATCTTGTTGATGCGCTCGCGTGCCGCCAGCAGGATGTCGAGCCGGCAGTCGACCGACATGTAGAAATGCGGAATGGTCTGCTTGGACTGCGTCAGCCGCTGCGCGATGATCCGGCGCATCCCGTCGTGCGGCACGACCTCGTAGCTGCCCGTCTCGTAGAGCGCGAGCACCTTGTCGTCCGGCATCGCCTGGATGGCAGTGGCCGGCGACGTCGTGATGGCGGTGCTCTGCACGGGGGTCGCCGGCGCGCGCTGGGCGCCGCCACCTTTCAGCGCGGCTTCGACATCGCGCTTGATGACGCGGCCATGCGGGCCTGTGCCCTGCAACCGCGACAGATCGAGGCCGCCGTCCTTGGCCATGCGACGCGCGAGCGGCGAGGCGAAAATGCGGGCCTCGGCATGGCCGTTGGGTTGTAGAGGCGTGCTCGCTGCGGACTGGCCGCGCGGCACGGTTTCCTCCGTGACGGCCGGCTTGGGCGGCGCGGTGTTCGCTGATGGCTTTTGGGACGCAGATGATGTCGTCGTCGAGGTGGCCGGCGCGGTCGTCGCCGAGCCCAGCGCGCTTGCGCTCTCGCCCTCCTCCAGCAGCATCGCGATCGGCGTATTGACCTTCACCTTGTCCGTGCCCTCATGGATCAGGAGGCGCCCGACCGTGCCCTCGTCGACAGCCTCCACTTCCATGGTCGCCTTGTCGGTCTCGATCTCGGCGATGATGTCGCCGGCGCGCACTTTCTGGCCTTCTTTGACGAGCCATTTGGCAAGCTTGCCCTCCTCCATCGTCGGGGAAAGCGCCGGCATCAGAATCGGAGTGGGCATTGGCGTTCCTGCTCGTGTTGTGCGCTATCAGCGGCTCAGCCGAATTTCGGTGGGTGTCCATTTCGCTTTGCGGCGCGTGATACGCTGCTCGGCCGTCTCGTTGTCGTAGCTCACGGGTTCGGCAACGCGACCCAGCAATTCCGTGACGGCGAGGCCGCGCACGTTCATCACTGACCACACATCATCGCCGTCCTTGAGCATGACGCCGACGTACACGCCGCACGTCTGGCAGATCAGGCTCGTTCCAGTGCGGGTCGCGAACTGATACGCCTGCAGTTGTCCCTCACGCACCACAAACGTAGCGCGCCCGTTGGGGTCCGACACGGTCATGGCGCCGTGCCGGGTGCAGAAGCCGCACTGGCAGGCGCGCACTTGTAGGGCGTCAGCGGGCTTGCTGGTGGTGAGCGCCGCCTGGATGGCGCCGCAGTGGCATTCACCGCGAAGCGTGTGCGTCGAGCTCATGGCGCGGATCTCCCTGCTGCCCATGCCTATCCCAGCCCGCCGGAGCGCAACACGATGAAGGCCGACGCCGGCCGGAAGTGAACCTTGTCGCCCTCGACCGCGAGCGAGGCCTTGCTGTCGATGCGCATATCGTGAATCGAGGAGTAGACATGCAGGCCGCTGCGTTCGATTTCGGCCTCATCTCCGTTCGCTAGCAATTGTGCATACTGCTTGTGCGCCGGGCCGGCTGCGAACTGGCCGCTCATGCGTTCGTCGCCACCCTCGAGGCGCGTAACGAAGCCGACCACCCCGCTGCCGCAGCGCACCGTGATTCCGCCGCCTTCCTTCCTGTGTACGGTGACGACGCGTGCCATGCCATCAGCCTTCCCTGTCGCGAGAGAATGCCCAACGATGCAGGAACGTCAGGTAACCCAGCGCCAGGTAGACGCTCAGTGCCGTAATCCAGCCGATGGCAACGCCGATCTCCTGCATCGATACGCCAACCCGCGACAATCCGGGCAGCGACGGCAGAGCGATGGGATTGCGCAGGTCGTCGATGCTCAACATCGGTTGAGGCAGTTTCGCCCAAGCGCCGTACAAGCCGTCCAGGATGCGCTGGATGGTGGCGGCGGAGCCGCCGAGGAAGACCAGCCCGATCGACAGGAGCGCGAACGCGAGAAGCTTCAAGGCAAACGGCGCCCGATTGAGGAAAAAGTACAGCGCTGCGATGTAGGCCGAGACCATCGTGAAAAACATGGAGAACAGCGTCATCACCGCGTTGATGGACGAGAACAGCCCCTGAAGGATTTCCGACTCCGACACGGCAGCGCACTCGCTTCGCAATCTCACGATGTGTACAGCACCGACTTCACGGCCTCGACCACATGCTCGGCATTGGGCAGAGCCAGCTTTTCGAGATTGGCCGCATAGGGCATCGGCACGTCCGCGCCGCTGACCTTGGCCGGTGGCGCATCGAGATAGTCAAACGCCTGAATGGCGACCTGGGCACAGATCTCCGAGCCGACCGAGCACACGGGCCACGCTTCCTCGACCGTCACGAGCCGGTTGGTCTTGCGCACCGACTGGAGGATGGTGTCCATGTCGAGCGGCCGCAGCGAACGCAGATCGATGACCTCGGCCGAAATGCCTTCTTTCGCCAGACGCTCGGCGGCGTCGAGCGCATAGATCATCCCGCGCGCGAACGAGACGACCGTGACGTCCGTGCCTTCACGCGCGATGCGCGCCTTGCCGATGGGCACGAGCCAGTCTTCGATCTTGGGCACCGGACCGCTCGTGCCGTAGAGCATTTCATTCTCGAGCACGAGCACAGGGTTGGGATCGCGGATCGCCGATTTGAGCAGGCCCTTTGCGTCGGCCGGATTGGACGGCGCAACGACCTTGAGCCCGGGGACGTGGGCGTACCAGGCGGAGAAGCACTGGCTGTGCTGTGCGGCAACACGCGCCGCGGCGCCGTTCGGGCCGCGGAACACGATGGGGCTGCCCATCTGGCCGCCCGACATGTAGAGCGTCTTGGCCGCCGAGTTGATGATCTGATCGATCGCCTGCATGGCGAAGTTCCAGGTCATGAACTCCACGATCGGTTTGAGACCCGCAAAGGCCGCGCCGACGCCGATGCCGGCAAAACCCTGCTCCGTAATGGGCGTGTCGATGACCCGGCGCGCGCCGAACTCGTCGAGCAGGCCCTGGCTGATCTTGTAGGCGCCCTGATACTGGGCGACCTCCTCGCCCATGAGAAACACATCCGGGTCGCGGCGCATTTCCTCAGCCATGGCATCGCGCAGCGCTTCGCGCATCGTCTGCGTGATCATGTCGGTGCCCGGCGCCACCTCGATCGCCGGCGCAACGCTTACAGGCTCCAGCCGCGGCCGGACTGCCTGTGCCGTTTCCTGCTTCGCAACCGCAGGCCGGGGCGGCGCATCGGCCGTGCTCGTCGTGTGAACTGCTCCGCCGCCATTGGGGCGCGCGGCCTCGCCCTTGTGTTCGCCGTCGGCGCTGACGACGGCGATCGGCGTGTTGACCTTCACCTTCTCCGTGCCTTCGGCGATGAGAAGCTGGGACACGATGCCTTCTTCGATCGACTCCACCTCCATCGTGGCCTTATCGGTTTCGATCTCGGCGATGATGTCACCCGGCTTGATACGGCTCCCCTCTTTCACGAGCCATTTCGCGAGCTTCCCCTCCTCCATCGTCGGAGACAGAGCGGGCATGAGAATCTGAGTGGACATCCGTTCGACCTTCAGGCGTTTCCAGTGTGACGTAGTGGAGTTTCTTGTTGCTTTCCCAGCGCTGCGACGCGGATCAGACGAATACGTCGGTGTATAGCTCGGCCGCTTCGGGCTCGGGATCGCTCTGCGCGAATTCCGCCGCCGCATTGACGATGCCACGAATGTCGACGTCGATCGCTTTCAACTCGTCCTCCTTGATCATGCCGTTTTCGAGGACGCGCCTCTTCACCCGCTCGATGGGGTCGCTCTCTTCGCGCACGCGGTCGACCTCTTCTCTGGTGCGATACTTGGCCGGGTCCGACATCGAGTGGCCGCGGTAGCGGTAGGTCAGCATTTCCAGGATGGAGGGGCCTTTGCCCGCGCGGGCCGCGGCGACAGCCTTGTCGCCGGCCGCCTTGACGGCGCGCACATCCATGCCATCGACCTGCACGCCCGGAATATCGAAGGAGGCGCCGCGGTGAGAGAAGTCGACCGTGGCCGCCGCCCGCTCTACCGATGTCCCCATGGCGTAGCGATTGTTCTCGATGATGAAGATGACCGGCAGCGACCACAGCTTCGCCATGTTGAAGCTCTCGTAGACCTGCCCTTGATTGGCCGCGCCGTCCCCGAAGTAGGTCAGGCAGACATGGTCGTTGCCGCGGTATTTATTGGCAAAGGCCAGACCCGCGCCCAACGGCACGTTGGCGCCCACGATGCCATGTCCGCCATAGAACGCCTTGGACTTGGAGAACATGTGCATGGAGCCGCCCTTGCCCCTGGAGTAGCCTCCGCGGCGCCCGGTCAACTCGGCCATCACACCCTTCGGGTCCATCCCGCAAGCCAGCATGTGCCCATGGTCGCGATAGGTTGTAATGACCTGATCGCCCTCCTTGATGGCCATCTGCATGCCGACGACCACGGCCTCCTGGCCGATATAGAGATGACAGAAGCCGCCGATAAATCCCATGCCGTAGAGCTGTCCCGCCTTCTCCTCGAAACGGCGGATGAGGAGCATCTCGCGGTAGGCCTTGAGTTCGCCGGCGCGGCTGAATTCTGCGACCGGCCCGCGCGGCGTGGCCACGGTACGTGTTGCAATGGCAGCACCGTGCGCAATGCCTTCGGTCATCGCCGGAACCTTCCTTGCCGTCATGAACTGAAAGGGTTGATTGATCGGTCCCGAACCTACATGAGGCCTGCCGGCTTTGCCAGTTGGATCGGTACAGCAAGTCCGCCTGGCGGAACCGTGCCGGAGCGGCATTGCCCCACGCTCTAGACAGGGTCAGCGGCGGGCCAGCGCACCGGTCAGGATCTGGTCGTTTGGACGGGCGAAGCCCAAGATGTCCCGGGCCAGCTCATCGATGTAGTCGGGGTCCGGCTTGGCCGGCGACAGCAAGGCGACCTCGAGTTCGAGGGTCGCAAGCACGGTCTCGAGGCTCCTGATTTCGCGCTCGACAACCTTGGAGCGTTCAATCAACCGGGAGCGCGCTTCGAGACCGTGCTTGCCTTGGATCGCGTGATAACCAAAGTACCCCGCCAGGCACACGCAGATGAGCAACACCGGGATCTGCCGCCGCGGAGACTTGAAGTCATCATGTCGGGAATGACGCAAAACACAAACTCACGAAGACGCTGAGCTACCGACGCTCAGAGTTCTAGCGCAAGGCGGTTAAGCGCACGTAAAGTACTGTTCCGACGACGGAAGTTTACGTTTTGGTGCGACGCCCACGGATCACCGAGCGGCCTGCGTACTGGGCTGAATCGCCCAGCTCCTCCTCGATGCGGATGAGCTGGTTGTATTTGGCGAGGCGGTCCGACCGGCTGAGGGATCCGGTCTTGATCTGACCGCAGTTGGTGGCAACGGCAAGGTCGGCGATGGTTGCGTCCTCTGTCTCGCCCGAACGATGCGACATGACGGCGGTGTAGCTGGCGCATTGGGCCATGCTCACGGCTGCGAGCGTCTCGGTCAGCGAGCCGATCTGGTTGACCTTGACCAGTATCGAGTTGCCGATACCCTCCTCGATGCCGCGCGCAAGCCGTTCCGTGTTGGTCACGAACAGGTCGTCGCCGACGAGCTGGCACTTGGCGCCGATGACGTCCGTGAGCTGCTTCCAGCCCTGCCAGTCATCCTCCGCCATGCCATCCTCGATGGACACGATCGGATAGCGCGACACGAGATCGGCGAGATACTTGGCCATCTGGCCGGGGTTGAGCGTCTTGCCCTCGCCCTCGATGTGATAGGCGCCGCCCTTGAAGAATTCCGTGGCCGCGCAATCGAGCGCCAGCACCACGTCGTCGCCGGCCTTGTAGCCGGCTGCCTCGATAGACTTTGTGATGAAGCCCAGTGCCTCGTCCGCGCTCTTGAGGTTCGGCGCGAAGCCGCCCTCGTCGCCGACATTCGTGTTGTGGCCGGCATCCTTCAGCGCCTTGCGCAAGGTGTGAAAGATCTCGGAGCCGACGCGAATCGCGTCACGGCACGTGGCCGCCCCGACCGGCATGACCATGAATTCCTGGATGTCGATGGGGTTGTCGGCGTGCGCGCCGCCGTTGATGATGTTCATCATCGGCACGGGCAGCACATGGGCGGCGGAGCCGCCGACATAGCGGTAGAGCGGCAGCCCCGAAGCATCGGCTGCGGCCTTGGCCGTTGCCAAGGAGACGCCCAGGATGGCGTTGGCACCGAGGCGACTTTTGTTTTTGGTCCCATCGAGCGTGATCAGTGCGGCATCGATGCGGCGCTGGTCTTCCGCGTCCATGCCGCGCAGCGCGTTGTAGATCTCGCCGTTGACCGCCTCGACCGCCTTGAGGACGCCCTTGCCGAGGTAGCGCGCCTTGTCGCCGTCGCGCAGTTCGACCGCCTCGTGGGCACCCGTCGAAGCGCCGGACGGCACGATGGCGCGGCCCATGCAGCCGTCATCGAGCACGACATCCACCTCGACCGTCGGATTGCCGCGGCTGTCCAGGACCTCACGGCCGATGATGTCGACGATGGCTGTCATGCGGAACCTCCTTCGCGACGTCAGGTTGTGGGAACATGCTGCCCCATGCGATGCTGCGGCGGTTTTATATCGTCAGGCGCGGGGCGCAAGGCCCGATCTCGTTGGAGTTGGAGGCTGTCATGCCCGAGTTGCCAACACACCAGGGTGCGTGCCATTGCGGCGCCGTGCGCTACACGGCGGAAACCGACCTCGCCCAAGTCATCCAATGCAACTGCTCGATCTGCAGCAAGCATGGTCTTCTGATCTCGTTCGTTCCGGAGGACAAGTTCACGCTGCTCTCGGGCGGGAGCAACCTGAAGGAATACCTCTTCAACACGCACAAGATACATCACCAGTTTTGCCAGACCTGCGGCACCGAGCCCTTCGCCCGCGGCACGGGCCCCGACGGCAAGAAAATGGTCGCCCTCAATGTGCGTTGCCTTGATGACGTGGAGGTCGCGTCGCTGAAGACGACCCGGTTCGACGGCCGGAGCCGCTAGGCGTGAACACCACGTCTGCGCTGGTGCTGTTTTCGGGCGGGCAGGATTCCACGGTTTGCCTCGCCTGGGCCCTCGAGCGCTACGACCGGGTCGAGACGATCGGATACGCCTACGGGCAGCGCCACGAAATCGAGCTGGTGCAACGGCCTGCCATCCGCGCGGCCCTCGTCGGCATGCAGCCGTCATGGGGCGCGCGCCTCGGCGTAGATCATATCCTGGAGCTCGCCACGCTTGGCCAGATCAGCGAAACGTCGCTGACCCGCGACGTGGCTTTCGAGATGACCGCGGCCGGCCTCCCCAACACGTTCGTACCGGGGCGCAACCTGCTGTTCTTCACCTATGCGGGCGCCCTCGCCTACCGTCGGGGAATCCGTACGCTCGTCGGTGGGATGTGCGAGACGGATTTCCCCGGCTACCCCGATTGCCGCAACGACACGTTGCAGACATTAGGCAAGGCACTCGCGCTGGGCATGGACGTGCCGTTCGTCATCGAAACGCCCTTGATGTGGATCGACAAGGCCGGCACGTGGGCCATGGCACACAGGCTGGGCGGTGATGCACTGGTCCAACTCATCGTCGAGGCCACGCACACCTGCTATCTTGGCGATCGTACGACACGGCACGCGTGGGGCGCTGGCTGCGGGACATGTCCCGCCTGCGACCTCAGAGCCAAAGGATGGGATGCGTGGCACAAGGCCCGGAACTGAGAGGGGAGTTGATGCAGGCCGTCGATCTGGCGCTCGCCGGCGACTGGGAGAGCGCGCACGCCATCGTCCAGAAGCACGAGGACGATGTGACCGCATGCTGGGTGCATGCCGTGCTGCACAAAATCGAAGGCGACGAGAGTAACAGCCGCTATTGGTACCGGCGCTCGAACAACGCCTACGAAGCTTATGCCGAACCAAAGGCGGAGCTGGCTGCAATCAAGGCGGCGCTGGGGTATTAGGTAGGTTCTAAACTGATTGGATCAGCGTGAGCTTTGTGGCAGTTCATCGCGCCCCGCTGACGGGCTTTTAAAACGCATTCCGCAGAATACCCCGAGAAGATAGCAAGTCTGCAGAACGATTACCGAGCCCAGTGTAAAGGCGATGGTCGCAAGCACTGAATGACCGGCCAACGTCAACACAAGTGGAGCGGCCAAAATCAGGAGCGCAGACATTACAGCAATCACAGGCACTTTGGTTGCGGTGCCAGCGACGGCCCCTGCGATGCCAATTCCAACCAACGCCCAGAACATTATGATGTCTCCTGCCGCAGCGACTGTTGCTGCTTTCGATCCTGACATATATCCCAGACTGGTTAAGTTTCGTGAGTAACTATTGACAAATGATGGCAGCGGCGGATCAAATTTTAAATACGTGTTAGAATGCACCCGGCGCTGGGAAGTTCCTGGAATTCTAGGTACTTTTATTGAGTGAGATGATTCCCGGACTGGCGCTAGAAAATGTAGCAGATATACACAGCTTTCGGAATCGCCACCACCTGCGGTAGTAGAAAAACGCAATTGCACGCGATGCCGAGCGCTTTCCTAAGTAGCCCACTGTTCAGTAGAAAATCAACCCATTGATACCAAAGTGATTTTCGAGTCTTCCGGTGCTGTTGCCAGACGACTTGCGGGTGTGCCGCTCGCGCAGCAGTTTCTGCGCTTTGCCTGTGTGGGACTCGCCGCCACAGGCGTTCACTATGCCATTTTGATCGCTTTGGTCGAATTCAGGCAAATCGGCCCGGTCCCGGCGACAACTCTCGGATTTGTCGCTGGGGCATTCGTCAGCTACGTGCTTAACCGGCGATACACGTTCAAGGCGAGCGGGCAGTTCGGCCCGGGTCTCGCAAAATATTACGGAGCCTTGTCTGTTGGCCTCGCGTTGAATGCCATTATCGTGGCCGTGCTATCGAGCGGAGGCTTGCCTTACCTGCTTGCGCAGGTGGTCGCGACGGGCGTCGTGCTTATCTGGAATTTTCTGACGGCTCGGCTTGTGGTTTTCCGCGATTCTGGCTGACGCCATGGCACGGCCGGAGCGTGCTGTCGGGAGAGGTGGCGAACTTTCGCAGCGGTCCTCCGGCGGGAGCTGGGGATGACCCGGACCGCTCCGGCGGTGTGCCCCGGCTTAGGCCGGGACTTAACGAAACGCGAGAACACCCTGGACTGCATCGCCCCCTGGCGGCGGCACAGGCTATGCCAATCCGCTTTGCGTGCCGAAGCTGCTTAAGGCCATAGGCGCCTATAACGTGCTGTCGCTCGAGGTGACGGACGCGACGGGCGCGGCCCGTGCCGGCACCGTCCTCTCGGTGGCGCCTCGGCCGTGATTGCAACGGCGGACGGCGCGGTCCGCATCGGCGGCTTGAGCGACGCATCCGGCGCTGCGTTGACCATCGGCGACGTGCTGCGTGCGGGTGATGTGCTCCCGCCGCAGTGCGACAGCGAGAGCCTCGACGCGCTCGCCGGCGATATGGCGCGCAACGAAGTCTTTTTCCGCAAACGGCTGCAGAATTTCCACGACCTGGTATTGTACGGGACGAGCGCGGCCGACGAGAAGGTGACTGCACGCTGGCAGTCCCTCGGCCTGCCGATGCCGGCGGCGCTGGAAGGCGCCCGCGCGGTCGCGGCGCTCGTCGCGGGGCTTGCGCGGCTCTGCGGCCAGGACCGGATAGATGCCGCCTTCGCCGACGCAGATCTCGAGGCATGGGCCAAGCGCTTTCCCGGCTACATCGCCGGTGCGGCGTGCGGTTGGCAAGGTTAGCCGCATAACCGACCCGGCAGGCGAAGTTCGGCGATCTCCGCCTGGACGGCCTCGGAAAGGGTGGCGGTGGCGTCGCCGGGAAACGCGACGCTCATCGGCACGGTGCGTAATGCGCCGCTCCGAGCCCGAGTCCTGCCGGTCGATGGCCGACCCCTTCGCCTTCTGCGCCACGTGCGGCGTCACGCATTTCTGCCTTAGATCCGCAACAAAGTCGCTCGTGTCGTAGCCCTTGTCGGCGTCGAGCATGTCGAGGGCAGCGGCGCGCTCGGCCACCCCGTTGGCCTCCGTGGCGTCAGCCTGAACGACGAGACCGTGCCGGTTCTCGATGAGCACGTGGCCCATGAAGTAGAGCTTGGCCGGCTGGCTCGAGCCCTTGCGATAAAGCTTGGCCTCGGGTCGGTCGTGCTCTCGTGCGTGTCGTTGGAACGCTTCTCGCCGTGGAAATCGCGCTCGCCGTTGCACCCCGGAGACGGCGGATCGTCCGAGCCGTCCTTGGCGCGGAAGCTCTTGAGAGAAGCCCACGCCTCCACCAGCGTGCCGTCATGCCGGAGGCGTGCTTCCAGCACGACCGAGAAGTGATCGTCGGACAGGAAACGCTTCACACGCGGGTGGCGCAGCACGGCTTCGAGGAACTTTGCTGCAACATCGGCGTCGAGCAGCCGGTCGCGGTTCATCGAGAACGTTGAGTGGTCCCAAACGGGATCGTCGATGCCGAGCCCAACGTACCACCGGAACAGCAAATTATAGTCGATCTGCTCCATGAGCTGGCACACGGAGCGTACCGAGTAGAACGCCTGCAGAAGCGAGGCCCGAAGCAGCCGTTCCGGCGCTACCGACTGCCGGCCCGCACCCTCGTAGAGGCGCTCGAATTCAGAGTCGAGCGAAGCCAGCACCTCGTTGACCAGCGTGCGGATCGTGCGCAGCGGATGCCTCGCCGGCACACGCCCCTCCACATCCACATACGAGAACAGCGACCCCCATCAAAGCCCCCTTGCTCAGGAGCCACGAACGGAATCATATTCGCATGGGCCTGTCAGCAGACCAGAATTTCAGCAGCCTGCTAGCCGTGCACTCATAAAGCGCCGAGCCACAGGCGGATCGATGCCAGCTGCACGAATGCCCCCAATCGTGTGTTTCTCTGCTAGATCGTAACGGCCAGGATCTTCCGCCAACGACGGCATCGTAGCGGCCATACTCAACGCTGTCAGTCTCGCCCTGGCGATGTGGGACAAGGCGCCTGCTTCCTTGTTCAAAAATGCGCAGTGCCCTCCCATCCCAACCGGAAACGCTCGCGTAGCATTGCTCAACGCGCCGATTTGATCGTGAAGGCCAGCGTCGTGGCGACGGCCGCCAAGCGATCCAATTTGAGAACTGCAGCTCTCCTGTCGGGTTTTGTCCCTGCTTTGAGATGGTCCACGACGTCTCGCAGGAGACTATCGAGCTGCGCGATGCTTTCATTCATGGAATGTCTTTCCAACTTGGCCATCACCCGATGACTGGGGCGGCATACGTCCGCTCACCGCGCGCCCCCACGCAGATCGAGAAGACGCAACCGATCCAAAACCCGGCGACAGGTTAGGGACCACTGCTTTTTCGTCATGTGGGTTGCAGCTTCCCACCGGCCTTCACAATTGGCGAATTCCTGGGCATCTTTGAGCGCAAGTGCACGTGCCGATGGTGGTTCGCCGCGAGGCTTTGCCGGTGCCGGTAAGACTTGAGACCGGGCCGGCTCCGCAACCAGACTCATGGCCAGCAGCACAATGATCAATCGCATGGATCGGCCTTGCGAATTAGAGTGCGGCACTCCGTACGCATCAGACGCGTAGGCGGCACCGGGTGAAACGCACCATCGTCCTCACCCGTGCCGCCTCTGACGCGCTGCCGCTACATCATCCCGCCCATGCCGCCGCCGCCGTGGTCGTGACCGGCATGCCCATCGGCAGTCTTCGGCGCCTCGGCGACACCGGCTTCCGTCGTGATCATCAGGCCGGCGATGGAGGCTGCATCCTGGAGGGCGATTCGGACGACCTTGGCGGGGTCAATAATGCCCTTCTCGATCATGTCACCATACTCGTCGCCCTGCGCGTCGTAGCCGAACGAGCCTGACCGTTCGTCCATGACCTTGCCGACTACGATCGAGCCCTCGACGCCGGCGTTCTCCGCGATCTGGCGAATGGGCGACTGCAACGCCCGGCGCACGATATTGATGCCGGCGTCCTGATCCTCGTTCTCGCCCTTGACCGTGATTGCCTTGGACGCTTTCAGCAGCATCACGCCGCCGCCCGGCACGATGCCTTCCTCGACGGCCGCGCGCGTGGCGTTGAGCGCGTCGTCGACGCGGTCTTTGCGTTCTTTGACCTCAACCTCGGTGGCGCCGCCGACCTTGATCACCGCAACGCCGCCGGCGAGCTTGGCCAGACGCTCCTGCAGTTTCTCCTTGTCGTAGTCCGACGTCGTCTCCTCGATCTGCGCCTTGATCTGGTTGACCCGCGCCTCGATCTCCTTCTTCTTGCCGGATCCGTCGATGATTGTGGTGTTCTCCTTGGTGATCGACACGCGCTTGGCCTTGCCCAGCATGTCGAGCGTCACCGACTCCAGCTTGATGCCGAGATCCTCGCTGATCACCTGGCCATGCGTGAGCACGCCGATGTCCTCCAGCATGGCCTTGCGGCGATCGCCAAAGCCCGGTGCCTTCACGGCCGCGACCTTCAGGCCGCCCCGCAGCTTGTTGACGACCAGCGTGGCGAGCGCTTCACCCTCGACTTCTTCGGCGATGATGAGCAGCGGCTTGCCGGCTTGCACGACGGCTTCGAGCACCGGCAGCAGCGCCTGCAGGCTCGCGAGCTTCTTTTCGTGGATGAGGATGTACGGCTCTTCCAGCTCAACGGTCATTTTCTCGGCGTTGGTGACGAAGTAGGGCGAGAGGTAGCCGCGATCGAACTGCATGCCCTCCACGACTTCCAGCTCGCTATCGAGGCCCTTGGCCTCCTCGACCGTGATGACGCCCTCGTTGCCGACCTTCTGCATGGCCTTGGCGATGATCTGGCCGATTTCCTTGTCGCCGTTGGCCGAGATCGTTCCGACCTGGGCGATCTCGTCGTTGGACGTGACCTTCTTGGCCTTGGCCTTCAGCTCCTCGATGACGACGCCGACGGCCTTGTCGATGCCACGGCGCAGATCCATCGGATTGGCGCCGGCCGCCACCGACTTGGCACCTTCCTTAACAATGGCCTGAGCCAGCACCGTTGCCGTCGTCGTGCCGTCGCCGGCCACGTCCGATGTCTTGGACGCGACCTCACGCAGCATTTGCGCGCCCATGTTCTCGAACTTGTCCTCGAGCTCGATCTCCTTGGCGACCGTCACACCGTCCTTGGTGATGCGCGGCGCGCCGAAGCTCTTTTCGAGGACGACGTTGCGGCCCTTGGGACCGAGCGTCACTTTCACAGCGTTGGCGAGAATGTCGACGCCGCGCAGCATCCTTTCGCGCGCGTCCTGCGAAAAGCGTACGTCTTTGGCTGCCATCTGGGGCTACTCCCTGGAGATTGGAATTCGGAAAAATTGCGTGGGCGATCAGGCTGCAGCGCGGACGGAAACCTTGCCGTCGATCACGCCCATGATGTCGCTCTCTTTCATGATCAACAGCTCCTGGCCGTCGATCTTCACCTCGGTGCCGGACCACTTGCCGAACAGGACGCGATCGCCCTTCTTGACGTCCAGGGGGATCAACCGGCCGGCCTCGTCGCGCCCGCCGGGGCCGACGGCGACGACCTCGCCCTGCATGGGCTTTTCCTTGGCTGTGTCCGGAATGATGATGCCGCCGGCCGTCTTCGTGTCCTCTTCGGTGCGGCGGACTACGACGCGATCGTGCAGCGGGCGAAATTTCATGCTCAACCCCTTCATATACCAACAGTTTTTGATGTCACCCGCACGCGGAGCCAACCGACGTCCGCAGGTGCACGGCCACCGGATGGCTCTTGAGAAAATGCGCGTCCGGTCGCACGCAAGACCCTATATGCGAGCGCTGCGTTGGCACTGTCAAGGGGGGAGTGCCAAGTCTTTGATGATCGGTTTGATCGGCAATTCGAAGCATTCGACGTCGGATTCCTGAATTTCTCCGCGTCGGCGTGAACCGATTTTGATCCCATTGCGACTGACGCTGCAGTGGCGGCCAACCCGGCCACCCGAATACGTGATCAACTCGAAAGTATCGCGGAGAGATAGATGTCAGTTTCAATAACATCAACGAAGGTCCGGAACGCGCTTTTCGCAATCATCGCTGCAACTGCAGCGATCGGCGCAACGGTCGGCGTTGCGGAAGCCAAGCACAAAAAGCACTTCGGTATCGTGGTCGATCTCGGGAGCCCGTATTACGGCGCTTATTCGGGCTATGGCTACGGCTATGATTCCCCCTGCCGTTGGCTCAAGCGCAGGGCCATTCACCCAGGCAGCCCGGACTGGTGGAAGCGTTATCATCACTGCATCTACGGTTGATGCAAAATCGGTCGATCGCGAAACCCACGAAACAGTTTCCGGCGCGTGCCGGCCGCAAGGCCGGAGGTGCTGGAAACTGAATGCAAAACGCCCGGCTCCGAAGGGAGACACGGGCACTTTTGGTTCTGACCGGCCGACGGGCGATGGTGTCGCCCCGTCAGACGTCCTCAAATCGAAAAATCGGCAAGTTTCGAGCCCTTGGCCAGCTTTGCAGCCAGCCATTTCGGTTGCCGCCCGCGTCCCGTCCAGGTCTCTCCCGGATTATCCTTGTTGCGGTATTTGACCGCGACCTTGCCGCCCTTGCCGCGACCGCTGCCGAAAAGCTCGCTTACCGAAAAGCCGGCGTTTTCCGCCAGCGAGGCAATCTTGTTTTTTAGATCCGACCGTTCGCGTTCCTTGGCATTCAGAATAGCCTTCTTAACGCGCCCATCGAGTTCCAGAAGCTCTTTGAGCGACATCTTATCGACATTCACACTCGCCATGTATTCATCCCTTCCATTCTCAAGAGGCGATTTCGGAAGGCGTTCGTATAAACCTTTGGATTTTGGATTGCATCAGGAATTTCACGGCGCAATCAAATATATTCAACGAAAGTCTGCGCGATGCTGAATAAGGCATTTGGCGGCAGGGTTGTTATGCATGAGCATTCAGCGGCACGCACGCTGTGAGGCAATCGCCTGCTGGTACGGACACATTGTTTGTTAGCAGCGTTGAAGCATGGCTGCTAAGGCGTTGATATTCAGCGCGAAACTAATTGAATGCCGACGCGTTTGTCATATCCTTCACGCAGTCGAGTCGCGGGTGCAACGCTCAGGAGACCAGCACATGAGCCAAGGAGACTTCGCCGCGCAGCTCAAAGGCTTCAGCCTCACGACTGCGGAAATCCTTTATCGAATGCCCGACCACCCTTCTCTCATTCAGAGCTACATCTGGCAGGAGTACGACCTGCATCCGGTGTTTCCGAAGCTGAAAGGGTTTCTTGATTTCTGGTCCAAGAACCTCGAAGGATCGCTCTATCGTATCCGTGTGGCGCACAAGGCCCTGATCCATCCCCGCGAGTACAACTTCGTCTCGAGCGAGTTCCGCCTGCACTGACGGAGCTTTCATTCGCTCTCTGCGCGCGTGTTGGCTGGACGTCCTCGCCGATCGTGGGATATGGCTCGCCCATTCTTCCTGTACGAGAATCGGGCTCATGCCGCGCGCCATTCAGACCTTCGAAGTCAGCCTGAAGGCCTTCATCGTGTGTGATGGCCGTGCATTGCTCGTGCGCGAAGCCGACTCTGGTTTTTGGGAGTTGCCCGGCGGGCGTATCGATGTCGGTGAGGAATGGGACGCCCACGACCGCATTCTGGCGCGCGAGATTGCCGAAGAACTCGGGCCTGAGTTTCGCGTTGAGTTGACCGACGCTGTGGTGACCTGGATCCGCAGACGGCCGTCCGATGGAGTCTTCCAGTTCATCATCGGCCGGGTATGCCGTCATGCCGGTGGCGAGGCGTTTCTCTCATCCGAGCACGACGAAATGGCCTGGCTCGGACCCCGCGACCTGTCAGGCCTGACGTTTCCGACCGAGTCGGGCTATGCGGCTGCGCTCGACGCGCTTTGGCGGCGCGTCACCGCTTCTGCGTAAAGATCCGGTCCCAGAAATGGAGAATGAGTGCATCCGCCACCGCGGCGGCGAGGAACGCTGTCGCCAGATAGCGCGCCGTATCGTCGTCGAGGCCGAGCCGCTCCGCCAAGATGTATAGAGTCAGTCCGGCCGCCAGAGATGCCAGCGCCATGCCCGCGAACATCAGGCGTACGAGGCGCATCTTGCGTGGTGATGCCGGATCATGCTGCGTCGTCACGATCCTGATCCCTCAACGGTGGCTGGCGCGCATTTCTTCCCGGCGCAGCCGGATAAGTTCTCTCAGGCCTGCGCGGAAGCCCGCGGCAGGCAGCATCATCACGATCGGCGGTTGCGTACCGAGATCCACGCGCAGTTCCAGCGCCTGGCCTTCCCACAGGCGCGTCACGACGGATCCGGCGCGGCGCACGTTGGCCTCCATGAGGCAGCCTGCGGGCGCGCACGCCGGAAACACCTCCGTGTGCTCGGCGCCATCGAGCTGATAGTGAATGCGTCCGCTGCCGTGGCGACCGGCGACCCCCACGGTCAAGTCCGAGCTCTCCTGCAACGAAGCTGTCGCGGGTGCAACCACCGGCACGTAGACCCGCCAGAGCACGATCTCGCGCCGGCCGACCATGTCGATCACGAAATGCGTGACGATCGATGGCTGCTGGGAGGTCCGCGTCGCGTCGGATAGAGCTGGACCGCGATGCAGCAGCGCGCAGCGGCGCCGCGCACGTGCCGTGCCGCATCTGATTTCCCAATCGCCGGCGGCCATACGCAGCCGTGGCGGCAGAACACGTCCGTCCCCGAGCGATGACCAGGGCCAGTCCCAGGTTTCATCGGCGCGCGCGCTCTCCAGGAACGGACAATGGCGGCTGACGGCCGTGCGTCTCAGCCGATGTCCGGCGTAGGTCTCGCCCAGTTGCGAGGCGGCCGCGCGCCAGCGCCCGCACTGGTTTCTCGCCGTCTTGCGGCGGACGGACATGCCGTCCTCGGCATCCAGACCCTCGCCGAGCCCCACATAGGAAAGCTCCTTCGTCGCCGGCTGGAACTCGCGTGCCGATCCCGGGACGGCCATGGCCACGCACGCGGCAAGCGCCGTCGCCATCAGGACCGTCAGCCAGCGCGCGTCAGGCGCGCTGCGCCTCATCCATCGCACATCGATCATCCGCGCAGGCTAACCCGTTCGGCGGGCGCTGCACCAGCATGCTCATTCACGATGTATTCAGCGCGCGAGTTCTGCGAGGCGCCGACGCAAGGCCGCCTCGTCAACCATGAAGTCTCGCTCGATCCACCACGCTTCGACGTGAGCCAGCAACTCGCCGATTCGCGGTCCCGGGGCGACCCCGAGCGCCAGCGCATCGGTGCCGCGCAGCGGGAAATGCGGCAACTGCCATGATTGCGGCAGGGCATAGAGCGTGCGCCACCGCGGTCCCGCTCCCGCAACAGCCGCCGCCAAAGCGCGTCGCTGCCACTGCTGGGCCCCTTCTGTGTAAAGCACGCGGCGCGCAGCCTGGTCGGTCAGTGCGCCGAGCGCTGCTGCATTGTGGTCGATGACGACGAGACTGTCGCGCTCCGCGTTCGACAGACGCAGCCGTTCGGCAAGGGCCGGTATGTCATCCTCCACGGCCACAGCCAGAGCCGACAACCGCAACAGGGCGTCGATCGGCGCCGGCGCGGCCTTTTCGGCAGCCACCAGCCGTGCCAGCAGTCCAGGCCGCGGTGCGGCATGCAGCAGCGGTGAGAGCAGTCCGACATCGAACATCGGCCCAATGCCGGCGAGCGGATCGGCCGCCGACAAGAGCTTGATGAGCTCGTTGCGCACGCGCTCGGCCGAAAGGCGTGCAAGTCCATGACGCTCGCGCACGCACGCTAGCAGCCCGGCAGCGTCAAGCGGTCCCTGTCCCACCTCGGCGTGAAAGCGGAAGAATCGAAGAATGCGCAGATAGTCCTCGCCTATGCGTTCAGCCGGCTCGCCGATGAAGCGGACACGACGCGCCAGGAGATCGGGCCATCCTTTGAGTGGGTCGCTTACGGTTCCGTCCGCCGCGCAATATAGCGCATTCATGGTGAAATCGCGCCGGCGCGCGTCGGCAGCCCAGTCCACCGTGTAGGCGACTTTGGCGTGGCGGCCGAACGTCTCGACGTCCTCGCGCAGCGTCGTCACTTCATAAGCAGAGCCATCGGAAAGGACCGTCACCGTCCCGTGCGCGAGCCCGGTCGGCACGCACTTCAATCCCGCCGCCTCACAAACCTTGATGGTCTCCTCGGGCTTCGCCGTCGTTGCCAGATCGACGTCGCCAACAGGCAGCCCCATGAGCGCGTTGCGCACCGCGCCCCCTACGGCGCGGGTTTCGCATCCGGCATCGGCAAGCACGCGCATCACCGGTTGCGCACGCACGAGCCAATCCTGTCCCGACAGGGAGGGGAGGGATGCGGAATGTCCTGTCTCGGGCATGGCACACACTGTCTTACCGGATTTGACCGGGTTCGATACGGCCGTCCTTCATGGACGGCGGCTCGTAGTGCTGGCCCGGCCGGCCTCCAGATGTTGAGCCGAATGCCACCAGAACGATGACGACAAGAAGCGTCCCTGCCAAAAACAGCCAAATGAATGGTGCCCCTGACAGGAGATCCTTCTTCGCGTCCGGATCGCGCGTCAGCAGCACATAGCCGACATAGAAGAGTGTCGGCAGCAGAAACAGCACGATGTTCTCGATGATGACGCGGATCATCGGGCGAACAGCCTTTCGTGCATATTCTTGATCATGGCGGCCGTGGCGCCCCAGATATAGCGCCCGCCATAGGGCATCGCATAGTAGAAGCGCTGGCGCCCATGCCATTCGCGCGCGTGCTTCTGGTGGTTGGCTTCGTCCATCAAAAAACGCAGCGGTACTTCGAACGTCTCGGCGACCTCCGTCGTATCGTTGCGCAAAACAAATCCTGGCCGAATGAGCGCGACAACGGGCACGACCATGAACCCGGTGCCGGTGCGATAGCTGTCGAGAAACCCCAGAACGTCCACGTACCGGCGCTCGAGAGAGATCTCTTCCTCGGATTCCCGTAGCGCCGCGTCCACCGCGTCCTCGCCGGCCTCGAGCTTCCCACCTGGAAACGCGATCTGGCCCGCATGCGTCGGCAGCGTTTCGGTGCGTCGCGTGAGCAGCACCGTCAGCTCATCGCGCGCGACCACGGGCACCAGCACGGCAGCAGGCCGCGGTGGCGGCATCACGGCAAAGTCGGCCATCAGCTCGGGATTGAGATCCCAATCGCCGCGGCCCCAGGTGCGGCCCGTGCGCGGATCGAACACCGCTTCGGAAGGCTCGGCGTGCAGCCGGGTTGCTGTGAGCTGCCGGAAGGCAGTCTCCGTGAATGGCGGCGTGTTGTCCGGCCCCGGTTCCATGCAGCGCATGGTATGGCCCGCCACGTGCGGCTTGGCAACGTTCCCTCAAGCTGCGGCTGCAACCGGAAACGGCACGCCCGCGCTCCACACCTCGAGCGCGTCGGAACCGTCACCGCTCGGAACGGCCAGCTCGACGAGATCGTAGTAAAGGGCCCTGGTGACCAGCGCTTCGAGCCGGCCGCGGACGAGCAGATACGGCTTCAATCCACCGCCCGGCATTTCCTCGACAAACCGGAGCTGATGACCCGGGCCGCAGCGCACGACGTCGTCGACGTTGGTGCGGAATGTCAGCGTCTGGTCTTCGCCCGTGCCGCTGACCTCCATCTCCACCGCCAGGAACGGCGCATCGTCCACCGCCACATCGACTTTCTCGACTGGCGTGACGAGATAATGCCGGCCGTCCTCGTCCCTCCTCAACACGCGCGAAAACAACCTGACCAGCGGCTTTCGGCCGATCGGGCTGCCCTGGTAGAACCAGACCCCGTCGTTGCGGATGCGCATGCCGATGTCGCCGCAGTAGGGCGGGTTCCATTTCTCCACTGGCGGCAGGCGGTCGCCTGCTTGTTCTTTCAGCAGCGCTTCCAGGCCTGCGAGCCCTGAGGCGTCGTTTTTCTTGTCTGCTTCCATGAGTTACCTGTGCGCGTTTGCTAGGCAGTTGATGCATGGCCACGGGCAGTGGCACACGCTGCTGTGACTGGCAGATCGCCCCCGTCCTTCATATTGTGAACATCTTCTCCAGCGCAGGATTTCGCAAAAGCGAAAAGCGGGCTTATATTCACATCATGACAACCCTGATCGATAGTCACGATAACATCGTCGCGCGCGTAGAAGCCGCCGGTGAGCGGATACAACGCGTCCACAAGGCGGCATCCTCCGTCATCTTCGGGCAGGACGAGGTCATCGAGCGCACCCTTGTCACCATCCTGTCTGGCGGGCATGCCCTGCTGATCGGCGTCCCGGGCCTGGCCAAGACCCTGCTGGTCGAGACCCTGGGCCGGGTGCTGGGGCTGGACGCCAAGCGCATCCAGTTCACGCCGGACCTGATGCCGTCCGATATCATCGGCTCGGAAGTGCTCGAGGATGCAGCCGGCCGGCGTGGCTTCCGCTTCATCAAGGGGCCTATCTTTGCCCAACTCCTGATGGCCGACGAAATCAATCGCGCGAGCCCCAGAACCCAGTCGGCGCTGCTGCAGGCCATGCAGGAGCACCACGTCACCGTAGCTGGTCAACGCCACGACCTGCCCGCGCCGTTCCATGTGCTGGCGACGCAGAACCCGCTGGAGCAGGAAGGCACCTACCCGCTCCCTGAGGCGCAGCTCGATCGCTTCCTCCTGCAGATCGATGTCGGCTATCCGGGTGAAGCGGCCGAGCGGCGCATGCTGTTCGCCACCACCGGTGTCGAGGAGCGCAAGCTCGAGGCCGTGCTGTCGGGCGAAGAGCTGATGTCCATCCAGCGCCTTGTCCGCCAGATTCCGGTGCCGGACAAGGTCGTGGAAGCGATACTTCGCCTCGTGCGATCGGCCCGTCCGGGGCCTGACGCCAGCGCTCGCACGAATGAGCTGATCGAGTGGGGCCCCGGTCCACGCGCCAGTCAGGCGCTGATGCTTGCAGTTCGCGCCAAGGCGCTGATCGACGGCCGGCTTGCGCCATCGATCGACGATGTGGTCGCGCTGGCCGAGCCGGTGCTCAAGCATCGCATGGCGCTGACGTTCGCGGCGCGTACCGGCAAGACCCCGCAAAGCATCGGCGACATAATCTCCGATCTGAAGCACGTATTGGAGTGACACCTGGTGGGGCTCTCGCCAAGAGCAAACCGGGATGCTGGCAAGACTGCGCGCCATTTTGATTTCGAGCGTGAGGCTCACGGTCTTGCCGACAGCCTTCCCGATCTCCTGCTCAACGCCCTGCGCGTGGCGGTGACGGTTGCGCACGGTTTGCATGGGCGCCGCCGCTCGGGTCCGGGTGAAACCTTCTGGCAGTTCCGGCAATATCATTCCAGCGATGCGGCGCGTCTCATCGATTGGCGCCGCTCGGCAAGCTCGGATCATCTCTACGTTCGTGAGCGCGAATGGGAGGCGGCGCACACCGTCTGGCTCTGGCCTGATCTGTCGCCGTCGATGGACTTCAAGAGCCATCTCTCGAGCGTGACGAAGCGCGAGCGCGCGCTCGTCCTGACGCTTGCGGCATCGGAATTGCTGGTGCGCGGCGGTGAGCGCGTGGCTATCCTTGGCCTGACACGGCCGTCTGCCAGCCGCAATACCACCACCAAGCTCGCCGAGTCTCTCGCGGTGCATGAGGATGCGAGTGGGCCACGCGACAGCTTGCCTCCGGGGCGCCGCCTAAGCCGTTTTTCCGGCGTGATCCTGGTCAGCGATTTCCTCGATCCTGTCGATGTCATCGGCAACCGCCTGCGTGAACTTGCGGCGGATGGCGTATCGGGCCATCTCGTGCAGGTGCTTGACCCGGCCGAGGAGACATTGCCTTACGAAGGCCGCGCCGAATTCGTCGGCGTCGAAGGATCGGAGCGATGGGTCGCTGATCGAGTCGAAACGCTACGCGGCGATTATGCCGTTAGAATGCAAGCGCATCGCGCGGCCCTTGAGAACCTTGCCGCTACGCTCGGCTGGTCGTTCCTCGTGCATCATACGGACCGGTCGGCCGCCGAACCGCTGCTGGCGCTGATCGCCAGACTGCAGGCCAACAGCCGGCTCGCGGCAAGGGGAAGCCGATGACGCTCGGAGCTTTGGCTTTTCTCAATCCGTGGCTGCTTGGGGCGCTCGTCGCGCTGCCGCTCATCTATTGGCTGCTCCGCACCATTCCGCCCCGTCCGCGCCTGATCGCTTTCCCGCCGACGCGCATTCTTCTGGAACTGATCAACAAAGAGAAAACGCCGGCCAAGACGCCCTGGTGGCTGACGCTGATCCGCATGGCTGCCGCCGCGCTGGTGATCCTCGCGCTGGCCGAGCCGGTGCTCAACCCCAATCACGACACGGCCCTCAAGGGCACCGGGCCTGTTGTCATCGTCGTCGACAACGGCTGGGCGGCCGCCGCGCGGTTTGCCGAGCGCACGCGCTTTGTCGACCGGCTCATCGCCGAGGCTGAGGGCCAAAGCCGTCCCGTGCTTGTCGCGCAGACGGCGGCGCCGGGCAAAACGCAGACGCTGCGCATCGAAGCGCCCAACGCGGCCCGTTCGACAGCTGCTGCGCTGCAGCCGCAACCCTTCGAACCGGCGCGGGCGGATGCGGCAGCGCAACTCGAGCGTGCGCTTGCCGGTGTGCCCCAGGCCAGCATCGTCTGGCTGGCGGATGGTGTCGATCATGATGGAGCAGCGCGCGCGTTCGCAGACAAGCTCGTTGCCCTCGCCGGCTCCGGCAGCGTGGTTGTCGTGGAAAGCCGCCCGGGTGAGGAGGCGCTCGCCGCCGCCGCGGGGCTTGGACGAGACGGCAAGCTCGAGGCGATGGTGGTGCGCGCCTATGGTGGCCAGCGCAACGGCGTAGCTCTGGCCTTCTCTGCACGTGGCCAGCGGCTCGGCGAGGCCGTGTTCGATCTCGCGCCCGATGCGCGTAGCACGATCGCGCGGTTCGATCTCCCGCTGGAGCTCAGAAATCAGGTGACACGCGTCGAGATTGGCGGCGAGCGCTCGGCCGGCGCTGTGCACCTCCTCGATGCGCGGTCGCGCTGGCATCGCGTAGCCCTCGTCTCGGGCGAGAGTCGCGAGCAGGCGCAGCCGTTGCTGGCGCCGCTCTACTACATCGAGAAGGCGCTGGCCCCATTCGCCGAACTGGTGCGCCCGAAGGACGCCAATCTGACGGCATCGGTCACGGAAGCCTTCAAGCAGAAGGCGTCCGTCCTCGTCATGGCTGACATCGGCACGCTGTCTGGCGACCTGATGGAGCGCGTCGATACCTGGGTCAAGAAGGGCGGCGTGCTGGTGCGTTTCGCCGGCCCGCGACTCGAAAAAGGCGGCGACGATCTGATCCCCGTCGGCCTGCGGCTCGGCGGCCGTACCCTGGGCGGCGCCTTGTCCTGGTCGACGCCGCAGCCTCTGGCCCCGTTCGATGAGGGCAGCCTCTTTGCCGGCCTCGCGACGGCGCCCGATGTGGTCGTCAATCGTCAGGTGCTGGCTGACCCGGCGCGCCTGACACAGGATGTGAAGGTCTGGGCCCGCCTCAAGGACGGAACGCCGCTCGTCACCGCGTCCAAGCGCGGCGAAGGCCAGGTCGTCCTGTTCCACGTGACCGCGAACTCCGACTGGTCGAACTTGCCGATGTCCGGCCTGTTCGTGGAGATGCTGCGGCGTATTTCGACCCTCGGCCGCAGCGGTGGCGTTGCCGCAGGCGGCGTCGAGACCGCGGACACGTCGGCTGACGCCAGTCTGACGGCCGAAGTGCTCAATCCCATTCAGGTGCTCGACGGATTTGGCACTTTGAAACCTCCGCCGCCCACGGCCCAGCCCATCGCGGCGTCGCGTATCGATACGTCGAAGACGAGCGTCGATCACCCACCGGGCTACTATGGAACCGAGAGCACCCCGCGAGCCCTCAATGTGGCCAGCATGAAAACCGAGCTGAAGCCTTTGCCGGGCCTCGCCGGCAGCGTCGAGCGGCGCACCTTCGAAGGCGAGACCTCTCAGTTGCTGAAGCCCTGGCTGCTCGGTGCAGCCCTCGCGCTGCTGTTCATCGACGTCGTCGCGGTCATGCTGCTGCAAGCAAGCCCGTTCGGCCGCCGCCGCGCAGCACGAGCCGCCACCGGCGCGGCGGGCTTCATTATCGGGGCGATCCTGATCTCCGACTGGTCTCCCGCTCAGGCACAGTCGGCCGGCGCATCGCCGGCGCGGACGCGCGATCAGCAGATGGCCATTCAGGCCACCGGCAAGGTTACATTTGCCTATGTGCTCACGGGGGACAGCGCGGCGGACCAAGCCAGCCGCACGGGACTAGCGGGTCTGTGCAAGGTGCTCGCGGCCCGCACCGCCGTCGAGCCGGGCGAGCCCTACGGCATCAACATCGTTACCGACGAGATCGCGTTCTTTCCCATCCTGTACTGGCCGGTGCTCGGCAACGCACAACCGCTCACCGACGCGACGCTCGCCAAGATCGACGCCTACATGAAGCAGGGTGGGATGATCGTGTTCGACACCCGCGACTTCGGGCAGGGCGTGCCCACCGGCCTCAACGTGCAAGGCCGCGGCGGCACGCCGCTGCAGCGGCTCCTTGGACGGCTGGACACGCCGCGCCTGGAGCCTGTGCCTGAAGGGCACGTGTTGACCAAGTCATTCTACCTGCTGCGCACGTTCCCGGGACGCTGGGACGGAGGCCAATTGTGGGTTGAGGCCGAGAGTGCGGATCAGGGCAGCGATGCCAGCCGCAAGGCGCGCCGCGCCGATGGCGTGAGCTCCATTCTCGTGACCTCCAACGATCTCGCGGCTGCCTGGGCGCTCGATGATCGCAACCGGCCGCTGTACCCGACCGTTCCGGGCGGCGAGGCGCAGCGTGAGATGGCCTACCGCGTCGGCGTCAACATCGTCATGTATGCCCTGACCGGCAACTACAAGGCGGATCAGGTGCACGTGCCCGCGCTTCTCGAGCGTCTCGGGCAATAGAAGGAACACGCATGAGCTGGTCCATCGACATCTCGCCGATGCTGCCCGGTCCCCTGTTCTGGGGCGCGGTGGCTTTGGCGATTCTGCTGGTGGTGGCCCTGCTCGTGCGGCGCACGCGCGGCGCCGTCATGCGCGCCGTGGCGCTTGCTGCGCTGCTGGCTGCGCTTGCGAACCCGACGCTGCGCCAGGAGGAGCGCGAGAGCCTCGCCAACATCGCCGTCGTCGTCACCGACGAAAGCACGAGCCAGACCATCGGCGGACGGCCGCAGCAAACAGCCGCCATCCGGAGCGACGTCGAAGCCAAGCTTGCACGCATTCCGGGCCTCGAAGTGAAATGGGTCGACGCATCGAAGCCCACCGGCGAAACATCTTCGGGCACCAATCTCTTCGCCGACCTCAATCGCGCGCTCGCCAACGTGCCGCCCGACCGTCTGTCCGGCGTGATCATGATCACCGACGGCCAGGTGCACGACGTGCCCAAGAGTGCCGCCGGCCTCGGCTTCGATGCGCCTGTCCACGCGCTGCTCACCGGCCAGCCCGATGAGTTCGACCGCCGCATCGAGGTGCTGAAAGCACCGAAGTTCGGTATCGTCGGCCAGGCCCGCGAGATCGAAGTTGCCGTGCGCGAAACCGGGCGCCGCGGCCGCGCCGGTGAAAGCGTGTCGCTGCGCATCAGGCGCGAAGGCCAAGCCGACGAGACGCGCCGCACCGAGATCGATCGCCGCGTCGCCATCCGCATGCCCTTTCCGCATTCGGGCCAGAACATTCTCGAGATCGACCTGGAGCCAGTGCCGGGCGAGCTGACGCCGGCCAACAATCGCGTCGTGATCGCGGCCGAGGGCGTGCGCGAAAATCTGCGTGTGCTTCTGGTGTCCGGCGAACCGCATGCGGGCGAGCGCACCTGGCGCAACCTGCTCAAGTCCGACGCCGCCGTCGATCTCGTGCACTTCACCATTCTGCGGCCGCCCGAGAAGCAGGACGGCACGCCCATCCACCAGCTTTCGCTGATCGCCTTCCCCACGCGCGAGCTGTTCTCGGAGAAGATCAAGGATTTCGACCTGATCATCTTCGACCGCTACCAGCATCGCGGCATCCTGCCTCTGCTCTACTACGACAACATCGCCCGCTACGTGGAACGCCACGGCGGCGCGCTGCTGGTGGCGGCTGGCGACGATTTCGCCGGCAATACCAGCCTGCAGCGCACGCCCTTGGCGCCGGTGCTTCCCGCAACGCCGTCGGGCCGCGTGCTCGAGCAGCCCTTCAAGGCCCGGGTCGCCGGCGACGGCCTGAAGCATCCGGTCACGCGCGGCCTTCCCGGCATGCGGGACGGAACGCAGGAGCCGACCTGGGGCCGCTGGTTCCGTCAGGTCGAGGCCTCTCCCGTTCGCGGCCGCACGCTGATGAGTGGTGCCGAGGACAAGCCGTTGCTGCAACTCGACCGCATGGGGCGCGGGCGCGTGGCGCTGCTGCTCTCGGATCATGCCTGGCTCTGGGCGCGCGGCTATGACGGCGGCGGCCCGCACACGGATCTGCTGCGCCGGCTGGCTCACTGGCTCATGAAGGAGCCCGATCTCGAGGAAGAGCGGCTGATTGCGTCATCGAAGGGCCTGAACGTCACGATCGAGCGCCGCTCCATGGAGGAAACCGTATCGCCCGTGACTGTGTCGGCGCCAGGCGGCGAGACGTCGGAAGTGACGCTGGAGAAGGCTGGGCTGGGCGTGTGGCGGACCTCCATCGATGTCAAAGTGCCGGGCCTTTACAAAATGCAATCCAACAGTCCGACGGGCCAGCTCACGGCCGTCGCGCACGCGGGCCTCGAAGATGCGCGTGAGATGAGCGAGGTCACGGCCACCGAGGACAAGATGAAGCCGCTGGTCGAAGCCACCGGCGGCGGCGTGTTCTGGACCCGTTCGGGCGGATTGCTGTCCGGCGTGTCGGCATCGGCCGTCGATGTGCCGCGCGTGTCCATGCTCGCCAACGCGCGCGTGCTGTCGGGCTCCGGGTGGATGGGGTTGAGAGATCGCGAGGCCTTCGTGACGCGCGGCGTCAAGCTGACGCCGATGTTCACCGGGCTGCTGGCACTCGCAGCGCTTCTGTTCTTCATCACGCTGGCCTGGTGGCGCGAGGGGCGCTAACGCTAGGCTCACACGGCGCGGAACAACACCAGTCCGGCCAGAACGATGATCATGCCGGCAAGCTCGATCTTGCCGATGCGTTCGCCGAAATAGAACCACGAGATGGCGAGCGTGAAGACGATCTGCACCTGCGCGACGGCCGCCACATAGGCCGCATTGGCCAGCGCCGATGCGAAGAACCAGAAGATGGTGCCGAGGGCGCTGGTCAGCCCAAGGAACGTGCAGAGCCCGTAAAATCCATGGATCTTGCGCAGCGCTTGCCGCTCGAACAGCAGGAACCACACGCCAACGATCAGGAACGACCACGTCGTCATCGCGAAGCCCGCGAACGCCGAGCGCATCAGGGCGCTGGCGCCGGGATCGAGCGCCAGGATGGCTTCGCGCAGGAACAGATACGACAGCCCGAACAGCAATCCCGTCAGCAGGCCGATCCGTGTCGAAGGGCCGAACAGCATCTCGCTGAGGTCTGAGCGCGCGATCGGCCCGGCTGCGGCAGGCAGGCGGCCTGCGGAAATCAACAGCACGCCGGCAGCCGTCACCAGAATCGCCAGCCAGCCGCCGGCTGAAATCATCTCAGAAAAAAACAGCGAGCCGATAACGGCCGTCATCAGCACGTCGGTCTTCTGCAGCATCGTGCCGACCGCAAAATTGCCCATCTGGAACAGGCGCACCAGCGCCACTGTGCCGACGAACTGTCCGAGCGCGGCGATGCAGGTGCAGATCAGGAATTTCGCGCCGGGTGCCGGCACCGGCTCCCCTGTGGCCAAGTAAACCCCCAGCAGATAGATCGCCAGGAATGGTAGAGTAAACAGCACCCGCACGTAGCTGGTCGCCGTGACCGACAGGGTCTGGTTGAGCTGCTTCAGGGCCCCGAGCCGCATCGATTGGAAGAACGCCGCCGCGATGCTCGAAAAAATCCAGAGGTACTCCATCGGGGTTGGTCTTCTCGCAGGGGCGTGGGTTGAACTTGGGTAGCATGGCTCACGACCGTGGCCAAAGCAGCCGTTGGTGCCGCACACCACCCTTGCAGCAGGCGCGCAAGCCCACAGATTCCTGTGTGCCCGCAGGTTTCATATGGCGCCCGACTCGGCCTATGAGGCTCGTAAGTGCGACCGTTCGTCTGCGAGCCGCAACCGCGAGATTGGCCGATGACCCTACTCTTTCGCGTTCTCTACGCCGCCCACGCCAAGGGGACGCACCACAAGCTGGCGCTTGATGGATTGCAGCATATCGAGCGCGATGACGCGGACGCCTGGCGGCGGATATTCCTGAAACACGCCACCGTCTATCTGCAGGGCTCCAAGGCCCCGGACGATGAATTCAAGGATTTCAAAAACCACGTCCTGCACGTGCGCGACGATTTCTGGGGCGGTGCTCCGGCCAAAGCACGCAGTTGGTACATGCACCTCGTGGAGGCGCTGCAACGCCAGGACTGGCAGACCGCAGTTTATTGCGCCGGCGTGCTCAGCCACTACGTGACCGATCCGATCCAGCCGTTCCACACGGCGCAGTCGGAGGCGGAGAACAATATTCACCGTGCCGCTGAATGGAGCATGTCCAAGTCCTACGACGATCTCAAGGCCTTGGCCGCACGCGAGCTGCCGCCACCGGCCCTGACCATTTCCTCGGCACCCAACTGGCTCGAAGTCCTCATTTGCGATTGTGCGACGCGCGCCAATCAGCACTACGAGAAGGTGATCGCCCACTACGACATCCATCGCGGCGTGAGCGACCCGCCGTCGGGGCTCGACGTCGTGTCGCGCCGGATCATTGCTGAGCTGTTGGCCTTGGCTGCGATGGTGCACGGGGCCGTGCTGACGCGCGCCATCAACGAGGCCAACGTGCCGCCTCCAGACGTATCCCTCACACTCGAGAGCATTGTCGCCACGCTCCAGATCCCTGTGAAGGTCATCGCCAAGAAGCTCGCGGACGTCGAGGACCGGCGCCTCGTCGAGCGCATGTATGATGAGCTCCGCGCAACCGGCACGGTCGAGAAGAATCTGCCGGAAGACGACCGCACCGTGCGGGACCTCCACGCTGCGGAAGTTCTGGCCCATCGCGCGACGCCGGACGCCGCGACGAAGTTCGTCTTCCATCCGCCGCCCAAAGTGGAAACGTCGGTCGAGCGCAAGCAGCGGTCCCTGGCCGAAGCTTCCGCCAAACCGGCCGCATCTGTCCCGCAGGTTCTGCCCTTTCGCGCCCCCGTTGCGCAGATTGCCAAGCACGAAGCCAAGCCGGAACCAACAAAATCCGAGGCATCAGTGCCGCCGGTCGCGTCGAGCGGCTTGGGCCGCATGTTGAAGGCATTGGCGGAAGACGGCCCGAAAATCTATCTCACGCTCGACCAGGACGTGGTCGATGCGCCGTCCATTGGACCCAAGACTGCGGAAAAGCTAAACGTTGCCGGCATCGATTGCGTCGATGATCTGCTGAAGGCGCATCCGATTGCGCTGGCAGCGCGGCTCGACGATCGACACATCACCGAGCAGACCATTACGGACTGGCAGGATCAGGCGCGTCTCGTGTGCACCATTCCGGGCCTGCGCGGCACGGGTGCGCAATTGCTGGTCGGCGCAGGATATCGCACAGCGGAGGTCATGGCCGAAGCCGAGGCCGCACAGCTCTGTGCCGCCGTGCTGGCCTTTGCCACGAGCAGCGATGGTCAGCGCGTTCTGCGCGACGGCACGCCGCCCGATATCGAGAAGATCAAGGCTTGGGCGGACAGCGCACGTCGCGTGATGGCGGCGGCTTAGAGCGCTCTCGAACTATCGACCATCTCTCCTCGTGCGTTCCCGGCCTTGGCGCGTCCGCGCGGAGCGCGGCTCCGCCGCGAAGCGCCAAAGAGCCGGGATCTTCACACGTCTCGGTCAACGCACAGCGCTATCGTGTCCTTGCAGGCGGGAAAGGCCCCGGCTGATTGGCGCGGTGCGGCGGCGCCGCACTCGCGCCATCGCCGGGGACGCAGGTGTGGAAGGAGCCGGTATCTCTGAATTGCTAGCGACTGAAATCCACGGCGGTCGTGTTGCCGCCGCAGATCAGAACGCCGACGCCCTCATCGCGCGCTGGCGTATAGGCTCCCGTCAGGAGAGCCGCGAGCACGGCGGCGCCTCCAGGCTCCGCGGCAATTTTCAGCCGGTCCCACAGGATAAGCTGCGACTTGCGAATGGCATCGTCGGGCACGAGTACCGAATGGGCCACATGCTCGCGAGCGACCCCGAAGGGGATTCCGCCGATCCTGCTGGCCCCCAGAGAATCCGCCGCCAAGCCGCTCACTGGCACGTCCACGGGCGATCCGGCAGCCAGCGCCGCATGCAGCGTCGGTGCAGTCTCGGGCTCCACCCCGATGACTTTCACGCGGCCCTGATACCAGGCTGCGATGCCTCCGATCAGTCCGCCTCCACCCACCGCCACCAGTAGCGTATCGAGCTTGGGCGCCTGAGTTTCCAGCTCCAAGCCGACGGTGCCCTGTCCCAGGAGCGTTAGCGGCGCATCATAAGCGTGAACGGACAGCGCACCGCTCTCCTTGATGAACGCCTGGCAGCGCTGCAGCGCCTCCGCGTAACGGCTACCCTCGATCACGAGATCGGCCCCATAGCTGCGGATGCGCTCGATCTTGGCCGGTGATGAGATGGTCGGCACGAAGATGTGCGCGGGATGACCGAGCTTTTGCGCCGCGAAAGCGACGGCAGCGCCGTGGTTTCCGCCCGATGCCGCGGCCACGCCCGCCGCCGGTACCGCCTGCCCGGTCAGGTTGGCAAACGCGCCGCGCGCCTTGAAGGACCCTGAGTGCTGCAGCAGCTCGAGCTTGAGCGTCAGCGCACCCGCCGCCAGCCCAAGTTCGGCAGCATCGATCTCGATCACGGGTGTGCGCCGCACATACGTTTTGATGCGCTCGTAGGTCTCGGCGATGGCGTGCTGGTTGACTGTCATGGCGTCCATTCAAGGCTATGCGATTGCGGCGACGTGGAGGCGCTCTCAGGCATACCACATGGCAGCCATGCTGCGCTCCAGTGCGGTTGCCACTTGCTAGCCGATCCGCCGCGTCGCACACTTTGTGGGAGGGCCGGCCACCAAGCTTGCCGGTGTTACAGGGAGCGAAACAATGGGTAAACCTACGGCCGAACCCGGTCGCACGGCACTGGCAGGCGTGCGCGTGGTCGATCTCACTCAATTCGAAGCGGGGACGTCGATCACTGAGACGCTGGCGTGGCTCGGCGCAGATGTGATCAAGGTCGAGAACCCGAAAGGCGGAGAGCAGGGTCGCAGCGCCTCCTCCGAGCGGCCCGATGCCGACAGCTACTACTTCATGCTGCTCAACGCCAACAAGCGCTCGGTCACGCTCAATCTCAAGGATCCGCGCGGCAAGCAGATGCTGCGCGACATGATCAAGGATGCCGACATCTTCGCCGAAAACTTTGCGCCGGGCGCCATCGAGAAGCTCGGATTCTCTTATGAGGAAGTGGCGAAGATCAATCCGCGCATCATCTACGCCACGGTCAAGGGCTTCGGCAAAGGCAGCCCTTACGAGAACAATCTCGCCTTCGACATGATTGCGCAGGCGGCCGGCGGCGTCATGAGCATCACGGGCGAGAGGGAAGGGCGTCCGATCAAGCCGGGTGTCACGCTCGGCGATACCGGCACCGGACTGCACGCGGCGATCGGCGTGCTGGCAGCGCTCTACCAGCGCACAGTCACCGGCCGCGGCCAGAAGGTCGAGGTGGCTATGCAGGACGCCATGGTCAACTACTGCCGCATCGCCTACTCCCGGCAGATGCTCACCAACAAGGCTTGCGAGCGCAACGGCAACAGCGTCGTGCTGGGCAACGCGCCGTGCGAGGTGTTCAAGTGCAAGCCCGGCGGCCACAACGACTATGTCTTCATCTACACGAGCCGCGCCACCAACGCGCACTGGGAGCGGTTGTGCGAGGTGATCGGGCGCGAGGACCTGAAGAACGACCCGCGCTACGAGACGCCGCCCAAGCGCGGCAACCATTCCGCCGAGATCAACGCCGAGGTCGAGAAGTGGACCCGGAACTTCACCAAGTTCGAGGCCATGGAGAAACTGGGCGCCAAGGGCGTGCCCTGCGGCGCGGTCATGGACACGAAAGAGCTCTCCGACGAGCCCAGCATGCGCGAACGCGAGATCTTCGCCGAGATCGATCATCCGGTGCGCGGCAAGCTCGTGATCCCCGGCTGGCCGGTGAAGATGTCGGGATCGTACGTGAAGGTGGAGGCCTCGCCGCTGCTCGGCGCCGACAACGCGGACGTCTACGGCGAGTGGCTCGGCCTGAGCAAGGGCGATCTCGATCAGCTCAAGAAGGAAGGCGTGGTTTGAGAGTGCGACCCCGCTCGACGCCTAGCAGTTCTGTCATCCCGGCCAAGCGCGGGCCGAGGTCGTCGACATTGTGTGTCGCATGCGTGCCCGCGCGCGAGCCGGGACCCAGAATCACGCGCGGCAGCCGTCCGTCGTATGGCCCTGGGTCCCGGGTCTCGCTGCGCTCGCACGGGATGACAGTTGTTGGTGGATGAACCGCACGGAACAGTTGGAAAAGGAAACCGAATGGCAATCGGATCGGACATCGTCGCCAAGGCGATGAAGCATGAGGGCGTAAAGGACTTCTTCTACATCATGGGTGGTCCCATGCTGGCGGTGGAATCTGCATGCCTGAAGCTCGGGCTGCGCGGCATCGACGTGCGCCATGAGCAGGCCGCCGCCTTTGCGGGCTTCGCTTATGCGCGCCTTCTGAACAAACCCGGCTTCTGCATGGCGGCGTCCGGCCCCGCGACCACGAACCTCGTTACGGGCGTCGCCCATGCCTGGGCCGACTGCACGCCGATCGTAGCGCTCGGCGGTGCCGCGCCCGTCTCGACCTGGCACCGCGGCGCGTTCCAGGACACCGACCAGCTTGCCCTCTTCAAGCCGATCACGAAGTGGGCGGACCGGGTGCATCATCCCAAGCGCATTCCCGAGCTGATCCACCTCGCCATCGCGCAGGCGATGACCGGCCGCACCGGCCCGACCTACCTCGATCTCCCCGGCGACATCCTCTACCAGGAGATCGACGAGTCGACGGTCGAATATCCCGATCCCTTCGACTACGCCAAGCGCGCCCGTCCCGCGGCCAACGCCGCCGACGTGAAAGCCATCGTCGAGCTGTTGGCAAAGGCGAAGCAGCCCGTGCTGGTCACCGGCTCGGGTGTGCAATGGTCCGAGGCCGACAAGGAGATGCTGACGTTCGTCGAGGCCGCCGGCATTCCGTTCTACACGACGCCGCAAGGCCGCGGCGTCATCCCCGAGGACCACAAGTACAGCTACCTCACCTCGCGTGCTGCCGCCTTCAAGGATGCCGATCTGATCCTCGTCGTCGGCACGCGCATGAACTACATCATCGGCAACGCGGCGCCGCCGCGCTGGAATGCGTCGGCCAAGATCGTGCGCATCGACATCGATCCGGTGGAGATTGCCTCCGCGCCGCGTAAGCTCGATGTGGGCGTCGTCGCGGATGCGAAGATCGCCTTCGGCCAGCTCACCGATGCCATCAAGGGCAAGGTCACGCCGGCGAATTATGAGGGCTGGCGCGAGCGCCTGCGCGCGCGCAACGTCCAGAAAATGGCGGAGGCCGAGCAGTCGCTCTCCAACAACCAGTCTCCGATCCATCCCCTGCGCCTCTGCAAGGAGGTGCGCGACTTCATGGATCGCGATTGCGTGCTCTGCGTCGACGGCCAGGAGACGCTCAACTACGCGCGCCAAGCCATTCCGCAGTATACGGCACGCCATCGCATCAACTCGGGTGCCTACGGCACCATGGGCGTCGGCATGCCGTTTGGCCTTGGTGCCAAGGCGGCGTTGCCTGACAAGCAGGTGATCGTGCTGCACGGCGACGGCTCCTGGGGCATGAACGCCATGGAGTTCGACACCGTGATGCGGCACAACCTGCCGGTGCTCGTCGTCATCAGCCAGAACGGCGGCTGGACCGGCGATCCCGACAAGAGCAAGCCGGGCCGCGATCTGGGCTACCCGCGTTACGACAAGTTTGCCGAGTGCTTCGGCGGCCATGGCGAGTATGTCGAGAAACCGGAGGACATCCGCCCGGCGCTCGATCGTGCGAAGAAGGCGGTCGCGTCCGGCAAGTCGGCCATCGTCACAGTCGTGACCGACTGGAAGGCCCGCGCCACCACGACGGCGTTCACGCGTTACTCGACCTGATGGGTCCGGCCCCTACCCGGGCACGGAACTGGGCCTTCGCACGGGCATCCGCAAATTAGTCCGGGAGCAGCCTAAAAAGGCTGCCCCGGCAAAAGGTTGCTTTTGACCGGACAAAGTCCCGGATGCTAGGATCCCAGCGGCGAAGCTCGTGCAACAGAAGCTTCGCATGAAACGTATCATTCGGGAGAAGACGTCATGAAGTTGAGAAGTTGGCTTGCCGCCGGGGCGGTGGCTGGTCTTGTTGCGTTCGGCGCCGCCGGGGAGGCCAGCGCACAGAACACCAAGCTGCGCTTCCAGGCGAGCTTTCCGGCATCGAGCTACAACTACAAGAACTTCGAGTTCTGGGCCAACCGCGTGAAGGTCATGTCGGGCAGCCGCCTCGAAATCGAAGTGGCGCCCGCAGGAACGTTGGTGCCGGCCTTCGAGGTGCTCGACGCCGTGCACAAGCAGGTCATCGATGGTGGCCACACCGCTGCGGCCTACTGGGTCGGCAAGAACCGTGCGGCTGCGCTGTTCGGTCCGTCTCCCGGCGGTCCCTTCGGCATGGATATCGTCGACCTCATGGGCTGGTTGTACGAGGGCGGCGGACTGGAGCTGTGGAAGGAGCTGTACCAGGTCGAGCTCAAGCGCAACGTCATTCCGTTGCCGCTGACGGCCGTCAACAATCAAGTGCTCGGCTGGTTCGCCAAGCCGGTGAAGAGCTGGGAAGACCTGAAGGGCCGCAAGTGCCGCCAGACGGGCCTCACGGCCGAAGTGTACGCCAAGGCGGGCCTGTCGCCCGTCAACATGGCCGGTGGTGAAATCATCCCGGCAGCGGAGCGTGGCGTCATCGAGTGCGGCGAGTGGGTCGGTCCGGCGGAAGACATGGCCATTGGTTTCCACACGGTCTGGAAGTACTTCTACATGCCGTCGACGCACGAGCCAGCGACGGTGCTCGAGCTGCTGATCAACGGCGACATCTACAACAAGCTGGGACCGGATCTGCGTCAGATCATTGATTCGGCCGCAGTGGAGTCGACCTACCGGCACTTCGCCCTCATCAACAAGCTCAACGCCGATGCGTTGAAGGATATGAAGGAGAAGCACAAGGTCAACGTCGAGCGCACGCCCGACGACATCCTGAAAAAGACGCTCGAAGCCTGGGACCAGATCGCTGCCGAGGAAGAGGCCAAGAACCCCTTCTTCAAGAAGGTCTATTCGAGCCAGCGCGAGTACGCCTCCAAGGTTGTGCCGACGCGCCGGTCCGTGCAACCAAACTACGACTTCGCCGCCAACCACTACTGGCCAGAGAAGAAGTAGCGGCTGCTGAACGGCAGGCGCGAACGACAGAAGGGAGAGTTCAAAGCTCTCCCTTTTTGCGTGGTTTGCGTGGCTACGTCGTTGGCAATCCGCGCGCCCATGACCTGCATTCCTCCATGTTCAGGCCACTTTCCAACGCTATCAGGATCGCCGGGGAACTCGGGAGGTGCATCAGCGAGTCAGGATGCAATGCGACTGTTCATATTAGCGGTTATCGCCGCCATCATCAGCGGATGCGCCGGCACCGGTTTCACTGACCTCTCAACTCTGCAAAAGGGGCCGAACGGCAAAACCTGGACACAGGAAACGTTCGAATCCAAGGGCAGTGAGTAATCTCGCTGGCGGACCACGCCGGCCGGAGAAGAAGTAGGGTGGGCAGGCATTCTGCCAGATCAAAGGGGGTGCCTTGTGCGCCCTTTTTTTCTCCACACGGGCGCGAAGAGTAATTACCTATAAGCCACCATCGGCATGTGGGGATAAGAATGCGCTTCTTGCCAGTGTCATATCCCAGCGACGACGATGTCCCGTACTTGGCTCACTTCGCGCCAAGCTTCAGTCACGTGTTCGTGGCGTTTAATCCGTTCGTGCGTGTCGAAGGATACCCGCACCAAGACCATAGGGCCTATTTGAGGCACGACGTCCGGACAGCGGCCAAATTGCAAGGCGCGTCCTCCGGAGTTTCATGGGCTAAGATGGGTAAGCTCAGCGGGCTGCCGTCGCCGCGGCACATCAATCGCGCTTTGCGGCTTACTGGATCGAGACGGATTTTGCCGGAGTTAGCTAGCGAGAAAGATACGTCTCAGCTTCTCGAGTGTTGTCGTTGCCACGACATCAGCTTGCCTGATGAAGGCGATTTCTCGCCATCATTGGTCATAGCGATTGAGCAGTTCTTGCGTTCGCTAGGACACGACAAGGCTCTCGGAACGGGTGGTTTCGGTATCGATCCTGAAGAATTTGAGATTCATTCGCTGCTGGATGCGGGTTGCCCACGGGAAATTTATGCCCCGGACGGAACGCTCTACATATCGATATGGACAGATCATCACTACGGCCTCGTCTGTCAGAGCGATGCAAGTCGACAGAGATCGAACCCGGCTCATTTTTTTGAGGGTTTCGACGCGGATGCGAGCACGACCGATTTCTGGGGTATTGGCCGGCTCGAGGGCGAATAGCGCGCCCCTTGCAAGCTGGCGCCGAACGTCGCACACTGTAAGCGTTCCAGGGGGGCCGGCAGGAGCCGGCTGAGATGGCGCTGAGACCGCGCTGCCACCCTTAGAACCTGATCCGGGTCATGCCGGCGAAGGGACGGACGCAAGTATCTCCCTGAACCGCAATCCCGCATCAGCCGTGCAACAAAGATGCGCGCCCGGCCTCCGCTTGGCGTTCTCGTTAGGGAGAGAACAATGAACAAGATCACGCGGGCCAAAGACCTGATGATTCCCGAAGTGACGACCGGACCCATCACGGGCTCATCGAAGGTTTACGCCGCACCCGAGGGCCACGCCGACGTGCGCGTGCCGTTCCGCGAGATCACACTGACGAAGGAAGCCGGCGAGCCGCCGTTCCGCGTCTACGATTCCTCCGGCCCCTACACCGATCTCGATTTCAAGGTGGACGTCGAGAAGGGCTTGCCGCGTCATCGCGAGGCCTGGGTGAAGGAACGCGGCGGCGTCGAGCAGTATGCCGGCCGCGATATCAAGCCCGAGGACAACGGCAACGTCAGCGGCAAGCATCTGGCCCGCGACTTCCCCAACAAGACGGCGCCCTTCCGCGGAGTCGCCAACAACCCCGTCACGCAGTTCGAGTTCGCCCGCGCCGGCATCATCACCAAGGAGATGATCTACGTCGCGCACCGCGAGAACCTGGGCCGCGCCAAGGCGCTCGCCCGCGCCAAGGCGGCACTCGCCGACGGCGAGAGCTTCGGCGCTTCCGTCCCCGAGCACATCACGCCCGAGTTCGTGCGCGACGAGAGCGCCCGCGGCCGCGCCAGCATCCCCTGCACCATCAACCACGCCGAGTTGGAGCCGATGATCATCGGCCGCAACTTCCTGGTGAAGATCAACGCCAACATCGGCAACTCGGCCGTCACCTCGTCGGTCGAGGAAGAGGTCGAGAAGATGGTGTGGTCGATCCGCTGGGGCGCCGACACGGTCATGGACCTCTCCACCGGCCGCAACATCCACAACACGCGCGAGTGGATCCTGCGCAACTCGCCCGTGCCGATCGGCACCGTGCCGATCTACCAGGCCCTGGAGAAGTGCGGCGGCGATCCCGTCAAGCTCACGTGGGAGATGTATAGGGACACGCTCGTCGAACAGTGCGAGCAGGGCGTGGACTACTTCACCATCCACGCCGGCGTGCGGCTCGGCTACGTGCACCTGACCGCCAACCGCGTCACCGGCATCGTCAGCAGAGGCGGCTCCATCATGGCCAAGTGGTGCCTCGCGCATCACAAGGAGAGCTTCGTCTACGAGCACTTCGACGAGATCTGCGATCTCATGCGCAAGTACGACGTGTCGTTCTCGCTCGGCGACGGCCTGAGACCCGGCTCCATCGCCGACGCCAACGACCGCGCGCAGTTTGCCGAGCTGGAGACGCTCGGCGAGCTCACCAAGATCGCCTGGGACAAGGGCTGCCAGGTCATGATCGAAGGCCCCGGCCACGTGCCGATGCACAAGATCAAGATCAACATGGACAAGCAGCTCAAGGAGTGCGGCGAGGCGCCGTTCTACACGCTCGGGCCGCTCACCACCGACATCGCGCCGGGCTACGACCACATCACGTCCGGCATCGGCGCCGCCATGATCGGCTGGTTCGGCTGCGCCATGCTCTGCTACGTGACGCCCAAGGAGCATCTGGGCCTGCCCAACCGCGACGACGTGAAGTACGGCGTCATCACCTACAAGATCGCCGCGCACGCCGCCGATCTCGCCAAGGGCCATCCCGCGGCGCAGCTCCGCGACGATGCGCTGTCGCGCGCTCGCTTCGACTTCCGCTGGGAGGATCAGTTCAACCTCGGTCTCGATCCCGACACGGCGCGCTCCATGCACGACGAGACGCTGCCCAAGGACGCGCACAAGGTGGCGCACTTCTGCTCCATGTGCGGCCCGAAGTTCTGCTCCATGAAGATCACGCAGGACGTGCGCGACTACGCGGCGAAGATGAACGAGAAAGACGCCGGCATGGCTGCAATGTCGGAGAAATTCCGCGACATGGGCGGACAAGTTTACGTGGACGCGGAGAAGGTGAAGCAGAGTAATGAGGCGCTGGGGTAGAGGCGGCAAACCTGCGACGCTGGCAATCTCCGCCCGCCACTGTCATCCCGGGCGAGCGTCCGTGACGCGAGACCCGGGACCCAGGATGACACGACGGCTGGCTGCCGCATTCGACTCTAGGTCCCGGCTCGCGCGCGGGAATTGGCGCCACGGCAATTGCCGATCACCTCGGCCCTAGCTTGGCCGGGATGACAGCGGAGGCGCAAGCGGCGCCACCAACAGTGTCATCCTCGCGCTTGCTTGCCCTCGGACTCGTTCCGAGGGTCGCGAGGATCCATCGCCCCATATGGCGCGGAGCAAGTGGACGGATGGATGGTCGGGACAAGCCCGACGATGACATTTGGGAGTGTTGCGCGCGCACCCCACACACCCACGTCATCCCGGCCCCGCTCGCGCATCTGCCCGAGCGGAAGTGGGCCGGGATCCAGACGCCCCTCCAAGAACGCGGCGCGGATCGTCGCTGTTCGCCAGCGCCGTCATCCACACCCACATCGCGTGCCGCAACGCCTCCACGCTCGCGGGGCGGCGCGTGCGGCGCGGTCCGTGCGCGGATCGGCTGCGCCGCGCGGCGAGCCCCGCGAGATTGCGGCAGGCCCCGCGGCGCCGGCAGCGAAGATCGCTGCAGCGCGCCGCATCGTCTCCGCACGCACGCCGGAGCAGGCTTTCGGCCACGCGCCAGCGATACGCCTCGCGGTCCGTCGGCTCCTCTTTCGGAGCGGCGGCCTCCGTGTGCAAGAGGCCCCGCCGATCCATCTCCGCCCGTATCAGCTTCTGAAATTCGGCAACGGCGACATCGACGGTCAGCTCTTCCAAGTCGGTATCCTTTCTGAGCACAGGCCACGCGCCATATTTCCCTCGCCGCTCACGCGGCGAAGGTGCGACGGGACGCGGATGCCGTCCGCAACCGCGGGGCGTCGCCGCCCCAGGAGACCCGCGCGGGCCTCCTTGAGGACATAAATGTCCTCTGGACCTCACGGTCCTCAGGGTTGCCTTCCGGCACCCGCGTGCGGCGATTTTTGTCCCGGACCGAGCTTTGGTGCTTGGCTTTGCCCGCTCGGGACATCGCCGCCGCACCTTGAGCCGTGATGGCAGCCTGCGGATGGGCGCCATTGCTGACGCGTCACCGCAAGCGGTCGGTACCGGGCCCCCTGGACCTCGAGCATCCGTAGCTCAGCCTTCCAGGCGCCGGCCGCTGCCACGTGAAAGGACGGATCGCGATCCACGCCCCGTCGCAGGCAGACGGCGAGGGGATGATAGGCATGGGCTTGAGGTGCGGGGATAAGTCGGTGGCCCAACGGCCTTTACAACGCACACCCGTGTTACTCTCGCTTGTGGGGTGAAGCAAAACAACAAGGGCCTGCGTAATTTTTGCGTCCGCGGTTCGGTGCTGCGCTTGCGCCGGAGTTCAAGATCGTTTGAGAGAGCGAAATGCCAAAAAAGGATCTAGCCCAAGAACGAGATGCGGTGGATATGGTCACTGATTGCATGTATTCGCTGGACTATCTCCGCGTTGCCACCGACGTGATCTTCAGTGACAAGAGAAACAACGTCACTGTCGGGCGATTCTACGATGAGTGGCTCAAAGCGACCGGTTCTCCGCGAGTGATAATGCCTTTCAATCCGGGCGTTCTCCTGGCCTACCTCTATGTTGGCATTCTGTTTGCGAAGGAGGGGTGGTTTGATCTGCTTCCCGCAGATCAAATTAAGGACAGCGATGAAGCCTGGGGTCTAAAGGGTGCCTCGGTGTCGTCGCCTAAGGAGGCCAACCCAACGATTCGTTATGCCGTGCGAAGGATGCGTAACTCGCTCGGCCACGGACACCCGATTTTTTTCCTTCCTGATGGCACTAAGAAGGAGGAGCTGTTCGCAAAGGCCACATTCTCATTTCACGACGTCAATATGCGTGATCAAGCTGATACGTTTGATATTGCGCTGACGCTGGATCAACTTGCCTCACTAGTGAAGAAATTCCAGAGCGTGGTCCACGCGCACGTTCGCGAAAAGAAATAGCCTATCTTGACTAGGGATTGGCCGACCGTGATCCAACTGTGCTTGGCATCAGGGAATGGTTCAGGTTGGTGGGCAACCCAATTACCACACCCCACCGCTTCCTCACCCCAGCCCCTACCCTTCCTCTCCCCCATATGTTTCATTGCGCCGCTGACCTACCGCGCCTTTGCTCAGACCTTGGGGGGAGAAACCTATGGGGTTCATTCGCCGCGCGATCATCTTCATCGCCCAGTTGGTGGCACTGCTGTTCATCTTCATCGCAACCGCTGGCGGATACGCCGCGGGGATGCAGAGCGCGGCCTACGGTGTGCCTGTTGACCCGGCCATGGTCGGCATCGTCGGTGCGGCCTCGGGCTTCTTCTTTTCCCTGCTGATGACGGCCGCCTTCTTCGCGCTGGTCGAGATCGCGCACAACACGCGCAACAACCAGCATTAGCGAGAAGCGTCGCAGCGGGAGCCAGGGCTCAAAACCGCGTCACCTTGTACGCCTCGCCCGCCGCGTCATACGTCGTCCATTCCCCCACGCGCGTGCCCTTGTCGAAATGGCCCGAGCGCAGCTTCGTGCCGTCCTTGCGGAACCACTCCCAGTAGCCGTCGAGCGCGCCGTCCCGCAGCCATCCCTTGGCGCGCACGCTGCCGTCCTTGTGGTAATGCGTCTCTCGCTTGCGGGCGGCGGCCATCCTGACGCTACCCGAACCGCGCCCGCGATCTTGCGCGCGCCTTCTCTGCCTCCACCGCCCGGTCCTTCGGCGGCGCGTTCGTCTCAAGCGAGCTGAGCAGCCGCGTTGCTGCGGCCGACACCTCGTCCACCGCGCGCATGAACGCCACGGCGTTGACCTGCGATGGTGCGTTGAAACCCGAAAGCTTGCGCACGAACTGGATCGACGCCGCGCGAACCTCGTCGTTGCTGGCGGGCGGCTCGAAGTTGAAGAGCGTGCGGATGTTGCGGCACATGGATGTGATCCTCCACTTTTGGCCAGAGTTCGTCTCCAACTTAGGCATTCGAGCGAGCGGACGGAAGCGGCGATGTCGGCATGAACGGCTGCCGGCTCCTGACAATCGATGTCAGGATGGCCCTTGTGCTCTGCGACGAGAACGCGCCACATAGCTCGCGTTGATCGTCCGTCGCGAATGCAAGGAGGAGACGATGGCTGCAGATAAAACAGGCGTGAAACCGACCATCGCCCGCATCTGGCGCGGCCGCACGACCCGCGCAAAAGCCGACGAATACGCCACCTACCTCTACGAAGCCGGCATCGAAGTGCTGGCGCAGCGGGCGCTCGCCGTGCAGCAGCTCCGCGAGGATCGCGCCGATGAGACCGAGTTCGTCACAATCTCCTACTGGGAGAATATCGAGGCGATGTCCCGCTACGCTGGCTCCGATCCGCGCCGCATCCACCACCTGGAGCGCGACGCGGAGCTTCTGATCGAGTTGCCCGAGAGCGTGCAGGTGCTCGAAATCACCGCATCGAAAGGTCTGTTCGAGACGTAAGCGAGATCAAGCCGTAATCTGCGCGACGGTGCCGTCGGGATGGAACTGCCTCGCGGCGAGCACGCCGAGCACAATGAACGCCAGCAGCAGCAACCCCTGCGCGATCTGGAACGGCGGCTCCGATTGGTTGGGCGCCAGCGCGTTGAGCGTGGGCAGCTTCTGGAACATCTGCACGACCAGCACGAAGCAGTTGAGATACAGCGCCGTCACGGCCGTTGCCACGTAGATCCAGCGCCATGCGCCTGCGAGGTGGAACACGTAGAGCGCGGCCAGCGCTATCGCCAGTATCAGCAGCGACAGGTAGCCGAACGCCTGCGCAGGCGTGAAGCCCGAACTCGGAAACAGGAACCCGGTGACGCTCGTCAGCACGGTCGTCACCAGAAATATTGCCGTCCACAGGCTGAGACGGTTCGACGTCAGCATACCCGCCAGCACCAATAGCCCGGCGGCTATACCGATGAGACTGATGACGACGTGCAGCGTCGTGAACGCAGGTATCGACATTCCCAAGATCATGACACTTCCCCATGTTGCCCGGCGCAAAGCTTACGCCGCCAGCGTGTCGGACACCATGCGGTTCCAAAAGGAAGTGTTCGCAAAAAAAAAGGACGCCTCGACGGGGGCGAGGCGTCCTACTTATGGCGCGCGGCCCTACGGGGGGAGGGGGCGCGCTAAACATCATCGGAGGGGAGCCGATGATGCAGAGAGCTTAGCAACGCACGAACCGTTCGGCTGTTCCCTGCGGAACACCTTTGCGTGAAGGCGCGTGGGCCCGCGCTCAAGCCGGATCGGTGCACACCTCGTCCATGTATATCGCCTTGTACCCCAGCTTTGCCGACTTCGGAGCGGGCACAGCCATGGCGTCGCTGTAGAGTTCGCCGTCGTGCGCGTGGTACGTGATGATCGTGCGATAGCTGCCGATGCGCGGGTGCTCGGCCGTCTGCAGAACGCTGCGCGTCGTGGTCAGGACGCACGCCACCTCGCCGTTGGCGATGCTCCGCTGCAGACCTCTGTCGTCGAGCATCTCCTCCAGCACGCCGCAGGCAATTTCGGCGAGGTCGCGGCCGATCCAGTCGGTGATCGAGGGCCGCTTGGCGATGGCCGCGGGCGACACGGCTAGGAGCTGTAGTGTCGGCATGCGCGACAGTGCGCGCGGAAACGGGCTGTGCATCACTGACGCTACGAGGCTGCGCAGCAGACGCGACGGCGGCTCCCAGCACAGGGCGCGCAATTGCTTTTGCCGGTCGAGGCTGGGCCTGTCCTCGCCGCGCTCCCACCTCGAGATCGTGCGCTGCGATACGCCGAGAACGTCGGCCATGCGCGCCTGGGTCAACGCGTGGCGCACCCTGTAGCGCCTTAGCAAGTCGCTCCAACTTTCGGACATGTGCCCCCGCATCAGACGTCTTTAGACGTTGATACCTTCAGGGGGCGTTTCTACAAGGTGACGGTGTCCGTTTTCAGGCCATTGCGGGATGGCCGCAGCAAAACGGTCACGACGTCGTTCGGCTGCCGGAGAGCGGGCAAACGTTGAAGCGGCGGCGCCGCACGCGTCACTGACTGCGGGGATAGACCATTGAGGGCGGGTGCTCTCAATGGTCGTCGCGCTGCAAAACGCGCGCTAAGCCGAAAGGCCCGCCGCGCCTGGCGCGCCGCGCGTCCACGTCTGTGGGCGCTTGAGGAAATCGTGCAACGTCTTGCCCGGCTCGTGGCGGAAGCGATCTTCGCGCAGGCCGAAGTTCTCGATGCGATCGAGCCGGAACGTGCGGAAGTCGTTGCGCAGCTCGCACCACGCCGCCAGCATCCACACCGGGCCGAAATAGGCGAGCGACAGCGGCCTTACGGTGCGCACGGAATCGGTGCCATAGACGTTGCGATAGGCGAAATGCACCTTGAGCTGGTTGCGTAGCGCGCGGCGCAGCTGCGCCAGGTCGAAACCGATCGGCTCCATGTAGTGCGAGGTCGGCGCCAGCAGCGCGGTGTTGGCCATGTATCCGCGCAGGCGGTCGGGAATCACAGCCTCGATCTTGGCAATGACGTCGGTCGCCGCCGTCGCCAATTCAGCGTCGGCCCAGGACTCGATGATGCGTGCACCCAGCACCAGCGCTTCGATCTCCTGCTCCTTGAACATCAGCGGCGGCAGGTCGAAGCCTGCCTTCAGGACGTAGCCGATGCCGGCCTCGCCCTCGATCGGCACGCCGCTGGTGATCAGGTCCTGGATGTCGCGATAGATGGTCCGTTCGGACACCTCCAGCGCCTCGCTGAGATCGCGGGCACGCACCACGTCCTTACGGCGCATAAACTGAATGATTTCAAAGAGTCGGTCGGCGCGGCGCACGTTGTCACCCGTTCGATTGGTCCCGATGGCCGAGACCATACCCTACCGCTCCTGACATGCCTTGTCAGGAGCGTGTCAGGGCTCCTGACAGGAAGCTGTCAGGAGGCCTCAGGCATAGTCCGGGCATCGCAGAACCGGGCGACATCGGTGCGGTGCTGGAGCCAGGTCGGAGCCGGCAAAACAGGGCTTCGGTAACGCTGCGGGCGAAACAGAACAGTAGGAGGCGATCATGCTAGCGAGACATTTCATACCGACGCCGGTCGAGGCGCGTACGCCACTGGTGCCGCGACTGGCAGGGTTAGGGATGTGGGCTTGGACGGCTTGGCAGCGCAGGCGGGCGCAGAAGAAGACTGTGCACATCCTGAGCGGGCTGGACGGCCGCACCTTGAAGGACATCGGCGTCGATCCGAGCGAGATCGAATCGATGGTCTACGGCAACCCGAACGAGCGCGTACGGCCCTATGGCAAAGACTGGCGAATTCGCTACGGGATGTAGTTGAAGATCATGAGCACGCGTTCCGCCCGGTTCCCTTTCAGGGTTCCGCGGCGGAGCGCGATAATTCGTGTGTGCCGGATGCGTGCGGCTCGTGGCGGTTCTATTTCTTGCCGTAGCGCTCCACCCAGGCGCCGAATTTGTCCATGTAGGTTTGCAGGAATTTGCGCACGTTTTCGTCGGTGACCGTGTGGGAGTCGTCGACGAGGCCCTGCTTGAAGACGATGTAGCCTTCCGGCTGTCCCATCAGCACGACATTGAGATAGGCGAGGATGCTGCGCAGATGCTGCTGTGCGGCAGCGGTGCCGAGGCTGCCCATGGCCGTGCCGATCGCCGCCGTCGGCTTGCCGTCGAACGAGTTCTTGCCGTAGGGCCGCGACGCCCAGTCGATGGCGTTCTTGAGCACGCCCGGGATGGAGCGGTTGTACTCCGGCGTCACGATGAGCACGCCATCGGCGGCTTCGACCTCGCCTTTCAGACGCGTCACCGACGCCGGCGGGCTCGGCTCGAGATCCTGGCTGAACAGCGGCAGATCATCGATCTTTGAAAATGTGAACTCGGTGCCGGGCTTGGCCAGCTTGGCGAGCGCATGTGCCAGCTTCCGGTTGATGGACTCGCGCCGGAGGCTGCCGACGATGACGACGATCCTGGTCATGAAAGCTTCCCGTTCCTGTGGATGGTAATTTTAAGTAACCAGCACTACATATGTGCGTATGAGGGAGATGCACAAGGAGGCACATTTTTGAAACCAAGGAACATGCACTTGCCCGGTGACTGCAAGGCGATCAGCGCGGTTCTGGCCAGAATCGGCGATAAATGGACTGTTCTGGTGGTCAATCTGCTGGGCAGCGGGCCCAAGCGCTTCAGCGAGATCCGGCGCGAGGTGGGCGGCATCTCTCAGCGCATGCTGACGTTGACATTGCGGGCGCTGGAGCGGGACGGCCTCGTCACGCGCACCGTCCATCCGACCAATCCGCCGCGCGTGGAATACGCCCTGACCCCGTTGGGCTTGTCGCTGCTGGAACCGGTGCAGGCGCTGGGCGCCTGGGCCATCGGCAACCAGAAGACCATGGAAGAGGCGCGCCAGCGCTTCGATCGTGCCAACGGCGGTGGCTCCAACGACGGGGCCAAATCGTCCCATCAAGGGTCCGCAACCTTGATCGCCAGGGTTTCGGCCGCCAAATGATCCGGGAGTACATCGTAATAGGAGTTCCCGATGTCATTGACGCCGCGATCTTTTCTCTTGTCGGCCGGCTTTGCGCTGATTGCCGGAGCGTCGGCAGTGGCGGCCGTTGCCGGTCCTGGTATCGGGCTGTCCCGGACGGACGCTTCCTCCGCTGTCGTTCAGGTCTCATCCGGCGACAAGGCTGACGCGGATCGCAGACGCACGCGTGACGTAAGAGTCGATGCGCCGTACGCGCATGTCGAAGCGGGCCGCCGCGTCCGCGTCGATGCCCCGTTTGCCGATGTCGATGTCAATACGGATCGCCGCCGCGTGCGCGTGCAGGCGCCGTTTGCCGACGTTGATGTTCGCTGGTGATGCGCGCTGAACGTCAAGAATGGTCCCGGGCCGCGCGCCCGGGACCATTGATCTACGCACCCGGCAGCTTGAAGAAGCTCGTTGCGACCAGGATTTTGTTTTCCTGCTTGAGCAACGCGCCAAGCTCGGCCGACTTCTTGGTGTAGGTGACCCACTCCGGGTCGGCCCACATCGCCGCGCGCCGCGCCGTGCGGTCGGCAAGATCCTTGTAGACCCACACATGCACGTAGCTATTGACGTCCCCGACCTCGGTCGTGGCGTAGAGAACCGGCTTGCCCAGGTGCTTGGATTGCGGTCCGAACCCGAATTTCTCATAGATCTCCAGATGGGCCTTGATGGTGCCGGGCTTCAGCGTGTAGGTGCGGTGGTCGAAAATCATCCGATGTTTCCTCCGTCGGGGGGTTGGCTCAGAGTGCGATCGTTTCACATGGAAGCACTTGAGCTTCCATGTGAAGCGTGAATCGCACTCTAAATGCATAAAGTAGAGCAGGATTCACGTTTCGGCCGAGGCGCCTCATGCAAGAGCGAGATCGTTCCATCCGAAACGATCCTGCTCTAATAGAGCCGGTTGGGAAAGTAGCGCAGCAGCAACTCCTCGTATCGTCCGGTCTCGCGCACGCGCCTCACCGCTTGGTTGATGAGGCCTTTGAGCGCCCCATCGCTCTTGGCGACCGCGATGCCGACGCCGTCGCCGAAATACTTGGGCTCGTAGAACGGCCCGCCGGCGAGCTCGCAGCATTCCTTGGAAAGCGTGCCGTTGAGCCAGAACACGAGACTGATGCCGTCATCGAACGCGAGGTCGGCGGCGCGCATCATCAGCGCCTCGCGCGCCTGTGCCGGCGTTTCGAAGGTCAGTATCGAGCTGCCGGGAAAGAACGCGCGCAGATAGGCCTCATGCGCGGATCCTTTCGCCACGCTGATTTTCTTGCCTTCCAGCTTTTCCGGTGTCGTCTCGAGCTTGGTGCCCCCGCGTTGTCCGGCGAACCAGGCGGGTGTGTAATAATAGCGGTCCGTGAAGTCGGCCTGCGCAAGGGCTTGAGGCGTGATGGCCTGCGAGGCGATGACGGCATCGGCCTCGCGCCGCCGCAGCGCCGGCAGCATGTCGTCCCAGGCGCGGACACGAATGTCGCACGCCGCCGACAACTCCAGGCAAATGGCTCGGGCGATGTCGACATCGAAGCCCGTCAGAACGCCTTCCTCGTCGTAGTAGTGGAACGGCGGGAAGTCTCCGCCGGTGAGGAAGCGGATAGCGGCCCGGCGCTGCACATCGTCGCCGCCGGTTTGCGCTCCGTCCTGCGCCGTGGCCGCCCCGAAATTCAACAGTGCAGCGAGCAGGCTTGCGCAGACCGCGATCCAGCTTATGCTCAGTTTGGTCATTCGGCGTTCCGTGTCTCGAGGCCAGCACGACGAACCGCCGAACGGCCAAAGCGGCGGGGGTCATCATGCTCGTCAGGCGGCAGGCGCGGGTTGCGGCTGCGTGGGCCTTGGGCGAGGCGCGGTCCGCGAATCGGACAGCGCTTCGGCAGAGCCCGGCCGGGATTCTAGCGCGCCTGCGCCGCGTACGCCAACGCCGGGTTTTGCCCGCGACAGTGACACTTCCTGACGACGAGTACGGATTTCTTCTGTCCCGCCTGATCGATGCGGCAACGCTGCGGCGGGCCCGGGCGCTGGCGGCGAATGGGGCCGTATCGACGCACGAAGTGCTGATCTCGAATGGCTGGGTGTCCGAGGCCGACTACGTCAGCGCCGTGGCCGACCACGTGGGAATGCCGGCGGTCGACGGAGCACCGCTGGCGGAGCTGTCGCCATCCGCCTCCTATCCGCCGTGGCCGAGTGTCATGGCCGGCATTTTCGAAGGCCGCGAGGTCGTGGCCGTGGAGGCGCGGAGCTTTTCGCCTCACATCCTGCGCTCGATCGGAGCTACGGGCGATGCGCGGCGGAAGCGGTTCGTTCTCGCCACCCGCGCCGAAATCGCCGTCGCGATGGACCGCCAGCGCGCGCCGGCGCTGATGGATGCCGCGATCAACGGCCTGTGGCGCCGGTCCGAGGACCTGTCCGCGCGCACGCCGCATCGATCGTGGCAGGTTCTGCTCCTCGTCAGTCTCGTCGGACTGCCGATTGGTGGCGTCCTCGCAGCGCCGGACATCGCCGTCCCGGTCCTGGCCGCCCTTCTCGCCCTGCCGTTCTTCTGCGTCGTTCTCATTCGCTGCTGTGCCGTCTCAGAATTGCTGCGGCCCTCGGCGCGGCGAAAGTCGCAAGCGGCCAGCAGCCGGCTGGATGACGCCAGCCTGCCAGTCTACACCGTCCTCGTTGCGTTGTACCGGGAGGCGGAAGTCTTGCCCGGGCTTGTGCAGGCGCTGGCAGCACTCGACTATCCGGCCGCCAAGCTTCAGGTGCTGCTGGCCCTGGAGAGCGATGACCTCGAGACACGGCGCGTCGCCGAGACGCTAGACCTTCAGGGCAACGTCGCGATCGTCGTCGTGCCCGATCGAGGTCCACGCACCAAGCCCAAGGCCCTGAACTACGCGCTGGGGCTCGCGCGCGGCGAGTTCGTCGTCGTGTACGATGCCGAAGATCTGCCGCAGCCGGATCAGCTGCGCAGGGCTCTCGCTCTATTCCAGAGTGCCGGGCCCGATGTCGCATGCGTGCAGGCCCAACTCGATATCCATAATGCAGAGTCGAACTGGCTCACGCGCCAGTTCACGCTCGAATATGCGGCCCTCTTTGCGGCCATTCTGCCGGCGCTCGAACGGTTGAGCATCCCCGTGCCGCTCGGCGGCACATCCAACCACTTCCGGGCCGACACGCTCAGGCGCATCGGCGCCTGGGATCCCTACAACGTCACCGAGGACGCCGACCTCGGCTTCCGCATCGCCCGGGAAGGCTTCAGCACGGCGACCCTGGCCTCGATCACGTGGGAGGAGGCGCCTGAACACTTCGGCAACTGGTTCCGGCAGCGGACGCGCTGGCTGAAAGGCTGGATGCAGACCTATCTCGTCCACAACCGCGAGCCCCGCCGCATCCTGTGCGATCTCGGCTGGAAGCGATGGCTCGGGCTGCACGTGCTGATGGGCAGCATCCTGCTCTCCATCCTCGTGCACCCCTGGGGCTACGTGCTGCTCATCGTCGAAGGTGCCAGCGGCCGGCTGTTTGCCGAGGCCGCCAATCCCGTGCAGCAATGGTTATGGTGGATTGCGGTGCTGAATCTGGGCCTTGGCTATGCCAGCGCCATGATGCTCGGCGCCCTGGCGGCGGTCCGGAAGGGAACGCCCCGCCTTGCCAAGCATTCCCTCCTGACGCCGGTCTATTGGCTGCTGATCTCCTGCGCCGGGTACAGGGCGCTCTTCCAGCTCGTTCGCACGCCCTACCTGTGGGAAAAAACCAAGCACGGAGCCTGCACGGTCGCGCGGGCGCAGCCCATCCCTCCGCACCCCTGACAAGGGGCTTTTCATCGGCATGGGATTGTGGGAAACGGTCAGGGCTCAAATCCTGAAGCTAGCGAAGGGCCATGGCGAATGTCGGTCGATCTGTCTGGAAGCCACACCTCCATCGACGTCAATGACAAGCTGAAGACCTACAATATGTTTCACAAGCTCATGCGGGCCACGATCCTGCTTGTGATCGCCATATTGATCTTCATGGTCTGGTATCTCGTGTAGTGTGATGATCGAGAAATTCGCCGTATCTAACGGCTGCCTCTGAGCGAATTTCTCGATCTGAATCACACTAGCAACCCTATGATGCTAGTGTCCCTTTGATTCCGAAGTTCGCTGCAGACCTAGCTGAGAGCTCCGGCGAACTTCGGAATCGGGACACTAGCCGGAGCCCTTGACATGCCGGTAACCCGGAGCACGTTGCGAAAGGCCGGCAAGGCCACCCGCGAGCGGCTGGGGCAGCCGGCGGCACGGGCCGGCCGCAGCGTTCCGGGTTACGGAGATTGGGCCGACGAGGTCATTTACGGCGGGATCTGGAGCCGGCCGGGGCTCGCTCTGCAGGATCGCATGATCTGCACGCTGGCGGCCCTCAGTCTGCTGCAACGCGTCGATGCTCTGAAATCGATGGTCGGCACCGCGCTCGATATCGGCTTGCCGCCGCGTGCCGTCGTCGAAGTCTTCATGCAGGCCGGCCTGTACGGCGGGTTTCCAACGACGGAAGCTTCGGCAGCCTGTGCCAGCGATGTGTTCGCCGCACGCAGCGTGAGCGTGGCGGACGAGCCCGAGCGCACTGACAGCAACGAAGCACTCGATGCGCGTGGCCAGGAGCTGATGGCTCGGATGCACGGCGAGCGCGGGCAGCAGGGTTACGCCGCGCCCGGCAACGCCATTACGGGCGCGCTCTATCCGAGCGCCGTCCGGTATGGCTATGGCGAGTTGTGGTTCCGTCCGGGCCTGGTGCATCGCCAGCGCATGCTGGTGGCGGTGGCGTCCTTCACGGTGCTGGGCCTGGAAGCTCAGTTGCGCAAGTTCGCGCAGTCTGCCCTCAACATGGGACTGCCGCGCAACGAGATCGTCGAGGCTGTGATCCAGACCGCGCCCTACGGCGGCTTCCCGCGCGCTCTCAACGGCCTCGCCATCCTCTCCGAGGTCCTGCCAACGGACGCGTAGTCCCGTCATCTTCGCGCGGCGTCCCCGCGTATCATCCATATTCCGCGCGACACCAAGCGGCTGGCGTTGACGCCGGAGCTCTTTACCGCCATACACAGCGCCATGAACAAGCTTCGATCAGCAGCATCGACCACCACGGCGACCGCTTACGGCGGATCGCCTGCTGGTTGCACGCGCTAGAAGCAAGCGTACTTCACCCAGAAAGGCCCCGCCGGCGACGGACGGGGCCTTTCTGGTTTTTGACGATCCCCGTCCGCGCTGCTTCCCATCACGAGGAACACAGCCATGGACGATCTCGACCACCGCAATCTCGGCGTAAAGCTCAAGCTCTGGCACATCCAGGAAGATGCGCCGGGGATGGTGTTCTGGCATCCGCGTGGTCACGCGGTCTACCGGGTGCTGGAGGACTATCTCCGGCGCAAGATGCGCCGTGCAGGCTATGCCGAGGTGCGGACGCCGCAGCTGCTGCCAAGAGAATTTTGGGACCGCAGCGGCCATTGGGAGAAGTTCGGCGAGCACATGTTCCGGCTCGACGACGGCGAGCTGGCGATGGCGCTGAAACCGATGTCGTGCCCGTGCCACGTGCAGATCTTCAACAAGGGGCTGCGCTCGTGGCGGGAGCTTCCGATCCGCTATGCTGAATTCGGCGCCTGCCACCGCAATGAGCCTTCCGGTTCGCTCCACGGCATCATGCGCACGCGCGCCTTCGAGCAGGACGACGCGCATGTGTTCTGCCGGGAGGAGGACGTGGAACGCGAAGTCGCGTGCTTCATCGCCCTGCTGGGCGAGGTCTACCGGGAGCTTGGCTTTCCCGATTTCGAAGTCGCGCTGGCGACGCGCCCTGCGGTGCGTGCGGGCGACGACGCGACATGGGACTGGTCGGAGGCGAAGCTCGGCGATGCGGCGCGGCAATGCGGCCTCGTGCCACAAATCAGTCCCGGCGAGGGCGCGTTCTACGGACCGAAGCTTGAATTCGCCCTGCGCGACCGGCTGGGACGATCCTGGCAGTGCGGCACAGTGCAACTCGACGGCGTGCTGCCGCAACGGCTCGAGGCGTCCTATGTCGCGCCCGACGGCAGCCGCGCGCGGCCCCTGATGATCCACCACGCCATCTTCGGATCGCTTGGCCGCATGATCGCGATCCTGCTCGAGCACCATGGCGGCGTGCTTCCGTTCTGGCTGTCTCCGGAACAAGTCGCGGTCGCGCCGATCTCGAAAGAGCAGGCCGGATACGGCGCGGCGGTGCTGGCGGCATTTGCGGACGCCGGGATCCGGGCTGTTGCCTATGACAGCACCGAGACCCTGTCGCGGCGCATCGTGGCTGCGCACGACATGGCGGTGCCGGTGGTGGCTATCGTCGGCGGGCGGGAGATGAGGGACGGCCGGGTGAGCCTGCGCGAACGCGACGGCTCACAGGCCGACGTTCCTCTGGCCGAGGCGGTGTCCCGCCTGCAGGCGAGGGCATCGGTTTGACGCGCGCGCTATTGGACCTCGCCTGCCTTCCCAAGCTGATACCAGGGCATGTGAGCCAGCCCGGCTCATTCCACCGCGATTGTTCTGCTCGGAACAGCGCTGAGATCCGTTGAAATCTAAGCTCGGACTGTTGGCGGATAAGAGAAACCCGAAGCCTGGAGGATCACCATGACCCGCGAGCGGAAGACCAGCGTCAATGTGCCCGGCGTCCGAACAATCTCTGATGACGAACTGGATAGCATTGCCGGCGGCTCGATGATGGACATCGTCAACAGGGCGTTTGCCGACTACTTGAAGAACTGTCTCTTCAAGCTGACGCGCGAAGGTACAGTTGCGGTATGTCCGCTCCCGAAATGAGGCGGGCTCGCCACTCTATGCCCTGCCCTGGCCCGGGATGTCGACTCTGACGGCAATCGCCGCGCTGGCGATGGCCGTCACGTCGTCGTTCTCCTCGTCCACGACGTCGAGCCCGCCCTTCACCACCTTCACGGTGATCTGGCCGTGCGGAAACGCGGCCTTCACAGCCTCCGCATCCACTTTGTCCGGCTGCTGCACGCCGATCGTGACCTCGACCTGCATCGACTTGGGATCGATCTTCAGCGCCTTCAGGAACGACAGCGAGCTGTGATGCAGGGCGTCCTGGGCCGCGCGCACCGCAGCCTTGGTGTATTCGCCGCCGTGCAAGGCCGTGCCGGCGCCGAGCTCGAGGATGACGCGCTTCATCGGTTGCCCTCCCTCACGCCACGTCGAGCCGCACGACCGCAGCAGCATGCGCGATCATGGTCGAATCCGTGCCCGCATCGTTGGGAATTTCGAGGCCGCCCTCGACCACGCGGACAATGCCCTCGCCATAGGGCAGCACCGCCAGCACAGCGGCTTTGTCCACGGTCTGCGCCCGCGGCACGCCGATGATGACCTCCACATGCATAGCCTCTCGCGGCTTACCGAGAGCATCGGCGATGCTGAGCGAGTTGCGCCAGAGCGCGTCCCGCAGTGCGCGCACGGCTGCCTTGGTGCTGTCGGCACCGCGGATGTCGGTGCCCATGCCGATCTCGAGAACCATGCGTTTCAGTGCCATTTACCCGACTTGTTGCATGACGAAACACCGATGAGGCTGACGCTAAGCCCCTTGTTTTATGGGAACTGCCCCGCCGCTCCAGGGTGTACTATATCTTCGCCGCAGTGACAGAGCGCAATCGGGATCAGGGCTCACAATATGGCAGATACCGGGACGACCGCAGGCGCGGTGACGCTCGCCGATGTCGAGAAGGCCGCGGCGACGATTGCGGGCTCCGTGCTCGTGTCGGACTGCGATCCGAGCCGCACGCTGGGTGAGATTCTGGGCTGCAAGGTCTGGCTGAAATTCGAGAACCTGCAGTTCACGGCGAGCTTCAAGGAGCGCGGCGCACTCAACCGGCTGACCGCACTTGACGAGGCGCAGCGCAAGCGCGGCGTCATCGCCATGTCGGCCGGCAACCATGCGCAGGGCGTTGCGTATCATGCGAGCCGCCTCGGCATTCCCTCGACCATCGTCATGCCCGTCGGCACGCCGATGGTGAAGATCGAGAATACGCGCCGGCATGGCGCCGAGGTGATCGTCACCGGCGATACGCTGGAGGACGCGGCTGCCTTCGCACGCCAGCACGGTACAGAGAAAGGGCTGATCTTCATCCATCCCTACGACGATCCATTGGTCATCGCCGGGCAGGGGACGGTCGCACTGGAGATGCTGGCGGCGGTACCCGATCTCGACACGCTGGTGGTGCCGATCGGCGGCGGTGGCTTGATTTCCGGTATGGCCGTTGCCGCGAAGGCGCTGAAGCCGTCGATCAAAATCATCGGCGTACAGGCGGCACTTTATCCCTCCATGTACAACGCCGTGCGCGGCGCGAACTTGCCCATGCGCGGCGACACGCTGGCGGAAGGCATTGCCGTCAAGTCGCCAGGCCGCATCACGACCGAGCTGGTGCGGCGTTACGTGGATGACATCGTGCTCGTGACCGAACAGGACATCGAGCGCGCCGTGAGCCTGCTCATCACGATCGAGAAGACAGTGGTGGAAGGTGCGGGCGCCGCCGGCCTTGCGGCGGTGCTGGCCCATCGCAAGAAGTTTGCGGGCTGCACCGTCGGGCTGGTCCTGTGCGGCGGCAATATCGATACCCGGCTGCTGGCCGGCGTGCTGACACGCGAGCTGGCCCGCGACGGTCGCCTCTCACAGCTCCAGATCGACCTCGTGGATCGGCCGGGCCAACTCGCGCGGGTGGCGCAGCTTCTCGGCGACGCGGAGGCGAACATCGTGGAGGTCTCGCACCAGCGCGTGTTCTCCGACCTGCCGGCCAAAGGCACGCTGCTCGAGGTCGTGATCGAGACCCGCGACCGCGCCCATCTCGATACGACAGTGGCGTGCCTGCGATCCGCCGGCTTCGAAGTCGAGGTCGTCACCAACCCAGGCGGCACGCATTCCGGCGCGTAGTGCGCTCGCTCCCGTGCACTACCTGCTAAGCAATACATACGGAAGCCACAACGTCAAAGCGGGGATGTACGTTACGAGCCCCAATACGATCAGCATTGGAACATAGAAGACCATGATGGAGCGCGAGACCGCCTCCATGGACACCTTCCCAATGGCGCAGCCGACCGCCAGTGTCGGCCCAACCGGCGGTGTCAGGAGGCCGATGCCCAGGTTGAAGATCATGACGATGCCGAAGTGCACGGGATCGATGCCGAATTGCTTGATGACCGGCAGGAAGATCGGCGTGCAGATGAGGAGCATCGGCGCGAGGTCCATGAAAGTGCCCAGCACCAGGAGAAGGACGTTGACGTAAAGCAGGAACGTATACTTGTCGCTCGAGATGGCGACGAACAGCTCTGTCGCCTTCGCCGGAATCCGCATCAGCGTCATCATGTAGGCAAACGCCACCGAGAAGCCGATCATGATCATGACCATCCCGGTCGTTCGCACCACGCGACCGATGAGGCTTGGCAGTTCCGGAATGCTGTAGTCGCGATAGATGAGGACTGTGACCAGCAGCGCCCAGACGCAGGCGACGGCCGCACTCTCCGTGGGCGTAAAGATGCCCGACAGGATGCCGCCGAGAATGATGACCACGGTGACGAGGCCCCACACGGCTTCGTAGGCGATGCGCAGCGCCTGCCGGAGGTTGATGGGGTCGCCTTTCGGAAAATTGTCCCGCCGGGCGATGTAGAGACAGAGAACCATCAAGGACAGTCCGAGCAGCAGCCCCGGAATGATGCCAGCCATGAACAGATGCGCGACGGACACGGTGCCGCCTGCCGCGAGCGAGTAGATCACCATGTTGTGCGAGGGCGGGATCAACAGCGGTTGCAGCGAGCCCGAGATCGTGACGTTGACGGCAAAAAGGCGTGGATACCCGCTTTTGATCATCTGAGGAATCATGACGGAGCCGATCGAGGCGGTATCGGCAACCGAGGATCCCGAGATGCACCCGAACATGGTGGAGGCGAGAATGTTCACCAGGGCAAGGCCGCCGCGGATGAACCCCACGAACACCTTGGCGAGATTGATGATGCGCTCCGCCATCCCGCCTTCGGCCATGATGGCACCAGCCAGGATGAAGAACGGAATGGCGAGGAGCGGAAAATCGTCCATGCCGTCGGATGTCTTGAGCGCGATCGCTTCGAGGGGAATGCCCATCCAGAGCGCCGCCAGCACGGCCGAGAGCCCGAGCGCATAGGCGACCGGCATGCCTATCGCGCAAAGAACCGCGAACCCGCCGATCAGGATCAGGACGTCCATTCTATTCCCCGGGTGCTTGGAACCTACTCGGACGAGATCGTATGCAGCGCATCGCTTTCCGGCGGTGGTGGGAAGTAGTTGCCCTTCATGTAGCGCTCGATGACGAAAAGCGCGGTGATCGCGCCGCCGATCGGCACGGGCAGGTAGGAGACGCCGACCGAGATCGCCGGAAACTCAGCAATGCTTTGAAACCACGTCGTCTTGACGAGCCCGATGCCGAACCAGAGCAGGAAAAGGTTGGTCGCCATCATGGCAAGCTCGATCAGGATACCGAGGGCCGCGCGCGGGCGCTCGGCAAGCAGGTTGGGAATCCAGCCGACCGCGATGTGCAGATGCTCCCGATAGCAGATCACGGCCGACAGGAATGACAGCCAGATCATGAGAAGGATGGCCAGCGGCTCCGGCCAGGACGATGCGCTGTTCAGCACGTAGCGCGTAAATACGCCCCACGGGATGATCAGCGTGATGACGACCAGGGCAAGACCCGCGAGAAACAGGCAGGCCCGGTGGAGCGCATCCATGGCCTGGAAATAGAAGCTCATCCTGGCATCACTCGTTGGTCCCCCCAGCCCTGCCAGCCGGCAGCACTTCGTGAGAGTGTGCGCTGCCGGCGCTTGGTGCCGCAGCTACTTCACGGCGTTGATACGTTCGATGAGGCCCTTGTGTGCAGCGCCGTACTTCTCCCAGACGGGCTTCACGGCGTTTTGGAAGCCTTGCTTGTCGGCCACGTCGTTGACGACCGCGCCGGCCTCCTTCATTTTCTTGAGCGCCGCCGCCTCCCGCTCGTACCAGAGTCCTCTCTGCTCCATTTGGGCCTCCTTGGCGAGCTTCACGATGAGCGCCTGATCGTCCTTCGAAAGCGCCTCGAAGCTCTTCTTGGAGAACACGAGGATCTCCGGAATCATCAGGTGGCCGGTCTTCGAATAGAATTTGGCGTAGCGATAGTGTTGGCCCGAGTCGTAGCTCGGCTCGTTGTTCTCCGCGCCGTCGACGACACCCGTCTGCATGCCATTGATGAGCTGATCGAAGCCCATCGCGACACCATTGCCGCCGAGCGCGTTCATGGTGTCGACGAACAGGGGATTGCCCATCATGCGGATCTTGAGCCCCTTCAGGTCCTCCACCTTCTCGATCGGCTTCTTGCTGTTGTAGACGTTGCGCACGCCGGCGTTCATGTAGCAGAGGCCGACGAGGTTTGCGGTCGGGTGCTCGGTGAGTTTCTTCATCAGCTCGGCGCCGATCTCGCCGTCGATCACTTTTTCCATGTGGGCGACATCGCGGAAGACGAAGGGCAGGTTGAAGACGTTGAACTCGGGCACGAGCGGACCCATCGGGCCGACCGAGATGCGTGCGATCTGCAGGGCGCCCAGCTGGGCCTGCTCGATCATCTCCTTCTCGCCGCCGAGTTGCATCGAGGGGTACATCTGTATCGAGATGCGCCCGTTCGTGGCCGCGGAAAGCTTTTTGCCCATCCGTTCCACGGCCTCGACCGTCGGATAGCCGAGGGGATGCACGTCAGTGGCTTTGAGAACCACCTTGGCTTGAGCAAATGCGGAAGGCAGGCCAAAGCCCGTGACAGCGGCTGCCGACAATCCCAGCTTCATCATCGATCGTCTGTGCATGCATTTCCTCCTGTGCATTTATCGTTTCTTGCTTCCGTTTCCCGGGCGCGGGGTCGGCATCGGCCGATCGCACGGCGTCGCCGGCCACGGTGCCGCATCGCGGCGTTGAATTTCCGCGATGCCGGTGGTATCAAGTTGTACGATGACCCGACATACTCAAACGCTAGCATCAGCCGAAAAAGCTGGCAAGCACGTGCTGCTCGAACCGCTCGCGCCGGCGCGCAATCTGACGTCGGATGTGGTGGAGCGCATTGCCAATGAGATCCACTCGGGAAAGCTGGCCCCTGGAGCCCGCTTGCCGACGGAACAAGAGATGATGCGTGCGCTTGGCGTGAGCCGGACGGTGATCCGCGAGGCGTTTGCAGCCCTCAAGGCTGATGGGCTGGTCACCACCCGCCAGGGATCGGGAGCCTATGTGGCGAGCGACGCGGATCGGCGGCCCTTCCGGTTGCGCACCGAACGCCGCCCCGAGATGAGCGATGTCCAGCATGTGCTGGAGCTGAGGCTCGCTGTGGAGATTGAGGCCGCCGCGTTGGCGGCACGCCGCGCTGCGCCAGCTGCGCTGCGGCGGATCACCCTTGCCCACGCGCGGTTCGAGAAGGCCATCGAGCGCGGTGAAATGGCGGTGCCGGAGGATTTCGCCTTTCATCGCGCCATTGCTGAAGCGACCGGTAATCCGCAGTTTCTCCGTTTCCTGGAGTTTCTCGGTGGCTTCATCATCCCACGGCAGAGGGTGCGCCTTGACGGTCTGGAGCGGGAGGAGCATTCGACTTATCTGCGACGGCTCGTCGTCGAGCATGCACGCATTCGCGACATGATTGTCAGCCGCGATCCCAATCGTGCAGCTGCCGCAATGCGGGACCACTTGACCCGGTCCATTGAAAGATACGGTCACCTTCGGCGGGAGTAGCCGAAGGTGCATAACGATCAAGTATCCGCTGTCCCCGCCTAGCGTAATGATCGAGAAATTCGCCGGCATTTGCCGCAGATCCTGGAGCGAATTTATCGATCTGAATCACACGAGCAAGATTATGACTCCGGTGTCCTTTTGATTCCGAAGTTCGCTCCCGGACCCAGCCGAGAACTCCGGCGAACTTCGGAATCGGGACACTAAGGAGGTCTTTACGCCACCACCCACAGCGGCGGCTCGCCGCGCTCCATGCGCTCGACGTTGTCGAAGGCATTGCGGAAGCGGGCGACGTGATTGTCTGACGTCGGGCCGGCGAAATGCGCGGTGAGAATGACGTTGTCGAGCTTCAGCAGCGGATTGTCGGCGGGCGGCGGCTCCTGGTCGAAGACGTCCAGACCCGCGCCGAAAATCTTGCCCTGGCTCAGCGTGCGATAGAGCGCCGTCTCGTCGATGACCGGTCCGCGGCTGGTGTTGACGAGGATCGCGGTCGGCTTCATCAGCGCCAGCTCGGCCGCGCCGATCATGTGGCGGGTGGAGTTGTCGAGCGGCACGTTCAGCGATATGAAGTCCGAAGTGCGGATCAGCTCGCGCAGCAGCCGGAACTGCACGCCGAGCGCATCCGCCTCGCCCTCGCTCAGGCGCTTGATGTCGTAGTACTGCACGTTCATGCCGAAGGCGCGGCCGTAGCGGGCGACCTTCTTGCCGATGGTGCCGAGCCCGACGATGCCGAGCGTCTTGTTGGCGAGCTCATACATGGCCGGCGCCGGACCGTTGCCGCGCCAGCGCCCGGCCGACACGTTGGCATGCTGCCAGACGACCCGCCGTGCCACCGTGAGCATCAGCATGAGCGCATGCTCGGCCACTGAGATGGCATTGGCCCCGCCGTTGTTGCACACCGGCACCTTGGCGCGCTTGGAGGCGTTGATATCCACGGCATCGAAGCCGGCGCTCAGAAGCTGCACCAGGCGGAGGTTGGGTGCGGCCTTATAGAAAGCATCCTCCATGCGCACGTTGGGATAGCAGATCATGTATTTGGCATCGGCCAGCGCATCGTTGCGCTCGATGCCCTCGCCCCGTGCCAGGATCAGCTCAATTCCGCTCGGCGCCATCTCCTGGGCCAGCTTGCCAGTCTCTTCCGATGGGGGAACAAGGATAACTTTCGACGTCATTGATTTCCTCCGGGCGGGGGCATGCTGATCAGCCCCTCTCACCTGAGATGATAGCGCCATCGATCGCCCGACGCTCCCCTGTTCTCGCAGGGCTGCGATGTCGCACCTGCTATGGCGGCACGTCCCGCCGCTCGCATCGTCCGCTTGCCGGATGGGCGCCGGTATGTGAGAACGATGGGCCCAAAAAGGATCATTGCACCGGCAAGAAACGACAGCCTACGGGGGCTCCCAATGCGTTGCGAGGTGGTTGCGATCGGGACCGAGCTGCTGCTCGGCATCATCGTCGACAGCAATTCGGCTTGGATCGGCGAGCAGCTCGCGCTGGCGGGCATCGACTCGCTTTTTCAGGTCAAGGTTGGCGACAACTTCGGCCGCATCGAAGGCTGCATCCGGCAGGCGCTCGAACGCAGCGATGCCGTGATCTGCTGCGGCGGTCTCGGGCCGACGCAGGACGACATCACCCGCGATGTCATCGCCCGTGTCATGGGCGTGGAGATGAAGCGGGACGACGTCATCGCCGCCAAGATCCGCCACATGTTCGAGGTGCGTGGCCGCGTCATGTCGGCCAACAACCTGCACCAGGCGGACATCCCCGTCGGGGCGTCGCCCATTGCGCAGATGCCGGGCACGGCGCCGGGCCTCGTCTGCCCGGTCGGCGACAAGGTGATCTACGCCGTGCCGGGAGTCCCGCGCGAGATGAAGGAGATGTTCACGGGCACCGTGCTGCCGGATCTGCGGCGCCGGTCGGGGCAATCGGCCGTCATCCGCAGCCGCGTTCTGCGGAGCTGGGGCCTGAGTGAATCGGGCATCGACGAGCTGCTCACTGACCGCATGAAGGAGCTGGACACGCTCGGCAATCCGACCATCGCCTTCCAGGCCAGCGGCATCGACGGCATCAAGGTGCGCGTGGTGGCCAAATGCGACGACGAGGCGACGGCGAAAAATATCCTCGATGGCGAGGAGAAGCTGATCCGCGGCATCCTCGGCGACGCGGTGTTCGGCATCGACGACGAGTCGATGGAGTTCGTGATCCTGAGGCAGTTGCGCGAGACGAAAAGAACCGTAGCTGCCGCCGAGTCCATCACCGGCGGGATACTGTCCTCGCGCATGAGCGCGCTCGATCCCGAAATGCAGACCTTCCTCGGGTCAACCATCGGACCAGATGCCGGCGGCCCAGAGCATGCAGCCCTGTCGCCGGACAAGCGCGCTGCGGCTGCTGCCGCGCGGGTGCGCAAGCAGTACGGCGCCAGCATCGGCCTCGCCGTCGTCGCCGCGCGCCCCGATGAAGGCGAGCCGTTCGGTACGGTCTATTCGGCCGTTTCGTTGGACGGTGGCGATCACACCGATCGCGCCGTCATGCCGCAAGACCGCACCCGCGTTCGCGAGTACGCCGTCATCAACCTGCTGAGCTTCGCCCGGCGGGTGTTGAAGTAGGTTGCGCTCGGGTCACTTGAGGCACGCCCTCGCCACGCTCTCGGTGTCATCCTCGGACTTGTTCCGAGGACCCATCGTTCCGCGAGTTCCGATGGTGGTTATTCCATGGAGCGGCAGCTGTAGCGGCGACGCTCTCGCCAAATGAACAGCCTCGCCTTTGCCGAACCATGGATCCTCGCGACAAGCGCGAGGATGACATTTTCCTTGTCACGCCTCGCCGTAATGCACGCGTCGATAGCTGCGCGAGGGGATCAGGTCGTCCGTGTGGATGTCCCACAGGCTGGCGATGTTGGCGGCGCGATGGTCGCGGAACAGCCCTTCCATCTTCCCCATCTGGTTGACCGTTGCGCCGCGCAGGCCAAGGCCCGTCGCCGCAGCAGCAATATCGCCGCGTCCATGGATGGCCCCGGACGGGTCGATCTTGTTGGCGCGGAATTTGTGGAACTCCGCGCCGTAGCCGCCGTCGTTCATGATGGCGATAAGCATCTGGATGCCATGCCGGCGGATCGTCTCCAGCTCCTGGATGTGCATCATCAAGCTGCCGTCGCCCTCGATCAGCAGCACCTTGCCGTCGCCGCGCGCGACCGCAACGCCGGCCGCCGCGGGCAGGCCCGAGCCGATGGCGCCGAAGTCGTTGATGACGTGATACTTCTCCGCCGGCCGCCCCTTCATGTGCGTCATGGCGATGCTGAAGTAGTGGCCGCCGCCGACGACGATGTCCCAGTCCTTCGGGATGATGGCATCGAGCTCGATCATCATCTTGCGCGGATCGACGGTGTTGGCCTGCACCGGGAATTCCTTGCGATCCGGCGGGAAGTCGCCGGCCACGAGCTTGGCCATGTCGGCCGTGCGGAAGCCCGTGCGCTTGATGTTGCGCTGATCGAGGCGATTGGCGATGGCCTCGGCCGCGGCCCTGGCGTCGGCGCGCACGTGCAGGTCGGCGGTGCGCAGGCCCTGCCACAGGCCGCGCGGGTTGGTATCGATCTGCACCACGCGCGCGCCGGGATACAGATAACCGCCCTCCGTCGTGTAGTGGCCGAGCCCTACGCCGGCGCCGATCACGAGATCGGCTTCCGCAAAGCGCTCGCGGCCGAAATCGCTGGCGAACGCACCCGCGATATCGAGCGCATAAGGGTTGCCGTCGAACAGGCCCTTGCCCAGCAGCGACGTCGCCAGCAGCGCGCCCGATTTCTCAGCCAGCGCCTCCAGCGCCTTGCGCGCGCCCGAAGCCGTCGCGCCGCGGCCGCCGACGATGATCGGCTTCTCCGCTTCCGCGATCATGTCGCACACGCGGTCGACGATGACTGGGTCGGGGATCGGCCGCTGCGGTGTCGGCACGAGCTCGGAGGATGGCGTGTAGTCCGTCAAATGCGGCCACGCCTGCTTCTGCATATCCATGGGCACGCTCAGCACCACGGGACGGCGCTCCAGTTGGGCGATCTGGAAAGCTTCACGCACGTTGTCGAGCAGGCGGTCGATATGCCGGACGGCGATGTAGTGCGAGCCGGTCGCCAGGGCGAGTGGCGCCATGTCGATCTCCTGCAGGTACCATGCCGCAGCAATCGGCGAGTCGCCCGCAAACACCACCATCGGAATGTTAGCGCGCGCCGCCATCGTCAGGCCGGTCATGATCTGCGTGAAGCCCGGGCCGCACGTCGTCGAGGCGACACCGATCTTGCCGGTGGCGCGCGTATAGCCCTCCGCCATCGAGCAGGCGCAGTGCTCGTGCCGCACGTGGATGACGTTCATGCCGGGAAGCGCCGCCATCGCCGTCGACCAATACATGTTGGCATCGCCCATCAGCGTGAAGAGCGTGTCGACGCCTTCGGCCTGGAAGGCGCGGGCGAGCATGTCGGTTGCACTGAATTTGCTCATCGTCAGGGTTTCCTCTTGCGAAAGAGATCGTGCCACCATGACAGGAAGGCACGCCACAGGAGTCGTCCGGCACTCAGTTCTGCAGCAGGCGCCGGTTGCTTGACGGAAGAGTTTGCCACCTCGGGCGCGGATACGCTTGCCTCGGCGGCTGCATCGGATCTGGCTTCCGCGCCGCGCTCAGCGATCACCTTCGCCATGTTGGCGGAGAATTCCGCGAGGAGGGCGCGCGCAACATGCACGCCGCCGGCGTTGGCAAAGGTCTCCAGCGGCCCGGTGACGGAGAAACTGCCGTCGATGTTGAGCTCGGTCGTATCGGCGCCGGTGGCCGTAACGATGCCGGAGGCCAACGCCCGCGACGCGCCACGTTGATCGATGCCGCGCCCCTCGATGGTCACGCGGTGCGCATCGTCGTCATACGACAGCGAGGCCTCGCCGCGGAACGCCGCCACGGTCGGCCCGAACTTGACGCGGATGGTGCCGCGCCAGAGGCCATCGGATTGATCGGGAGAGAGCGTGGCGCCCGGAATGCACGAGGCAACGAGCGCGGGATCGCGCAACAACGGCCAGACTTCTTCCAGAGGCGACGGTATCGTCGTCTTTTCGGTGACTGAGGGCATTCCGGAGTTTTGATGGGTCGCTGGCGTGAAACGGTTCATCACCTTAGAGCAGACCGGCCAAAGGCTCAAATGTGTTAGTTGGTCCCGTCATCCTCGCGCGAGCACGCCGAAGGCGTGTCATGTCGCAGACATGCTTCCAGCATGAAGCGCGGGGACCCAGCGTAAGACTCATCGAAGACGCCTTAGATATCGAGCCTTCGGCGCTCTTTGCGCTGGATCCCCGAGACGGCTCGCTATTCGCTCGCCGCTCGAGGATGACGAATATCTGAGATTTTGAATAGAGACATTGCCCGAAAGCCCGCGGCCTTGTATCCGGCACGGGCCGCATGCCAGACTCCGCACCTCGCTCCAGAAACGACACTTGCGGCATACGCCGGGCTGAACCGGAACGCCGCGCCCTGCATGGGAGAGGAAACGTCATGGCCACAACGGCATCGGCGCCCCGCGCCAAGAGCGGCTACCAAATCGACGTCGAGGACGTCGAGTATCTTCGCGACGGCGAGGCGTCGCTGCTGGCACGCCTCTACAAGCCCCGCGGCAACGGCCCGTTTCCCCTGATGATCGATCTGCACGGCGGCGCCTGGTGCACCGGCGACCGTATGAACGATACGGTCCTCTGCGAAGCGCTGGCCAGGAGCGGCGTGGTCGTGGCTGCGCTGGATTTCCGCATGCCGCCGCATGCCGGCTACCCGGGATCGATTGCCGACATCCACTACGCCATCCGCTGGCTCAAGTCGCGCGCGGGCCAGCTCAAGATCCGGCCGGATAAGGTCGGCGGGATCGGCATTTCCAGCGGCGGACATCAGGGCATGCTGATCGCTATGCGGCCCGACGATCCGCGCTACGCGGCGCTCAAGCTCGACGGACATGGCAGTATCGATGCGAAGCTGCAGTGCTTCGTCAATTGCTGGCCCGTCATCGATCCGCGGGCGCGCTATCACTACGCGCAGAAGCTCAAAGCCGGTGGCGGAACCTATCCCGAGGCCATCGACCGCGTGCTGCCTTTGCACATGAAATACTGGGGCAGCGAGGAGGCGATGGAGGAAGGCAACCCCGTGCGGATCCTCGAGCGCGGAGAGCCGGTGACGCTGCCGCCCGTGCTCTATGTCCAAGGCGAGAAGGACATGATGCATCCGCGGCCGGACCTGGACCGCTTCGTCGCGTCCTATCGCCAGCGCGGCGGCGAGGTCGATCTGGCGCTCTATCCCGATGAGGTCGAAGGCTTCGTCGTTCGCAACGCCAGCGGCCCCAACGCGCCCAAGGCCATGGAGCGCATCATCGCCTTCGTGCATCGCTACCTCGGCTGACGCATCGACGCCGTAAAATCGGTTACCATGTCCTCCGGTGCGTAAGGCGCGCCGGCCGCAAAATCGCTATGCCGGCACGGGTGGCTCCGAGGGAACACACGGGCGGCCGATGCCGTTGAACGTCGGCGGAGGACGTGCGGTCCCGCACCACCAGGATGAAGCGGATGGCCAAACGCAAGCTGGCGACATACCGGGCCAAGCGGGACTTTCAGAAAACGTCCGAGCCGAGCGGCCAGGCGTCCATACAACCTGCCGAATATCCGCGCTTCGTCATCCAGAAGCACGACGCGACGCGCCTGCACTACGATCTGCGGCTGGAGGTCGGCGGCGTCTTCAAGTCCTGGGCTGTCACGCGCGGGCCGTCGCTCGATCCCGCCGACAAGCGTCTTGCCGTCGAGGTCGAGGACCACCCCCTCGACTACGGCGACTTCGAGGGCACGATTCCGAAAGGCCAATACGGCGGCGGCACCGTCATGCTGTGGGATCGCGGCTTCTGGGCGCCGGAAGGCAATGCCGATCCGGCCGAAGCTTTGAAAAGCGGCGAGTTGAAGTTCATCCTCGCCGGGGAAAAGCTGCACGGAAGCTGGGTTCTCGTGCGCATGCGGCACGACCGCACTGGCGGCAAGCGCACCAACTGGCTGCTGATCAAGCACAGGGACGAGTTCGCGACCGACGCAAAGGCGCCGTCCGTGCTCGACAAGGAGAAGTCCGTCGCCTCAGGGCGCACGATGGATCAGATCGCCGCCGGCAAGGGCAAGGGACCGACGCCGTTCGTCGCACTGGGCGCACCGAAGTCGCATCCGGACGCCGTCTGGAATTCGAAGCCCCGAGATCGAAAGACGCCGCCGCGCCTGCCGGGCCTTCCCAAGAAGGCGCGCAAGGCGGTCAAGGCGAAGGCCATGCCGGAATTCATTGCGCCGCAGCTTTGCAAAGCCGTGTCGTACCCGCCGTCCGGCGACGACTGGGTGCACGAGGTCAAGCTCGACGGTTATCGCCTGCAGCTCCGCATCGCGCGTGGCAAGGCCGCGCTTAGAACCCGCAAGGGCCTCGACTGGACGGACAGGTTTGCAGCCCTTGCCAAGGTGGCATCGGCTCTTCCCGACGCCATTCTCGACGGTGAGGCGGCCGCCATCGAGGATCACGGCACCACCGATTTTTCCGCCCTGCAGGCGGCGCTGTCGGAAGGACGGTCTCAAGACCTCGTCTATCTCGCCTTCGACCTTCTTTTCGCCGATGGCGAGGACTTGCGCGGTCTGGCGCTGTCGGAGCGCAAGGAGCGCCTGCGCAACCTGCTCGACCGGGCGAAGGTCAGCCCGGCCATCCGCTATGTCGAGCATCTTGTCGGCGACGGCCGCGAGATCCTCGCGTCCGCCCGCAAGCTCCATCTTGAAGGCATCGTTTCGAAACGCTCCGACGCCCTCTATTCGTCGGGCCGCTCGGATAACTGGCAGAAGATCAAATGCCGCACGGGCCACGAGGTGGTCGTCGGCGGCTGGAGCGGCGGACGCAACGAGGTGCGCTCGCTGATCGCCGGCGTCTACGACGATGACGGCAAGAGGCTGGTTCACGTAGGCCGCGTGGGCACCGGCTTCAATCCGCGCAACTCAAAGACGCTGCTGCGCCAGTTGAACGACCTCGCGACCGCCAAGAGTCCGTTCGGCGGTGACACCGCGCCGCGCAGAGAGCCCGGCGTGACCTGGGTCAAACCGGAGATTGTTGCCGAAATCGAGTTCGCGGGTTGGACGGCCGCTGGCAACGTGCGTCAGGCGGCCTTCAAAGGCCTGCGTGAGGACAAGCCGGCACGCGCGGTGCGCGCCGAGAAGCCGGTTCCGGTTGGTCAGGCCGATCTCGCCACGCCGACCCAGCCAAAGGCCGCAGCGCATCGGGGTGGTGTCATGGCGTCGTCGAACAGCACCGTGTTGGGCATCACCATCTCCAAGCCCGACAAGGAGCTTTGGCCGGCCCACGACGGCGCTCCCGCCGTGACCAAGATCGACTTGGCGCACTATCTCGAAGCCGCCGCTCCCTGGATGCTCGAGCATCTCAAGGGCCGGCCGTGCTCCATCATCCGGGCTCCCGACGGCATGGAGTCCGAGCAGTTTTTCCAGCGCCATGCCGGCCCGGGTCTCTCGAACCTCGTCAAGCGCGTGACCGTGGAAGGGGATCGCAAGCCCTACCTGCAGTTCGACAGCGTCGAAGCACTGATCGCCATGGGCCAGATCGCGGCGCTCGAATTCCATCCCTGGAACTGTGCGCCGTATGAACCGCAGGTTCCGGGCCGCCTCATCTTCGATCTCGATCCCGCACCGGATGTGCCGTTCGGCGACGTCATCGCGGCCGCCAAGGAGATGAAGGCACGCCTCGAGGCCGTCGGCCTCATCGCCTTCTGCAAGACCACAGGCGGCAAGGGCCTTCACGTCGTCACGCCGCTGCAGCGAGTGAAATCCAGCAAGATCGGCTGGACGGAAGCAAAGGCCTTTGCGCAAGCGCTATGCGCCACCATGGCGGCCGATCATCCCGATCGCTATCTCGTCAAAATGACCAAGAAGCTGCGCACCGGCCGCATCTTCCTCGACTATCTGCGCAATGACCGCATGGCGACGGCCGTCGGCCCGCTGTCGCCGCGCGCCCGTCCCGGCGCGACCGTGTCGATGCCGCTCACCTGGGCACAGGTGCGCGGCGGGCTTGATCCCACGCGCTTCACGATCCACACCGTTCCGAAGCTTCTGAGCAAGCTGTCCGCCTGGAAGGATTACGATGCCGCGGAGCGCCCGCTCGAGCCTGCGATGCGGAAGCTTGTCGCCCGCTAGAGAAACGGCGCACACTGCTTCCGCCCGCGCGGGCGTACAACGCGTGGCGGCACAAACAACAAAACGATGCAGTGTGAGGAAACGAACCGATGGCTCAGAGTGAACTCTACAAGAAGGGCGAGGCGGTCCGCCGCAAACTCAGGGGCGACGCCGACTACGAGCGCAACAAGCGCGAATACGACAGCGATCCTGCCATGAAGAAATTCATCGATCTGGCAACCGAGACGGTGTTCGGCGCGCTATGGGCGCGGCCCGGCCTGGATTTCAAGACACGCACCCTCATCTGCGTTGTGTCCGACGCTGCAACAGGACGGCATCCCGAGCTCGACATCCATCTGCGCTTTGCCCTCAAGGAGGGTTGGACCGAAGATGAGCTGATCGAAGTCCTTCTGCATTTGTCCGGCTACGTCGGAGTACCGCTCATCCGCGAAGCCATGCTTGTGGCGAAGGACGTGTTTGCCGACGTTAAGGATAAGTCCAAAATCTAGAAATCACGGGGCCTTATCGTGATCGTGGCGTGGACGTGGCAACAAGCGGCGGCCACGCGACGGCACTTGCGTCAATGTGCGCCGGTGCCCTGCTTGCCAATATCAGCGCGACCCCGTACAACACGGGCACACTTGCGCAATTTGCCAGCCGGTGTGGCTGCAGAGAGACACAGGTGGCGAGCGCAGGCTACCTGCCTCTTTACACGCTGTAGCAGGATCTTGGCGCCTCTTTGAAGGTGCTGCAGGTTCGGCTGGGCAACCAGGGACGGTCAGCATTTCAAATCTGTGGCGATCGCCGCGTTACACATCGCACATAATTCGTCTGCGCGGGGTGCGCCGCAAAGTGTGCCTCAATTGGAAGGACGTTCGCATCACAGCCCACCTATCGAGTGGCTCACAGTGAATGCCAGCGTAGTTGATTGTCGCTGAGCATGCCGGAAAGAGTGAGTCCAATGACCAAAGATCATAGCTATCGCGTGCCGGGCGGGCGCGTAGGCGTTCTCCTGTTGCATGGTTTGTGCGGAACGCCGACCGAGATGCGCTTCGTCGCCAATGGTCTGGCTCGATCCGGCGCAACGGTGCACTGTCCCCAACTCGCCGGCCACTGCGGTACGGAAGCGGACATCAAGGCCACCCGCTGGCAGGATTGGTACGCAAGCGCCGAGCGTGCGCTCGACGAGATGCGCAAGGACTGCGATGTGGTCGTTGTCGGCGGCCTTTCGACGGGCGCCGTTCTGAGCTTGCTGCTGGCAGCCAGGCGGCCGAAGGACGTTCAGGGAACAATACTTCTGGCCCCGACCCTCTGGCTCAACGGCTGGCTCATTCCGTGGTATGCGCGTTTGTTCAATCTGGTATTCTCCCGAAGCGTGGCTCGTTTCGTGTGGTTTCCGGATATCCCGCCGCATGGGATCAAGGACCAGCGCATCCGCGAATTCATCCGTAGCGCGCTCTTCGGCGGTGACAGCTCGATCGCGGGCTTGCCCAGCACGCCGGGTGTTGCGGTGCTTGAGCACCGGTGGCTCGTGAACGCCACCAAGCGCGTGCTCGGCACGATCACTCAGCCCACGCTCATTCTGCACGCGCGTGAGGACGATTACGCCGATCTCAACAATGCATCGTTCCTGCAGCGCAAGCTCGGAGGCATGGTGGATACCGTGGTGCTGGATGACAGCTATCACATCATCACCGTGGACCGGCAACGGCATGTCGTCGTCGACCGTGCGACGCAGTTCGTCGAACGCGTGGGCAAGCAATGTCTGCGGCCGGCCGCGAGCCTCGTCGCCATGGCCGACATGCCGCGTCGCGGGCGCGCGTAACACTGCGCGCGCCGGTTTTGTCCGGACAACCTTGACCCGCCGCTCCCTCGATGCCACGCTTCGGCGTTGGCGCAAAAACGAGGAGCGGTATGACAAGCTCACACGCCTGGAGCGAAACGACCCACAAGATCGCAGGCTGCGATGTTTTCTTGGCCAGGGCCGGCAAGGGCCGGCCGATACTGGTTCTCCACCACGATACGGGAACGCTGGAACGGCTTGCCTTTTACGATTCCCTCGCTGAAAAATTCGATGTCCTCGTTCCGCATCATCCCGGCTACGGCAAATCGCAACGGCCGGAATGGCTGCGGTCGGTCCGCGATATAGCGGCCATGTACGCCGGCTTGCTGAACGAGCTGAAGATCGAGGCGTGCGCACTCGTCGGCCTGGGCTTCGGCGGCTGGATCGCCGCGGAGATGGCGACGTTCGCACCGCGCTCCGTCAGCCACCTCGTGCTGGTCGGAGCCATGGGCGTCAAGCCGCCGGAGGGCGACATCCTCGACGAAGCGATCGTCAGCTACATCGACTACGCCCGCGCCGGCTTCCACGACCAGAAGGCGTTCGACGCGATCTACGGTGCCGAGCCCAGCACCGATCAGCTCGAGCAGTGGGACATCTGCCGCGAGATGAACTTCCGCATCGCCTGGAAGCCCTACAAATACAGTCAGACGCTTCCGCACCTGCTGTCCGTTGCACGCATGCCGTCGTTGGTGGTGTGGGGCGACGACGATCGCGTCGTGCCGCGCAGCGCAGCCGACAAGTACAAAGCCTCACTGCCCGCGGCCAGGCTCGAGATCGTCAGGAACTGCGGACATTGCGTCGACATGGAAAAGCCCGCCGAGCTTTCAAAGCTCGTCACGGCTTTCGTCGGCTAAAGCCATTTAGGGAGCGACCCCATGCACCTGATGTATTTCACCGAACAGCCGATGTCGACCTACGACGCCAAGGAGGGCCTGAAATACGGCGCGACCGCGCTCACCTTTTCCAACAGCCATTTTGATCCCGTCGCCGGCAGCCGGCTCTATAACGAGTATCTGGAGCAGTACGTCTACGCCGAGGAAGTCGGCGTCGATGGCATCATGCTGAACGAGCACCACAACGCGCCGTTCTGCATGCAGGCCAAGGCCAACATCTTCGCGGCGATCCTCGCCGCCGCCACCAAACGCGTGAAGATCGTCATGCTCGGCAATCCGTTGCCGCTGGCCGAGAACCCGATCCGGCTCGCTGAGGAACTGGCCATGATCGACATGGTGTCGAAGGGCCGGCTCGTGTCGGGCTTCGTGCGCGGCGGCGGACAGGAGCAGCTCGCCACAGGTGTGAACCCCGCCTTCAACCGCGAGCGCTTCGAGGAGGCGCACGATCTGATCGTGAAAACCTGGACCGTGCCCGGGCCCTTCCGTTGGGAAGGCACGCACTACCAGCATCGTGTCGTCAATCCGTGGGCTCTCCCCCTGCAGAAGCCCTATCCGCGTGTGTGGATACCGGGCGTCATCAGCAAGGAGACGATCATCTGGGCCGCCAAGCAGCGCTATCCCTATATCGCGCTCAACACGTCGATCCCGCAGACCAAGCAGATCTGGCAGCTCTATGACGAGACCGCGGCTGCGGCCGGCTACAAATCGGGTCCGGAGAACCGTGGCTACCTCGCACGCATCCATGTGGCCGAGACCGAGGAGAAGGCCATCCAGAACGCCAAGCAGTTCATGTGGATGCAGGGCGAGTTCACCGGGCTCGCGCATCCCGTGTGGGCCAATCCATCAGGCTATTTCTCGCCCGGCGGGCGGCGCAATTTCGTCGAGTTCGCGGTCGGCCGCGCCAAGAATCCGCGCGGCAATCCGACCTTCGAGGACCAGCGCGCCGACGGCATGATCATGTGCGGAACGCCCAAGCAGGTTCTGCCGCGCATTCGTCATCTGCTGGAGGAGACGCGGCCCGGCATCCTGGCGGTGTGGGGCAACGACGGCAACGTCTCGAATGCCGATTCCAAGACCTGCATCCGCCTGCTCGGCCAGGAGGTGTTTCCGCAGGTGCGCGAGTGGGCCAAGGAGCTGGACCTCAAAAGCCCGTTCGAAGCCGACGCCCCCGTCAGCATCGCCTACTCCAAGGATCTGGCAGCGCCCAAGGACAAGAAGCCCGCCGCCAAGAAGAAGTCTGCCTAGGTCTGCGAGTGCAGGCGCCCGCGCCGCAGGCTAGAATTCACGCTGGGCAGGAAATCTGGTAGCGCTTTCCTGCGCAGTGATCGCATTCTGGCGACCATGATACCATCCGTGGACGGCAGGCCGGAACGTCAGGGATACCGCCAGCGCACGTTCGAGATCCTCGAGCACGGGCGCCGCCGGGAGCCCGCGTCCCGCGCCGTCGACTGGGTACTGGTGGGGCTTGTCCTCGCTGACGTCGCCGTGACGGTGGCGCAGACCGTGCCGCATGTTGCAGCCGATCACGGTACGGCACTGCTGGCGTTCGACCGCTTCTGCGTCCTGGTGTTTGCGGTCGAGTACCTGACGCGCCTGTGGGCCGCGGCCGAGCATCCGCTCCTGCAACGGTACGGCCCCTTCACAGCACGCTGGCGCTTTGCGCTGACGCCGCTGATGGTCATCGATGCGCTGGCTCTTGTCCCATTCCTTCTCGAACTCGTTTTTCCGGCCAGCACACTCATGCCGCTGACGCGCCTCGTGCGCTTCCTGAAGCTGACGCGCTATTCGCCGGCGCTGGCCACCATAGGCCGCGTCATCGGCAACGAGCGGCGCGCGCTGCTCGCCTGCATCGTCATCTCCGGCGGCGTGCTGCTCGGCTCCGCCGCCGCCATGCACGCCGTCGAGGGCACCGTGCAGCCCGACCGTCTCGGCGACATGCCCAAGGCCATGTGGTGGGCCGCGACCATGCTGGCCAAGATCGGGGGCGGCGAGATCGTGCCCGTGACCACGCTCGGCAGCCTCATCTCGGCATTGACCGTCATGCTCGGCATCGGCTGCTTCGCCTTGCCCGTCGCCATCATCGGCCGCGGCTTCTACGAGGAAATCCGCCGGCGCGACTTCGTCGTCACGTTCGCCATGGTCGCACGCGTGCCGCTGTTCGCGCGCCTGGAGGCCGCGGCCATCGCCGACCTCGTCGGCATGCTGAGCGCGCGCACGGTCCCCGCGGGCACCACCATCGTTCGCAAGGGCGACCGCGCCGATGCCATGTATCTCATCGCCAGCGGTGCCGTCGATGTCGACCTGGCCGGCGGCAAGGCGGTGCGTCTCGAGGAAGGCGCGTTCTTCGGCGAGATGGCACTGCTGTTTCAAGGTCCCCGATCGGCCACGGTCACGGCCGCGCGCTCGACCGATCTTCTCGTCCTCGACGCGGAGGACTTCCGCCGTCTCCTCGACCGTCTGCCCGACATCGGCGCCGCCGTTCAGGCGACTGCCCGCGAGCGCATGGCGCAGTATCAAAGAACAGACGGAACAGCGGCTCTGTCATAGCGAAGTGGCAAAAGCTTACGACGGTGCCGAGAGCTGAATGGCCAGAGAAGTCGGTGGCTCGTGATAGGCGGAGGATTTCGGAAGTTGGAGCGCTTGGCTAAGCGCTTGAAATGATGGTGCCCAGGGGCGGAATTGAACCACCGACACCGTGATTTTCAGTCACGTGCTCTACCAACTGAGCTACCTGGGCATCTAGCCCGCCCTAGAGCAGGATCGTTTCGGATTGGATTACCTCACGCAATGTGAGGTGCCTGGGCCGAAACATGTATCCTGCTCTACGTCTTAATGTAGAGTGGGCGTGCCGAAAACGCGCGTTGTTATAGGTGCCCTGGCCGGGGCTGTCCAGCCTCTTCGGTCTCGTCAAATCCGCACCCCGAAGCCTCAGTCGACAATGAAGAGTTTGGCGCCTTTGGGGCCCGTTCGCGAGCGATGCGGCTCTGCCCCGTCTGCCACCTGATAGCTCTGCCCCGGTTTCAAAACAAATTTGCGGCCGTCATCCAGCTCGGTCTCCAGCTCGCCGTCCAGCACCAGCAGAATATGCCCCTTCTGGCACCAATGGTCGGCCAGATAGCCGGGCGAATACTCGACCATGCGCACGCGCACGCCGCCGAACTCGCGCGTGCGCCACCAGGCCGTGCCGTGCTCGCCTTTGTGCTCCGTCCGCTCGACCTCAGCCCAGTCGGTCGTGCCGAAGGGAATGTCACTCATCTTCATGGGAGCGTCCTCGCGGGCTGGTCGTAGTATCCTCGGCTGCTTGCGGATCGTCTCCATCCTCGTCGGCGTCCGCCTGCCCGCCTGGAACGGCGTATGCGCCGTTGAGCCACCGCGCCAGGTCGACATCTGCGCAGCGGCGCGAGCAGAATGGCCGATAGGACGGGTCTGTCGCCTTGCTGCAAATGGGGCAAGTGCCGCCGGCCGTTCGTTTGCCGGTTTCCTGCTGCATGAGACTGGCACCTCGATCAATGTTCGGCGGCCGACGCCTCGCCGGCCTTCAGCCAGTTGAAATGGAGGGGGAACCCTTCGCCGACAAGCATCGCTACCACTTCCGTCAGCGGCAGGCCCACCACGTTCGTATAGGAGCCGACGATCTTCTGCACGAAGCAGCCGGCCGCGCCCTGGATGGCATAGCCGCCGGCCTTGTCGTGCCACTCCCGCGATGCGAGATAGGCCTGCATTTCATCCGGCGACAGCCGCTTGAACCGCACGCGCGTGTCGACGATCTTGATCCGCAAACGATCCTGCGGCGTGATGAGACACACCGCGGTCAACACACGATGCGACCGGCCCGACAGCAGCCGTAAGGCTTCCAGCGCCTCGTCGATCGTCTTCGGCTTGACCAGGACGCGGCGCCCGAGCGTGACGACGGTGTCGGCGGCCAGCACGTAGGCTTCGGCGAGATCCTGATCGTTGCCGATGAGATCGCGGGCCGTCTCCGCCTTGGCGCGCGCCAGGCGCGTGACGAGGCTCCTCGGCATCTCGCCGCGCTTGGGTGTCTCGTCGATGCTTGGCGGACGCAGCGCGTCGGGCTCCACGCCGACCTGGGACAGCAGCATGAGCCGCCGCGGACTGGCGCTGGCGAGCACGAGTCGCGGCCTGAGCTCGGAGCGCCGCCCGACCGGTTTGGTGCGCGCGCGCTGCTGGCGCAGCGTTTCGCGGCGCGGCGCGTCGCTACGGCCGAGGGCAGACAGGATCGTGGCCTTGGCTGAAGACATGGACCGCCCATCTTGAGCTGAGCAAGTGTAAATCGCCCGGGAGAATGCCCACCTTGAGCGCGGGAAATCAATAGGCTCTCTCGATCGTTCCGGCCTATCGCGCCTGGACATTGTTCCGCTACACTTGGGCTGCCGTCCCGCTCCAAATTTCTGTCCCTACGTCGGAGGAACCACTGCCATGCCGGGCAAACAGAATCGCATGCCGCCCATCGCGCCGGACAAGTTGACCGACGAGCAGAAAAAGGCCGTCGCCGACATCGTGGCCGGGCCGCGGGGGCGTCTGGTCGGGCCCTTCATTCCCCTGCTCAGAAGCCCGGAGTTCATGGCCCGGCTGCAGAAGACAGGCGAATACCTTCGCTTCAACAGCGCGCTCGAGCCGCGCCTGTCGGAGCTGGCCGTGCTGATCACCGCGCGGCATTGGTCGCAGGATTTCGAATGGTATCATCACCGGCCGATCGCCGAGAAAGCCGGACTGAAGCCTGCCATTTGCGACGCGCTGGCCGAGAGCCGCCGCCCGTCGCAAATGGCCGATGACGAAGCCGCGGTCTACGACTTTCTCGACGAGCTGATCCGCACGCGTACAGTTTCCGATCCGACATGGGAGCGGGCCGCCAAACTGTTCGGCGAAAAGGGCATCATCGATATGATCGGCTTGCACGGCTACTACAGCCTGCTGGCCATGATTCTCAACGCCAGCCATGCCCCGCTGCCAGAAGGTGCCAAGCCTGGGCTGAAGCCCCTTCCATAGGATCGCTGCGATGCCCCCAAGAACCGCTGTCGTACTCGGCGCCACAGGCGTCTCCGGCCGCGCGTTGCTCTCGCATTTGACGGCGCTTCCCGGTTGGTCGGTGATCGCCGTATCGCGCCGCAAGCCGGACTTCGAAACCACGGCACGCCATGTGGCGGTCGACATGAGCGATCCGGCATCGTGCCGCGCGGGAGCGGCACAGCTGGCCGCTGCAACGCACGTGTTCTATACGGCCTACCTGGATCGGCCGACATGGGTCGAGCAGCGCGCACCCAATGCCGCGTTGCTGGCCAACATGATTGATGCGTTGGAGCCGGCGGCTAAGGGCCTGCAGCATGTCTGCCTGCTGCAGGGCACGAAGTACTACGGCCATCACCTCGGGCCATACAAGACGCCGGCGCGCGAGGACGATCCGCGCCACATGCCGCCCAACTTCTATTTCGACCAACAGGACTACCTGATCGAAAAGAGTCGCGGCAAATTGTGGTCATGGTCTTGCGCCCGCCCGCACATCATCTGCGGCATGGCTAGCGGTACGCCCATGAACGCCATCGCGGTCATTGCGGCGTTCGCGGCCATCTCCAAGGAGCTGAAGCTGCCGTTGCGCTATCCGGGCGGGCCGGCAGCCTACAGCGTTATCCGGCAGGCCACCCAGGGCGACCTGCTGGCACGCGCCATGGTGTGGATGGCGACCAGTCCGGCCTGCGCCAACGAGGCGTTCAACGTCACCAACGGCGATCACTTCCGTTACGAGCACCTGTGGCCGAAGATTGCCGATCTCTTCGGTATGCCATCGGCTGCCCCGCAACGTATCGATCTGCAGCAGTTCATGCCGGACAAGGCGCAGCTTTGGGCCAGCATGGTGCGCAAATATGGCCTTCGCGTCGCTGACTTCGCGCAGGTGGCCGACTGGCGCTTCGCCACCTACACCTTCAATTCCGACTGGGACCAGATGTCGGACACCAACAAATGCCGCCAGCGCGGCTTCCTCGATAGCGTCGATACCGAAGCCATGTTCCTGAGCGAGTTGCAGCGCGTCCGCGACGAACGCATCGTTCCCTGAAGCCGCGCACCGGCCAATCAGACCGACGGCCCACCCTCGAATCCGAAACGCTGCTTGATGCGCCGAAAGAGCGAGTCGCGCACGTCCCGATAGGCCTGCAGGATCTGCTCACGGCTTCCCAGGCCATGCGTCGCCGTCGCGTCCATCGTCGGCCAGTACTCGACTTCGACAGCCATGGTCCGCGTCAGTTCCAGAGCCTGGTGATGCGCTTCGGGCGACAGCGTAATGATGAGGTCGAACGACGTGTCGTGCAGGTCGGCAAGCGTGTGCGGCGTATGCTTCGTCACGTCAATGCCGATTTCTTCCATCACGGTCGTCACGAACGGGTCGGGCTCGCCTGCTCTCACGCCGGCTGATTCCACATAAACACTACGCCCGCCCAGGTGGCGCAGGATGGCCGCGGCCATGGGCGAGCGCACGGCATTCATCGTGCAGGCGAAGAGCACAGCGCCGGGAAGATCCCCCCCACCCGCTGCCATGCCCTCAGCCTTTCCAGTGCAGTGCGCAGATCAGCGTGAACAGGCGGCGCGCCGTATCGTGGTCGACGGTGATCTTGTCCTTGAGCCTGCTGACGAGCAGGTTGCTCCCCTCGTCGTGCAACGCCCGGCGACCCATATCGATCGCCTGGATGCGTGACGGCGGCGAGGTGCGGATCGCCTTGTAGTAGTTGTCGCAGACGATGAAGTAGTCCTTCATCGTGCGCCGGAGCGGCGACAGAGATAGGACAAACGTCGCCAGTGTTTCGCCGGTTTCTCGGCCGACTGCGAACGCTAGGCGATCTTCCGTGATCGAAAGGTTCAGCGTGTATGGCCCGTCGTCGTGACCTTCCAGGACGAAGTGGTTGGAGTCGATGATGTCGTAGATCGCGACTTCGCGCTCGTGCTCGATATTCGGATTGGAGCGGGTAATGGATTGCTCGTCGAGCTCGATCGACACCAGGCGTGACCGGCTCGGCGCGTCCTCGCTCATGACGGCAGCTTCCGGCCGGATAATCTGATGGCTATCGAGCGCCGATGCGCATCAAGTCCTTCGGCCGAGGCGAGGGTCATGGCAGCCGGCGCAAGGGCGGACAGAGCTTTCTCGTCGAGGCGCAGGATGGACGTCCGCTTCATGAAATCGAGCACGCCCAGGCCCGATGAGAAGCGGGCGCTGCGGGCTGTCGGCAGGACGTGGTTGGACCCGGCCACATAGTCGCCGATAACCTCGGGCGTGTGTGCCCCAAGGAAAATGGCGCCGGCGTTGCGAATGCGCGCCGCAATTGCGTCCGGATCCTCGGTTGCAATCTCGAGATGCTCGGCGGCGATACGATCCGCAATGGGTGGCACCTCATCCAGCGATCGCAGCACGATGATGGCACCAAAGATGTTCCAGCTCTGTGCGGCGATATTGCCGCGCGGCAGGTCCGCGAGCTGAAGCGCGACTTCCGCATCGACGGCCGCGGCAAATGCCGCGTCGTCGGTCATGAGGATCGATTGCGCCGCGACGTCGTGCTCGGCCTGCGCTAGCAGATCGGCCGCGATCCACGCCGGATCGTTGTCCCGGTCGGCGACGATCAGCACCTCGGACGGGCCGGCGATGGAATCGATGCCGACCGTTCCGAAGACCTGGCGTTTCGCAGCTGCCACGTAGGCGTTGCCGGGACCTACGATCTTGACCACGGGCTTTATGCTTTCCGTGCCGAACGCAAGGGCGGCCACCGCCTGCGCACCGCCGATCCGATAGATCTCCTCGACACCTGCCAGCTTTGCCGCCGCCAGAACCAGCGGATTCATCTCTCCGCCGGGAGATGGCACCACCATTACGACGCGTGCCACGCCGGCCACGCGCGCTGGCACGGCGTTCATGAGCACGGAGCTGGGATAGGACGCCGTGCCGCCCGGCACATAAAGTCCCACCGACTCGACGGCCGTCCAACGTGTTCCGAGCTTTGCCCCGATGGCATCGACGTAGGCGTCGTCCTTCGGCAGCTGGCGCCGGTGATGTGCCTCGATGCGGTCGCGCGCCAGCTCCAATGCCTGCAGCGTCGCGGCATCGGCCCTTGCCGCGGCTTGCTCGATCTCCTGCGCCTCCACACGGATGCCGGCTCGCGACAGATCGATGCGATCGAACTTGAGCGACAGGTCTTGCAGCGCCTGGTCACCGCGCGCCCGGACATCGGCAATGATCTTGCGGACATCGGCCTCCACGTCCTCCGCTGTCTCGCGCTTGGCGGCCAGGAACGCCGCGAACCGTGCTTCGAACGCCGGATCGGAGGTGTCTAGTCGGATTGGCATATGTCTTCGCTCGCTTGGAGGCGCGCCGCCTCTATCCGCTTTCAGCGACGGTACGGGGCTTGTCCTTTGCACCATCCTGTTGATCCGGCAGACGCTCCAGGTCCCGCAATTCCGCTTCGATGCACTCGACGTGCAGGCGGATGGCGCCGCCATTGGCGAAGAAAAGCGTAACGAAGCCTTGGGGGTCGTCGTTGGCCGCTTTCGCCGTGAACTGGAGGGCAAGCAGCGTGAGCGTTTCCTCTTTTCGGGTCAGGTCGATGCCGGTCAGCTTGGCACCCAGTACGCGATCCAATCGCAACGCCGAGAGATAGCGCGTCTGCTCCGACCGGCCTCCATCATCGATCAGGCACGTCCAGTCGAGACGCGAGGCGATGCCCGCAAAGCGCTTCTGGTCTGGCATGTACGCCATGTCCTGGACCTTGAGGGATGCATTCTGCAAATGTGCAGAAATGACGGCCAGGTCATCGGCGTCGAACGCAATAAGCTTGAGCTGTTCCATTTCGATTGTGGCCCGCGCGCGTTGGGGGTTGAGAAAAGTCGCCCATAGCAACGCCTTAAGACCAGTGATAGCGACGGGCCGGGGAAGGTGCAACTTAAGCCTTGTGCGCGGCCAGCCATACGCCGCCGAGGATCAGCAGAAATCCGGCAACATGATAAAGCATCAGGCTTTCGCCCAGCAGAAATCCGGCTAGTACGGCGCTGTAAAGCGGCACCAGATGCAGGAACACGCCGGCGCGGTTGGCGCCGATGAGTTCCACGCCCCGATTCCAGCACGCATATGCAACTAGGCTTGGAAATATCGACACATAGGCCAGCGCGCCGGCCGTCAGCAGCGTCGGCTGAAGCGTCAGCCCGCCGGCATGCTCCAGCATCCAGAACGGCAGCGTGGCCACGCCGGATATGACGGCAATTGCAAAGGTAAAGCTCAGCCAATGCAGGGGCGGGCGAAGTCGCAAGCAGGCCGAATAGACAGCCCACGTCGCCATGTTGAAAAGAATGATGACATCGCCCCAGTTGAAACCGAGGTTACCGAGCGCCGCCAGGCTGGCCTTCGAGATGATGACCAGAACGCCCGCCAGAGAAACAGCGATGCCGAGCATCTGCATGCCCGTCAGCCGGTCGCCGAATAGCGCGACACCTGCCGCGCCGATCAACACGGGAGCGAGGGAGTTCAACACTGAGACGTTGATGGCCGTCGTGTACTGCAGGCCGACATACTGCAAGGCGCCGAACAACGCGCCGCCGATGAGGCCAAGGAACAGGATCAGCTTCCAGTGCTGGCGGATCGCCGGCCAGTCACGTTTCAGATGGGGACGTGCGAACGGCCATAGGATGAGCGCGGGCAGCAGCCAGCGCACGGTCGAGATCGCAAACGGCGGCACGTGACCAGCGATGGCGCGGCCCAGGATATGATTGCCGGACCAGCACAAGGCGGAAATGGCCACCAGCAAGTATGCGGTCGATCCCGGTGACCGCCCGTCGCCTCCCGGCATTTTCTTGTTCTTTCTGGCGCGCCGGCGTCTATCCGGAGATCCGCTCGATCTGCGCGCCACAATTCGAGAGCTTGGCCTCCAGCCGCTCGAAGCCACGATCCAGGTGATAGACGCGATTGATGGTAGTCGTGCCTTCGGCCATGAGTCCCGCAATGACGAGTGACACGGAGGCCCGCAGATCGGTTGCCATCACTTGCGCGCCGTTCAGCCGTTTGACGCCCGTTATGGTCGCCTGGTCGCCCTGCAACTGAATGTCCGCGCCGAGGCGGGCTAGCTCCTGCACGTGCATGAAGCGATTTTCGAAGATCGTCTCGCGAATGACGCTGGTGCCTTGCGCCATCGTCATGAGCGCCATGAGCTGCGCCTGCAGATCGGTGGGGAAACCTGGGAACGGCTGCGTTTCTATCTTGGCGATGGGGGCAATCGCCGCGCCATTGCGCGCAACGCGAATGCCGCCTTCGACATCCTCGATCATTACTCCTGTCTTTGCGAGCGCCGCCAGCGCGGCATCCACCAATGGTCGCCGCGCGCCTTCCAGAACCACGTCGCCGCCGGTCGCAGCCACGGCGCAGGCGAACGTGCCGGTCTCGATGCGATCAGGCAATACGGTGTGTGTCGCGCCTTCCAGCCGGTTGCGCCCCTGGATGTGCAGCGTCGAGGTGCCGATGCCCTCGATGTGCGCGCCCATCTTGACGAGGCATTCGGCGACATCGCCGATCTCGGGTTCGCGTGCGGCATTCTCGATAACAGTCTCGCCCTGCGCCAGCGCAGCCGCCATCAGGACGTTATGCGTTGCGCCGACCGAGACCTTCGGAAAGGTGATGCGAGCCCCTTTGAGGCCTCGTGGCGCCTTGGCCATCACGTAGCCGCCCTCGATATCGATCTCGGCCCCAAGCGCCTTGAGGCCCGACAAATGCAGATCGACCGGCCGCGTGCCGATGGCGCAGCCGCCGGGCAGCGAGACTTGAGCCTCGCCGAGCCGAGCCAGGAGCGGTCCCAGCACCCAGAAGCTGGCCCGCATGCGCGACACCATCTCGTAGGGCGCGGTCGTGTCCACGATGTCCCGGGCGGTGAAATGGAACGTCTCGCCAAGGTGTGGGACCGGGCCGGCACGCTTGCCGTCGACCGAATGATCGACGCCATGGTTGCGCAGAATGCGAGCCAGCAGGTTGACGTCGGCCAGGTTGGGGACATTCTTGAGCGTCAGCCGATCTGACGTCAGCAGACTGGCGATCATCAGCGGCAGGGCGGCATTTTTGGCGCCGGAGATGGGGATCGTCCCGTGCAGCGGCCGGCCGCCTGCAATCTTGATGCGATCCATGGAGTTACCTCTCTTGCGCTAATCGAGCGTCGTGTAAAGGGACATTGCGGAGGTTGTTAGATGATCGATTCGAGGCCGCCGAAGATCCTTGTCTCGCGCAAGTCCTCACAAAATCAAGGGGGCGCCGCCGCTCATTCCTGCGTCTTGTCGGTGTCATGCCTCGGGTTCTGCAGTCTTTCGATGTTGCGGGCCCGGGCCTTACGCTTGTGCAGGTTCGATCTGAGCTCTGCGGCGAGACGGTCGCGGCGCGCATCCCCTGCCTTGGCCGGGGACGGTGATTTTGTTTCAGGGTCGTTGGGCATGCGGAGTCCGATCCGTCTTTCACATCGTAGAGCTACGGCCAATTGGCCAAAAAAGACAAGTGCACCTGCTTGGCTTCGCCCTGACAATGGGCTATGGCAGGTCCAGGTCACAGGATCATCGCGCCCTAGCCGCCGTAGCTCAGGGGTAGAGCACACCCTTGGTAAGGGTGGGGTCGGAGGTTCAATTCCTCTCGGCGGCACCATCTCAGCTATTGAAATACCGATGCTTTTTTGAGCCGCGGTGCGGCTCGCCGGTGTTCCAAAGTGCAGAACAGCGCAGGAACCTGCAGCTTAGAAGGCACGCGTTTGACACGCGGTGTTCGCGAGCGGTTCTGCTGCCGCCCAAAGCGCAGGCTCTCCCCCAAGTGAACGCACTCAATGGGTTAGCGTGGCTAAAGGCAAAGGGTAAGTCCGGAAGGTGGTGAAGCTGGATCGGAAGCTTCGACCAGCGGCCAAGGAGCGCGCGCGAAACCTGGTGCCCAAAGGAAAGTCCCACGCCGGCACGCGGGCCGTGTTTGATGCCATCCTAGACCGCATCAATATGACGGAGACGGGCTCTCCTACAAGCAGCTTGAGGACGCTACCGGCTATCAGCGATGGCAGATCATGCGAGCGGTCAAGTTTCTCCGGTTGGCAGGTCTGCTCGTGGTCAAAGTAAAGTTCACGGCCAAGGGCGATCGCGACCGCAACGATTACACCATTCCGGTCTTGTTGGACCTCCCCTGCCGCTCGTCGAGAAGGAGGGGGGACATGGGTGTGCGGGTTCGGCTCAAAGAACTCTTCGGAACTCTGTCACCGGACTTTGTCGATGCAAGCATGCGGCAGTTGTTGAAGCTGGCAGTGCTCCCCGGACACGGTGTAGCCACATCCACGAGCTTGTCCGCGGCGCTGGCCTTAATCGCCAGCCTCGCCCCTCGAGATGAAGCCCAAGCCTCCCTTGCCATTCATATCGCCTGCCTTCACACGGCAAGCCTGGGAGTTCTCGTGCGGACGACGGATGCTGTCAGCGAGCGGCGAGTGATTGCGATGGCGTCGGTAGCTGCCAAACTCGAGCGCGCTTTCCAGGGTGCGATCGACAACTATTACCGCATGCAGCGGGGTGCAACGCAGGTCGTGCGCATCGAGCGTGTCGAGGTGCAATCGGGCGCTCAGGCGATCGTGGGAGTAGTTGGGTCGAAGTAGTTTGCGGAGATATCTGGTCTCTATCGCGGCTATCAATTCCCGACGCTCTGGTTGCACGCCCTGGCGGACGATAAACGCCTCTGGCTACTGTCCTCACAGGATTCACACGCGAACCCTAGCCTCAACGAGCGTGTTTTAGCGCGGAAGGTGCCAAGCGCTGAAAGCGCTAGTTCATGCGCGTTTCAAGGTAATCGATGCTGCGGCCATCGCGAACGAGAGCAAACCCACCGGATCCCATCATCGAAGTCCACAACAGCGGCGCAGTGCTGTACATGCGTACCTCGTCCTTCACCACAGCTCGCGCGCGAAGGCGGCGCACGTCTCGGCCCAAATGGCCATTGCCATAGCTGGCGAGCGCCTCGACGCCCGTTGGCACCTTGTTGCCAAGCATATCTGGGGGAGGCCAGCTCGACGCCGCGAGACGGTGAGCGTGGGACTCCGCCCAAGGCCGGGCGAGGTGCGGAGCCGCTGTCAAAACCTCATCGCCAAGATCGAGATATCCCGTGTCGTGCTGACGTAGGTGGTCGACAATACAAACTTCGAGCGGGTCGGACATGTCCGTCGTGCTCGCACCCACCAGCCCATGGACGCTTCGCAGCCTGTCGAAGACCTCTGCCTGAGGGAACCGGTCCGCCCTCAAAATGAAGGCCAGCTCGACGATCTCGAGGATCCTGGATTCCGCGGACCTGTATAACCGCCAATAGGGGAGGTAGGACTGAGCCCTCCCGTCTACCGACTGGACCGTGGAGGACGGCCGCAAGCCGGTCATCTGGTGCAGGATGGCGCTGCGGTCTGCGGAGAGCATCGGCGGCTCGACTGTTAAAAGGACCGCCCATTCTATATCACGCTGCGGCAACCCCCTGGGCCAGGTCCGGAGCGCGCCCTGTCCCTGGCCGAGGACTTGAAGGTTGGGAGTCCGCGGGCGTGGCCTGGACCGGTCCACACGGGCAAGTCGGCTCTGCAGCCTCACCAATGCGCGAAGGGCTCGCCAAACGAAGAGCACGTCTGCTCGCGGTTGACTACCGGTCACTCCAGTCGCGCAGCGATCGGTAGATGGTAGTACTCAGACAGGAGACGAAATGATCACGGTCTTCGGCTCTATCGGCATGGATCTGCTATTCAGCTTGCCGCACTTGCCTGCCGTCGGCGAGACGGTCCTGACACCGGCCTACGCAACAGCCATGGGCGGCAAGGGCGCCAACCAAGCGGTGGCGGCCGCGCGCGACGGGGGCAGGGTGCGTTTCGTCGGCAGCGCCGGAGCGGACGGTTTCGGCAACGAGGTGGGTTCTCTACTCCGCGCCGAAGGCATCGATCTCGCCGGGCTCTCGACCGTCGATGCGGCGACCTGCATGGCGTCGATTTGGTTCGACACGCAAGGACGCAATCAGATCGCGGTTGCCTCGGGAGCCAACCTTTTGACGCGAGCCGAGGCACTGCGCCCGGACATGCTCGCCCCCGGCGATTGGCTGGTCCTGCAGATGGAGATTCCCAGTGGCGAGGTATCGAAGGCCGTGGCCCTCGCCAAGGCGCGCAACGCACGAGTCATCCTCAATCTCGCGCCGGCCTTGCCGATTGAGGAGGCGGCACTGCGGCAGGCCGATGTGCTCGTCCTCAACGAGCACGAGGCCTCCCAGCTTTGCACGCAGGTAGGACTGGCGTCCGGTGCGCCCGCTAAGCTTGCGGGGCCCATCTCGAGGCTGCTCGGTCCCTCCGTGATCGTCACGCTGGGACCGGATGGCGCCGTTGGCGCAAAGGGCAACCAGATCTGGCACGCCCAGTCCGTGCCGGTGAAGGCCGTCGACACTACCGGAGCCGGCGACTGCTTCGTTGGCGTGCTGGCGGCCGCCATGGATCGCGGATTGGAGATGCAGCCGGCCATGCGGCGAGCGTGTGTGGCGGCCAGTATGGCGTGTACGCTGGTCGGTGCCGCACCGAGCTTCCCGGCCGCAGCGGCAATCGATCTAATTCTGGGTGAAACCTGAATGGCAAAGCCAAAAATCCTGATCGACTGCGATCCCGGCCACGACGATGCCGTCGCCCTACTGTTTGCGGCGCGGCATCTCGATCTCGTCGGAGTCACGACCGTGCACGGCAACAACGGTCTCGAGAACACCACGCGCAACGCACTGGCCGTGATCGAGCTCGGCGGCATTGAGGCGCCGCTGGCACGCGGTTGTGCCGAGCCGCTGGCGATGCCGAACGCCGGCACAGCTGAAGTGCACGGTTCGACCGGGCTTGATGGGGTCACGCTGCCCGAGCCGAGCCGGCGGCCGATCGACACGCATGCCGTCGACTTCATCATTGAGATGGCATCGCGCCACCGGGGCGAGCTGGTGCTGGCGACGATCGGACCGCAGACGAACATAGCGCTTGCCCTGCGCCGCGAGCCGCGCCTGAAGGACTGGCTCGCCGAGATCGCCGTCATGGGCGGGTCGACCGGCAACGGCAACGTCACGGCGGCCGCTGAGTGGAATATTCACTGCGATCCAGAAGCCGCCTGGGCGGTCCTCACCAGCGGTATCCCGATCCGCATGGTTGGTCTCAATATCACCCGCGTCACCGGCCTCGATCAAGACGACATCGACCGGCTGCGCGGGTCGGGCCGCAGGGTGGCCGGTGTGATCGCCAACCTGCTCGCATTCTACCTGGCCAATCAGCGCAAGCGCTCCGGCATTACCATCGCCCCGATGCACGATGTCTGCGCGGTGATTCCCTACGCTTATTCCGGGTTGATCGACTATGTGCATGCCCACGTCGAGATCGAGCTGAGAGGGGAACACACACGCGGCATGACGCTTTGCGACTTGCGGCCGTCGGCGCTCGCGGCGGGCCCGAAGCGAATACCGCCACCCAATGTACAAATCGCCGTTGAGGCCCGCAGCCGTGATATTGTCGAGCGGGTCATTGAGACGCTTCTGTCGTACCCCTGAGGCGCGAGACTCATGGTTTGGACCTCGGGCTGCATGACCCGTGGCAATTGACAGGACATAGCGATCCTGCAACGTTTTAAACTCCACAGGTCTCGAACCAATTGTTGTGAGAGGACACGTATCAGTGTCGAGTGATACCGCGCGCCGGAATGCGACCATCGACGAGGCCCTGCTCGAGACTGAGCAACGATACGCGTCGGCCAATCCCAAAAGCTTTGCGCGCCATCTCGCAGCGGGCAAGCATCTCCCCGGCGGCAATACACGCACAAACATGTATTTCAGTCCCTTTCCCGTCGCGATTGCGCGGGGGGAGGGGGCGCGGCTGCACGATCTCGACGGCCACGCGTATGCGGACTTTCTCGGAGAATACACCGCCGGGATTTTCGGGCATTCACACCCACGCATTCGGGCAGCGATCGTCGAAGCTCTCGACGGTGGCCTCAATCTCGGTGGGCCCAACCGGTGGGAAGCGGAACTCGGACGCCTCATGTGCGAGCGGTTTCCGTCGCTGGAGAAGGTGCGGTTCTGCAACTCCGGGACCGAGGCCAATCTCTATGCCGTTACGGCGGCTCGCGCCTGCACGGGGCGAACACATATCCTGGCGTTCGATGGCGCATATCACGGCGGGCTGCTCTCGTTTGTCAGCTCCAACCCGATGCTCGCGCCGTTTCCGTTCGTCATCGGGCAGTACAACGATCTTGAGGAGTGTGCCGCGTTGATCGCACGGCATTGCCATGAGCTGGCGGCGGCGCTGATCGAGCCCATGGTCGGGTCCGGCGGCGGCATCTCGGCGGACCGCGCGTTCCTCGCCATGCTGCGCGAAGAATCGAAGCGGCACGGTTTCGTGCTGATTTTCGACGAGGTGATGACATCGCGCCTTGCCCCGGGCGGCCTGCAGTCCAAGCTCGGCATCGTCCCGGATATGACGAGCTTCGGCAAATACCTTGGCGGCGGCATGAGCTTCGGCGCCTTCGGCGGTGCCGATTGGATCATGAGCCGGTTCGATCCTGCCGCTGGCGGATCGTTCGTACATTCCGGCACCTACAACAACAACTCGCTGACCATGGCCGCCGGCGTCGCGGGCCTGCGCGACGTTTACACGCCAGAGGCCTGCGCTGATCTGAATTCGAGGGGCGATCGTTTGCGGGACCGGTTGAACGCGACCTTTCAACAGCGCGGCGTTGCCATGCAGATGCTCGGACAGGGCTCGCTGAATGTCATCCACATGCATCGCCGTGCGCTGCGACGCCCCACGGACGTCGTCAGCGATCCGAAGAGGCAGGCTCTGTTTCACTTGGAGATGCTGGAGCGAGGCTTTTTTCTCTCGCGCCGCGGGCTCTCGGCGCTGTGCCTGCCGCTGACCGACAAGGACGTCGACGGCTTTGTCGAGGCCGTGGACGACTTCTGCGCAATCTATCGGCCGCTCTTGCTGGACGATGCGGCCTAATGCTCGCGACGCGCATTCGTTCTCACGATAGAAGCTTTCAGGAATTCCGATGGCAGCAACCGAACGCGTGACAGTTGATCCCATCACGGTCTCTGTTGTGCAGCACAGGCTGCGCGCGATCGTCGAGGAGATGGGGGAGGCCATGCTGCGAACCTCCTACTCTCAGATTCTCAACTCGAGCCGCGACTTCTCCACCGCGCTGAGCGATCCCGACGGGCGGCTCATCGCCCAAGCCGAGCACGTTCCGATCCATGTCGGCGCGCTGCCATGGGCGGTCAAGTCCGTGCACGCCTACTTCAAGGGACGCATTCATCCGGGTGATGTCTATCTGTTGAATGATCCTTACCGTGGCGGCAATCATCTGCCGGATCTGACGGCCTTCGTTCCCGTGTTCGACGGCGACCGGTTGGCATTCTGGTCGATCAATCGCTCGCATCAGAGCGACATCGGTGGCGCCACCCACGGCGCCTACAATCCCCGTGCCACCGAAATCTGGCACGAGGGCCTCCGCGTGCCGCCGCTGCGATTGTACGATCGCGGCAAGCTGCTCGACGACGTCAACGAGCTGCTGGTGCTGAACGTCCGCCATCCGCGCGATTTCCGCGGCGATCTGGCAGCAATGATCGGGTCGGCCCGCGTCGGCGAGCGCAGGCTGCAGGCGCTGTTGGCGGAGTTCGGCTCCCCCGTGACGCACGCCGCGATCGAGGCAGTGCTGGATGGCGCCGAGCGTCAGGTGCGGGCGGTCATTTCGCAGTGGCCCGATGGGGTCTACTACGGCGAGGCGATGATCGACGACGATGGCCACCGCTTCAAGGACATCCACATTCGCGCCAAGGTCACCAAGCGCGGCAGCAATCTCGAGGTAGACCTCTCCGACTGTCACGAAGAGGTGGATGGCTTCATCAACTCGGCCTACCCGAATACGTATTCGGCCGTTGTGGTCGCGCTTTCTTACTTGATCGACCCCGAAACTCCGAAGAACGACGGCGCGTTCCGGCCCATCACGTTGATCACGCGCGAAGGCACGATCGTGCATCCGCGACCGGGCAAGCCAGTCACGCTATCGACCAACTGCTGCGGCCAGGAGATCATCGAAGCCATCATCAAGGCGCTGGCCCCTGCGTGCCCGGATCGCGCTATGGCTGGTTGGGGCCGCCGTTTCCGCATTGCCATCCAAGGCGTCGATCCGCGCAATCGGAAGCCTTTCATCTGGCATCTGTTCCAGGCCCGTCCGGGCGGCGGCGCCTCACCGGCCGGCGACGGTTGGCCAGGTGCCGGCGAATGGCAGGCGGCTGGAGGCATCAAGTTCGGCAGTCTGGAGGTGGCGGAAGTTCGCTTCCCGCTATTCTTTCGTCGCCACGAGTTCAGGTCCGACAGTGGTGGTGACGGGAGATTTCGCGGTGGCCCTGGCGGCGACTTGGAGTTCGCCGTGGAGGTTGCCGAGCCGGCCGTCGCCAACACGGCCGGCGACGGCGTCAAGTATGGCGCCTGCGGAATCCATGGCGGATTGGACGGGGCGCCACACACCTACGTGCTGCGCTCGGAGGGCCGGCCCGATAGGCCGCTCAAGACTAAGGAAGCTGGCATTGTCATCTCGCCAGGCGACGTGATTGCGGCCAAATCCGGGGGTGGGGGAGGTTGGGGCGACCCCGCAGAGCGTAGCGCCGGCGATCGCACGCGTGATGCCACACTTGGTTTCGTCACCAGCGGCAAGGTGCGCTGATCCATGCCCTACAAGATCGGCATCGATGTCGGAGGCACGTTCACGGATCTAGTTGCCGTGGACGAAAGCGGGCGGGTGGTTCACACCAAGATCGCCTCGACGCCGCAAGACCAATCCGTCGGCGTCATGGAGGGTTTGACTCTGCTCGCTGGAGCGCTCGAGACCCAACTCGCGCCCATGTTGGGCAACACCGAACGGATCTTCCACGGCACGACCGTTGCGACGAACGCCCTGTTGGAGCGCAAGGGTGCGCGTGTTGGCCTGCTGACAAGCGAAGGTCATATCGACGTGCTGGAAATGCGCGAGGGACTGAAGGACGATCGCTATAACCTGCGCATGCCGCCTCCTGAACCATTGGTGCCGCGCAACCGGCGGCTCGGAGTCGAGGAGCGGATCCGCGCCGATGGTCGCGTGGAGAAGGCGCTGAGCACGGCGTCGCTCTCGCAAGCGATTCATGCATTGAAGGCTGAGAAGGTCGATTCAGTCGCTGTCTGCTATTTCCACAGCTATCGCGATCCGACGCACGAGCGCATGACGGGCGAGGCGGTGCGCGCCGCCATGCCGGAGAGCTACGTCTCCCTCTCGTTCGATGTCGTGCCTCAGATCAAGGAGTATGAGCGGACCTGCACGACGGTGGTGAACGCCTATGTCGGGCCGGCGCTGCAGCTCTATTTGAAGCGTCTTGAAGTTCGCCTGCGGGAGGCTGGGTACGACGGGCCGCTCCTGATCATTCAGTCGCACGGCGGCGTGGCGACGGTAACGGACGCCATCAATCTTGCAGCCGGTGCGGTGCTATCGGGACCTGCAGGCGGCGTCGCCGGCAGCCGCCATGTCGCCCGCCTGATCGGCTTTGGGGATCTCATTCCGTTTGATATGGGCGGCACCAGCACAGACATCTCGCTGGTCACGGGCGGCGAAGCGGCGATCTCCTCCGATCGTCGGCTGGCGGGACACCGTGTGGGTTTGCAGAGCCTCGATATCGTCAGCATCGGCGCCGGCGGCGGCTCCATCGCCAAGGTGGATGCCGGCGGCGTTCTCCATGTCGGCCCCGAAAGCGCAGGCGCCATGCCCGGGCCCGCCTGCTACGGCCGTGGCGGCACGGTTGCGACCGTCACCGATGCGAACCTCGTGCTCGGATACTTGAATGCCGCGAACTTCCTGGGCGGCCGTGCAAAGCTGGACACGGCCGCGGCCGAAGCCGCCGTCGACAAGATCGCCGAAGCCCTCAGCGTCGATCGCATGACCGCGGCGGAAGGCATTCACCGGGTGATCAATACGCGAATGGCGGAAGGCGTGCGGCTGGTCTCGGTGCGTCGCGGCATCGACCCCCGGCGCTATGCGCTGCTTTCTTTTGGCGGCGCGGCTGGCCTGCACATCACGGATATCGCCCGCCAGCTCGATTTGCGGCGCGTCATCGTTCCGCGGCTTGCGGCCGTGCTGTCGGCGTGGGGCATGCTTGCGACGGATCTACGCTATGAGCTCGCACGCACGCACATCGGCGACGCCAGCGCACTGGCGCCGGAGGACTTGCGGCGCATGTTCGATGAGATGGAAGCCGATGGCCGCCAGCGTCTGGCAGCCGCTCGCTTCGAGGGACCAGTCCACACGCGCCGCTCGGCCGACATGCGCTACGGCGAGCAGATCTTCGAGATCGCCGTGGAGCTGGACAGGGTGGACTGGTCGCGAGGCGACCTGGTGCAACAGATCGCCGAAGCCTTTCATGCCCGGCACGAGGAGCTTTACACCTACGCGCTGCGCGATCAGGAAGCGGTCCTGGTCAATGGCCGCGTGGCGGCGATCGGCGCGTTGCCCGCGCTCCCGAGCGAGCCTCCAAGGCAGGTTGGAAGCGCGTCGTCCCCGCTCTCGCGCCGGCGCGTGTATCTGGGCGGCTGGCAGGACATTCCTGTCTTCGACTTCGATCACCTCGGTGCCGGCCAGATCGTGGAAGGACCCGCGGTCGTCGAGTCCTCCACGACAACCGTCCTCCTGCGGACGGGCGATCGAGCCGAAGCCACATCGTTCGGCTGGCTCGACATATCGTTGCAGACGTAAAGGATCGACACTGCAAAACAGCGCAAATGCCGTGCGGCGGCTTGTAGACGACCGGGGTCAAGCCAGACCGGGCAGCCGGCCGGAGTCGCGAGCACATGAACGGCGCAGCATCGGGAACACAAGACCCAGCGGCCTCGATCTCGCCAGCAAGGCGCCGGCTTGCGCTTCTGAGCGGCATGCTCACGGTGACGCTCTACTTCACGACCATCATGGTCGTGACCTCCATCATGCCGCAAATTCAAGGCGCCATGTCCGCCACCGCGGATGAGGTGTCCTGGGTCGTTACGTTCAATCTCCTCGCCACGGCCATTGCCACACCGATGACGGGCTGGCTCGTCACCCGGTTCGGCCGCAAGCGCACGATGTGCGTTTGCATCGCCGGGTTCGGCATCTCGACGCTGATGTGCGGGCTGTCGCAGTCGCTCGAGGAGCTGATCTTCTGGCGCATTCTGCAAGGCGCATTCGGAGCACCAACGCTGCCGCTCAACCAGACGGTGATGCTCGACATCTACCCCAGGGAGAAGCTGCGCTTTGCCATGGGCGCCACGGGAATGGGCAGCGTGGTGGGGCCGGTGATCGGACCGGCGATGGCGGGCTGGCTCGCCGAGACGTACAGCTGGCGTTACGCCTTCTACATCCTGGTACCGGTTTGCGTCGCGGCTTTCGTCGGCATGGCAACCGCGCTCAAGGCCGACACGCCCCAGGACAGGGTGCGCCTCGACTGGGCCGGCTTCCTATCGCTATCCGTGAGCGTTGGCTGCTTGCAATACGTGCTGTCGCGCGGGCAACGGCTCGACTGGTTCGAGTCCGGCGAGATCGTCGTTTTCGCCATTGTGGCCGTGCTGTCGTTCTGGATCTTCCTTGCCCACAGCCTCACTGCGGAAAACCCGTTCCTGGACCTTTATCTGCTATTCAACCGCAACCTGACGCTCGGCTACATCCTCAACGCCATCTTCGGCATGCTTGCATTCACCCCGATGGTGCTGCTGCCGACACTGCTGCGCGAGCATGCGGGCTTTCCGGATGCCCTCGTGGGATGGATTGTCGGCAGCCGAGGCGTCGGCGGCCTCCTCGGCTTTTTTGCCGCGATGTGGATCGAGAGGATCGACCCGCGCATATCGATAGCGTCGGGCTTCGGCCTGCTGCTGTTCTCGGGCCTCTGGCTGCTGCAGATGAACCTCGACACGACGCCGTTCGAGATCATGCTCAACGGCATCCTGCAGGGCTTCTCGGTCGGCATCGTCGTAGTGCCGCTGATGGTCGTCGC
>JBJXDX010000089.1:0-29307 GCA_046154585.1 Hyphomicrobiaceae bacterium | reverse complement strand
CGATTCCGAAGTTCGCCGGAGCTCTCGGCTGGCTTGGAGAGGAACTTCGGAATCAAAAGCCAGACTCATGACCTTGCTAGTGTGATTCAGATCGAGAAATTCGCTCAGAGGCGGCCGGTAGATACGGCGAATTTCTCGATCATCACACTAGCTGACGTTGGAGGGTCCGCCCGAAGGCTGGCTCTTGCGCGGCGCGTCCGGCCTGGCCGCGCCGCCTCGGCCTGCGCCTCGCGGCCCAAAAGAGCGCCGAGCGCAGGGACCCTCATGGTTCAAACAGACGAAGGAGATGGGATTAGATAAAGGAGATCAAGATGGCAAAAGTCGTGTGTGTACTCTACGACGACCCCGTCGACGGTTATCCGACGTCGTACGCCCGAGACGACATCCCGAGGATCACGAGTTATCCCGATGGACAAACGGCGCCCACGCCGCAAGCCATCGATTTCAAGCCGGGAGAGCTCCTGGGCAGCGTCTCCGGTGAGCTGGGTCTCAGAAAGTTCCTCGAAGCAGCCGGCCACACGCTTGTCGTAACCTCGGACAAGGACGGCGCGGATTCGCGGCTCGACCAGGAACTGCCGGACGCTGAGGTCGTCATCTCGCAACCCTTCTGGCCAGCGTACATGACGGCCGAGAGGATCGCCAAGGCCTCCAAGCTCAAGATGATCGTCACCGCTGGTATCGGGTCCGATCACACGGACCTGCAGGCCGCCATGGACCGCGGCATCACCGTAGCGGAAGTGACGTATTGCAACTCTCTGAGCGTCGCCGAGCACGTGGTCATGATGATCCTGAGCCTCGTGCGCAACTACATCCCCTCCTACCAGTGGGTGGTCAAGGGTGGCTGGAACATTGCCGACTGCGTTGCCCGCTCCTACGACCTCGAGGGGATGGACGTTGGCACGGTCGCGGCTGGCCGCATCGGCCTCGGCGTGCTTCGGCGCCTCAAGCCATTCGACGTCAAGCTGCACTACACGGACCGTCATCGGCTGACGGCGGACATCGAAAAGGAACTCGGGCTCACCTACCACGCGGATGTCGATTCGATGGTCAAGGTGTGTGATGTGGTGACAATCAACTGCCCGCTGCATCCCGAGACCGAGCACATGTTCAACGATGCGCTTCTCGGGAAAATGAAGCGCGGCGCCTACCTCGTGAACACCGCCCGCGGCAAGATCTGCGATCGTGACGCCATCGCCCGTGCGCTCGAGAGCGGACAGCTCGCGGGCTACGCCGGTGACGTCTGGTTCCCCCAACCGCCGCCGCAAGATCACCCCTGGCGCTCAATGCCGCACCATGGGATGACGCCGCATATTTCGGGAACGTCTCTCGCGGCGCAGACCCGATACGCGGCCGGCACACGCGAGATCCTGGAGTGTCACTTCGCGGGCAAGCCCATTCGTCAGGAGTATCTGGTCGTGGAGAAGGGGGTGCTTGCCGGCGTCGGCGCCCACTCATACAGCGCCGGCAATGCGACCAGCGGCTCCGAGGAGGCTGCCCGCTTCAAGCGCTGACGATCGACCGCCGACGCGAGCCCGGAGGCCGCGCCGTATAACGTATTCAACTGAGCGCGATGTTCGTCGATCGCTGGATCCTCGGACCAAGTCTACTGGCGGAGGTTGGAACAGAAAGCATCAACTCCATCGTCCCCTCCCCCCTGGTGGGGGAGGGACAGGGTGGGGGGATTGCAGAGACGTAGAGGCACCCATGTCCTTCCTGAGCTCAGCAATCGATGCCGGGAATCCCCCCACCCCTAACCCCTCCCCACGAGGCCCACGAGGGGAGGGGAAGCGCCTTCGGCGCAAAACAAGCGAACCGGACAGCCGTGGACCAAGTCCGAGGATGACACCTTATTGGTGGGGCGATGCCGTGCCACGCGCGAAGCGGTGCATTTCCCGTATCCCCAAATGCAGTGCTTCAGCGCATCGACATGAGCTTGGTCATCAGGCCCGCTTCCACCTGCATGGAGGGGCGGGGCTGGTGGATGGACCAGCGGTCGATGCCGGCGTCGAACAGCTGGGCGTCGGTCAGCTCGGCGAGGGTGTCGCGGTCGTGGGCGGCCTGGCGGCGCCTCTGGATCGAGGTGGAGAGGGCGGCGGCGCCGTCGCTCAGCAGATCGAAAAGGTCCGTGGTCTTCGCGGCTTGCTGGGATGTCTGTAGCATTGTCGGTCTCCTATGCCGGTATGCGCCGTGTCGTTGGGAGGACAGTGCCGCACGGGCGTTTGAGCCGTGTTCTGGTCGGCGTGAAAGGTGCGGCGGGGCAGCTATCGCCGGCGTGAAATCGGCGTTAAATCGGTCCGGGCTATTTTCACCCGTGACGGGGCGGACCTGAGGGTTGCATGCGCATTCGCATCCTGGGAGGACTGGACGCGACCTCGCCGGCCGGCGAGCCGCTGCGGCTGCCGACGCGCAAAACCGCGCTGGTGCTGGCGGCGCTGGTGCTCGCTGGCGAGAAGGGCGTGCGCCGGCAGGCCGTCAGCGACGCGTTCTGGGCGGAGCGTGGCGAGGCGCAGGCGCGCAGCAGCTTGCGGCAGGCGCTCGCGGCGCTGCGGCGGGCGTTCTCCCAGGGCGATGACAGGGCGGTCCGCATCGAGGGTGACCTGGAAACGCTGCATCTGGCGGCCAGAGCGGACGATGTGGACGTGTGGCGCTTCGAGCGGCTGATCGGGAGTGCCGGGGCGGACGATCTCGCAAAGGCCGCCGCGCTCTATCAGGGCGATGTGCTGGCTGGCATCCCGCTGCCGGAGCCGCTCGATGAGTGGTTCGCGCCGCACCAGCGGTCCTACCGGCAAAAGGCGTTGCTTCTGGTGGAGAGATTGAGCTTGCTGACGGGGTCAGACCTCAGGGCGGTCGAGGCGGAGTGTCAGGCGTTGACCGAGCGGCTGCTTGCGGCCGATGCTGCGGCCGAGGAAGCGCATCGCGCGCTGATCCGCCTTTATCAGCATCAGGGCCGGCTCAACGCTGCGATCCGGCAATACGAGCTGTGCCGCGAGACGCTGCGGCGCGAGCTCGATGCCGAACCGGAGGCGCAGACCGAGGCGCTGATGGCGGGCGTGCGGGATGCGCGCGCGGAGGTGGGGAACGGAGATGCCGCACACGCTGCATCGCCTACCGCACTGACACCCGATCGCGAGCAGCCGTCGATCATCGTCATGCCGTTCGACAACCTGAGCGGCACGGACGACGAGTATTTCGTCGATGGCGTGGTGGAGGAGATCACGTCGGCGCTGTCGCGCGTGCGCGAGTTCTTCGTCATCGCGCGGCAGTCGGCCTTTACCTACAAGGGCCGCTTCGTCGATGTGCGCGAGGTGGGCCGCGAGCTCAGCGTCAACTACGTGGTGGAAGGCACCGTGCGGCGCGGCGGCGACCGGCTGCGCATCTCGGTGCAGCTCGTCGATGCGGAAACGCGCAATCAGCTCTGGTCGGATCGCTACGAGGGTGCCACGCACGACATCTTCGCGTTTCAGGATGAGATTGCGGCGCAGGTGGCCGGCGCCATCTATCCCGCCGTGCGCAATGCCGAGATCGCGGTGGCCAGGAGCAGACCGCCAGCCAGCGTACGGGCGTACGACCTGGTGCTGCAGGCCTATCCCAAGATCTGGAGCCAAAGCTCGGCGGACAATGCCCAGGCGATCGCCATTCTGAGCAACGCCATTGCCACCTGCTCCGACTACGGCCGCGCGCACGCGCTGCTGGCGTGGTGCCATTCGCAGGATCAGGTCTATCTGTGGTCGGCCAATCCGGAGGCGAGTCGCGTGAGTGCAGGCCGCGCGGTCGACGCGGCCGCGCCACTGATCGGCGACGATCCGACGGCGCTGGCGGCCGTGGGGGCCGCTCTCAGCCAATCGCTCGACGACCTGCCGCGGGCGGCCTCCTACGTCGATAGCGCCTTGACGCTCGATCCCAACAATGCCTGGGCCTGGTCGCGCTCGGCGTGGATCGCAATCTACCAGGATGAACCCGACCGCGCGCGCGATCGGTTCGAGCGATCCCTTGCGTTGAGCCCGCTCGATCCAATGGCGTTCAACCAGCGCATCGGCATCGCCATGACGTTCGGCTACAAGGGCGAGTACGCGCAATCGGCGAAGCTGCTGCAGGAGGTGCTGAACAAGCATCCCAATATCACCTGGACGTACCGACAGCTCGCGTTCGTGTCGGCGATGGCCGGTGACCTCGACACCGCGCGCGACGCCATCAAGAAGCTGCGGGCCGCGCATCCCGGCGCGACGATTGCGCTGATGAAGAGGGCGCATCCGGCGCGTCATAGCCCGAGGATTTTCGACCTGATGCTGAAGGGATGGCGCGCCGCGGGGTTGCCGGAGACGTAGGCCTCAGGCACGGTCCAGGTTGCCAATCTGTCCGAGGGCTACGGCCGCGAGCGTGCTAAATTGCGCGCCAGACCACAGGTACGACCACACTGGAGTGCGCCATGCAAGAAGCGCGGATCGAACTCCTGCAGCAAATGCCGATCTTCGGCGGAATCCGGGCAGAGACCCTTCAATTCCTGCTCGCCTTGTGTCCGACCGTGTCGGTCTCTGAGAACGATTTCTTTTTCCGCGAGCGCGAGGACGGGGACTCGATGTTCATCCTTGAAGGGGGCAAAGCCGACGTGCTGAAATCCTGGCACGGACGTGACCACTCGCTCCATACTCTCGTGGAGGGGGATTGCTTCGGGGAGATGGCTATCATGGACCACGGTCCACGCAGCGCTTCCGTCCGCGCACTAGCAGATTGCATCGCAATCCGTATTTCAGCCGCCAACCTCTACCAAGTGTACGCGCGGGATCTCAAGCAGTTTGCGCTTATACAGATGAACATGGGCCGGGAAGTCTGCCGGCGGCTGCGCGAGGCGGATAATCGGCTGTTCGACGTCAGAATGGAGATGCCCGAAGTAGACATAGGCGCCTATCGCCCGTTCGCGGCAATACGGATATCCGGCAGCAAAGCCAGGTAGTCGGGCGGGACGAGCTCAGCTCGGCTGGTGAATCGGCGTGCTGCTGCCGCGTGTCATGGTGCAGCCGTGCTCCGCACGGGGCACTGGGTCCCGGGTCGCGCGCGGGATTTGCGACACAGAATCCGCAGATGCGATCTCGGCCCGCGCTTGCCCGGGATGACAGCGGAGTGAGCATCGCCCTATGTGGACGCAGGCTCAAGCAGGAAAGTCTCAAGTGTTTGCTTCCGAAACTCGCCTGCCGGGTCCGGGCGAGCTTCGGACAAGAATGGGATGTCAGTACAGCCCTCGCTCGGCCATCACCTGGGTCTGCCGGTCGTTCTCTTCGCGGGTGAGGCCGCTGACGTGATCGAGCAGCATCGCGGCATAGCTGGGCAGGGTCGCGCGATCGATATGCCGGGTGCCGTCCCAGAGCGCCGAGCGGACCAGCGCCTTGGCGCAGTGCAGGAACGCCTCCTCGATCGCTATGACCAGGCCGACCTTCGGCGGGCGGTTATGGACCGCGCTCGGCGCCAGCAGGCGCGCATCGTCCGTGATGCGGGCCGTGCCATTGATGCGCAGCGTCTCGTTCATCCCAGGCACCAGGAACAGCAGGCCGATACGCGGATTGACGAGCAGGTTGGTCATCGCATCGAGCCGGTTGTTTCCGACGCGGTCAGGCAGCAATAACGTGCGCTCATCGAGCACGCGGACAAAACCCGCAGGGTCGCCGCGCGGCGAGATATCCGCGCCCTTCGGTCCCTGGGTCGCAACCACGCAAAACGGCGAGAGCGCTATAATGCGCAGGCAATGCTGGTCGAGCGCGCGCAGCACCTTGTCGGTCGCCCGGCTCATCGGCTGATGATGCAGGGCCCGCAGGCTTGGCTCGTCGGTAATGAAGGTCGCATCTTCGGGTAGCACGAGCCGCCTCCGCCGAATTACAAGGTCCCTCAGTTATAGGTATCACTGCTCGAGCGGTTCGTGAAAGTCGGCGAACGGCGCCGTGCCGGGCCGCTCAGCCGGAGTTGGAGGCGCGGCTTTTAAGCTGCCCCTAACGGAAAAGCAGGTGCTTCGCCGAAGTCCGCCAGGCACTCAACGGGCCTTGGCGCGGGTCAGCAGATACTCCTGACGGATCATGTTGTTGAAGTAGTACGGTGCAGCCAGACTTTCAAACTCAGCGCGCAAGGAGGCAAGCCGTTTTGGGTCGTTAGCGGCACCCTCTACCAGCTTCTGCATCGGGCCGACGGAACGTTCCATGAATTCCCGGAAATGGAACAGACTAAGAGCCGGAAACTGCATGATGCCACGAGTAAAGAAGGGCACCTCGAACCTGTCACCGAGGCGCTCAGAGACAATGCTCGGGTTCCCCCATTGAGGTGGCGGTGCGGCGCCGGGCGGCGGCGGTGGCGAGTTCTTGCCGACAAACGCAAACAGTCGACCAATGAAGTGCTCCGGGGGCCAGGTCGCAAATGCAATGCGACCGCTTGGCTTGAGTACCCGGCGCATTTGCGCAACGGTGACTTCGGGACGGGGCGCAAACATATGGCCAAACTGGCTAACGACAACATCAAACCGGCCATCGGGGACAGGCAGGTTCTCAGCGTCCCCCTCAAGCCATTGAATGTCCACGTTCGCTACACGCGAGTTCTCGCGTGCTACATCGAGCAATGCCGGCGTGAGATCGACCCCGGTGACCGATGCGCCAATCCGCGCTGCCGTGACCGCAACGACGCCTGTGCCAGTGCCAACATCGAGTACGCTCTCGCCGGGCTTGATCTGTGCGAACTCGACCAAGTGCGCAGCGACCGGCGTGGTGAACGTGGCGGTTGGCGCAAAGGACGACCACATTTCGCGCTGGCGCGTCTTTAGATCTGCAAACGGATCATCTGTCGAAGACATTGTGCCCTCCGTCGACTGAGGAAATAGCCGGCAACCGCCAAACTCCTCCCGCGGCCATGATATACTAGACCGGTGCCGTTGGTGAATTCCATTCACGGCAGACAGCCGATGTTCTCGGCGGACCTCAGCTCATCTGCTCAAATGCAAGAGCGGACGTTTCGCGGCTCCGCGAACTATTGCCGCCGATCCGCGGCGCGCGCGGGTGCGTCGGCGGCGGGTGGGCGGTAGGCGCCGGCGGCGCCCGTGTCGGCGAGGATGCGTTCGGCCATGCCGTTGACGGCGGCGATGAGGCCGGCATCTGAATAGATGGTGCCGCGCACCTGGGTGTGGGCGGCGAGCGCGCGCAGGAACAAGCCGAGCAGCCGCTGGTCGGGCTTTTCCGGCGCCTGCCAGAAGGTGTCCAGCGCGCCCTGATGCACGAGGCCCGGCACGTCGTAGATGGCGGGGGCGAGCGTCTTCACCGGCACACCGGCGCGTAGCGCCTCGATGCCGGCGTTGCTGTTGACGCTGACGAAGCCCGACGCGCGAGCGAGCAGCGGTTCCAACATGCCGCCGTCGGCGAAGCGCAGGCGCGGGGCCACGCCGTGGCGGCGGCCGAGATCGCGCAACACGCTGCGCCAGCGCTCGAGCCCGTTGTCGAGCGGATGCGATTTCACGACGAGCAGCGCGTGCTCGGGCGCATGCGTGGCGAAGGAGGCGACCACCTGCTCCAGCGCGCCTGTGAGGCCGTCACACGCGGCCGTGCGGATCTGGTAGTCGCCTTCGAGCTGAAGCGCGAACAGGAACGATACGCGCTCGTGCTGCGCGATCTCCTGGGCGATGCGGGCGGCGGCACGGTCGCGCAGCGGGCGGGTGGCGAGGCGCACGAGCCAGGCCGCGTATTCGAGCGGCGGGAAGTAGATGGTGTGGCGCTGGTAGTGGGGATAGAGGACGCGCAGCAGCGTGTTGGACAGGTTGTAGATCACGTCGGGCACGGCGACCTTGGCGAACTCGGCGCGGTAGCGCGGCACAAGATCGAGCGGGCGCGACTGCACGGCGAGCCACTCGATGACGGCGGGATCGCGCGAGAAATGCGAGGCAGCGCTGGTGGCGTCGCGTTCGAGCGTCATCCAGTCGGGGCGCAGGTATCCGAGCTCGGTGACGTAGACGCGCGCGCCGCGCTTGTGCGCAGCGGTGATGGCGGCGGCATGATAGGGCCGGCGGTCGCCGTGCAGGATGACGTCGGTGACGCCACGCGCCGCCATCTCGTGGCGGACGAACTCGAGCCAGTTCGCCGACGTGCCGCGATAGTCGACGGCGCCAGGGCGGCGCCAGTGCAGCCAGTCACCGAGGCACAGGTTGATGCGGCTGACGCGATGTCCGCTAGCCTCGAGCTGGCCGGCGAGGCGCGCGTAGAGCGGCGACAGGGGACCTTGGAGAAAGAGGAAGGACCGGGGGCGATCGCTCAGGTCTGATGGCACGGGGCCGCCTTGGTGAGAATCAGTGCCGATTGCTCACGTTACGGCAGAATAGAGCAAAATGTGGGACGCGATCCAGGGAGGTTGCCCGCCGGAGACTCTGAGCTTGAATAAACGCTGTCACGATCCCACGCCGGGACGAATCGCCGCTATCGTTTCAAGGTCAAAGCCCTGCCGCAATTTGTCCGCGGGAATCGGGGACTATGGTAGGAGGAAATGCTGCGTCTTCGCGGGCTTAACAACTGGAATGCAGACGCATAGATGCGCGCAGAGACAATCGGCAAGGTGGACGCCAGGTGGGATTGGGTGCCGGCTGGATGGGGTCTGATCGATTGAGGCTTGATCGGTGGAGGCGGGGCCTGATCGCGGCTGCCCTGCTCCTGCTGCTGGTGCAGCACGTCAGCGCGCAGCAGCAGTCCGATGCGCCCATCGCTGATTCCGCCACGGCGGCGGATCATATCGCCAATGCCTTCAGCCAGCTCGGCGACCAGATCTACGACGAGTGCATCTTCGAATTGTCGGAGGAGCAGCTCGAGGTGCAGCAGGCGCTGATCCAGGCCTATGTCGCGCGGGGCGCGAGCAGCACCTTCGCGCGCCAGCTCGCCGTCAAGCAGATCCAGCCGCCCAGACTCTCCGAGAAGTGCGAGGAGATCAGAAGCGCCTCGAAGACGACGCCGCCATCCGACTGGTCGACCAACATCGCCGTGGCCAAGCCGCCGAAGCCCGAGGCGATCCAACCCAAGAGTGGCCCCGAGACCTTCGCGCCGGCGCTGGCGCTCGCAGACAAGAAGGTGCTGCAGCAATGGGATTGCGCGCCCAACGTGGACTTCGTGACGATCAAGCACAAAGGCTATGACCGCAAGCTGACGGGCGGAGAGATCTGCAACCCGTTCCGCGATGTCGTGCACAAGGTGCCGGATGCGCTGAAAACCTTCCGGCTGGGATACACGATCCGGACGGGGCGGCTGTTCGTCATCAGCGACGATCCGCAGTACAATGGCCGGACGATCGCCTGGGCCATCTCGGGCCGCGAGATCTGCCGCAACAATCCGGACCCGGACTGCCTGGCGGCGCGCGCCGTGGGTCCGATACCGCCGGGCGAATATTCTTTCGCTGACAAGAGCCACCGCGTGAGCTGGGGCCCAACGAGCAAGCGCATGGTGGCCGGCGTCTACCTGTCGAAGCTGTGGCATAAGGAGCGGTACACACGCGCGCAGGCCGCGGCCATCCTCGCGCGCAGCAACATCGCCATCCACGTGCGCCTCAAGGGCGAGATGTCGGAGGCGTGCCTGGGACTGGAGCCGCAGGGCTGGGCTTACGTATCGGGGCTGATCAAGGATGGGCGCGCCACGGGGCTCGCCGTGCACGTGGACGAGCCGCATCCGCAGATCGCGGAGAAGGCGCCGATCCTGGCAGCGTCCACGTTCTCGCTGTCGTCGCTGTTCAAGGCGCAGTAGGGGCGGACCTCCTTTGTGTTCAGCCCGGAGAGATCACCGACGAGTGTTCGGGGGCATGGCCGACACGTCATCATGGCATGGAGTGGGCAACGCGGGGACCATGACGCAGTGCTTGTCGCTGCCCCTCACCTCATGCCGAAGGCATGGTTCCGCCATGACCCTCTCCCCGTAAGAACGGGTAGAGGGGGAAGTAGGGCGGTGTGCCAACGCATGGAAGCGCAGGGCTTCCATGCGAGACGACTGCGCGTCAGCCCGACATGCGCTTGCCATTTTCCAGCAGCGACTTGAGATCGCTGAGGACCCATGGCCAGCCGCCGCCGCCCTTGTCCGGATCGCCAAGGCCTTGCACCATGCCGCCAACCTGCGGCGCGCCGGTCACGTCATGGGTGATGGTCACCGAGCAGACTCCGCTCGGGTACTCCTTGATTTCGTAGGTGAGGCGCGTCGGCGGCTCCGCGATCATCTCGGGGGTGAACTGCGGACGCCACGTCTGCACGAGCTTGCGCGGCGGATCGCTTTCGGTGACTTCGCCGAGGATGACCTTGTCGGGCAATCCCATCGCCTTCATTTCGGCGGTGCCCTCGTGGTGATACTTTCCGCCTTTCTTCAGCTCGTAGGACACGCGGCCGCCATAGGCATAGCGCTCCGACCATTCGGGCTTGGTGATGGCGTCCCAGATCGCCTGGGGCTTGGCCTTGATGTAGATCTTGTACATCTGCACGGCGGCAGGTTTGTCCGTCATGAGGGCTTGTCCTTTTTCTCTAGCTCGGCCTTGAGCGCCAGCAGCGCCGAGACCCTTGGTTCGGTGTATTTGTCGATCCACCGGTCGTGGATAATCCGGATCGGAACCGCATTGAGGAAATGCAGCTTCTCCCGGCCGGACCGGCGGGTGACGACGAGACCGGCGTCCTCCAAGACCTTCAAATGCTTCATGACGCCGAAACGTGTCATTTCCAGCCCGGACTCGAGTTCCTTCAGCGTGCGGCCGTCGCGCTGAAAGAGCAGGTCCAGAAGGAAGCGACGTGTCGGGTCTGCGAGGGCCTTGAATACGTGGTCGTCGTCTGTCACGGGCGGACAATAGGTGACAATTTAGTCACCTGTCAAGATGCGGAGGCTAAATGGCTGCGTTCTGCACCGAGAGTGGAGTGAGGCGGTGCCTCTGCGCGGCCGTTCCCTTCTCCCCATTTCTTCAATGGGGAGAAGATTAGGATGAGGGGCAGGTTCTTGCTCTGAGCATGCCGCTGCCCCTCACCTTAACCCTCTCCCCGCACGCGGGGAGAGGGGATTGGCGGAGAGCGCGCCGCGCGGGCTGTGCCAGGAAATACGGAGACGGCGATGATGACGGCGCTACCCGTCAAGATGGGGCACGCCCAGCGCGCGGGCGCGGGCGAGGCGGGGCGGGGGATCGACGAAGGCGCCGGGGGCGTTGACGGTGTCGCCGACGAGGCGTTGCGCGAGTGCGGGAATGGCGATGCGGCGGCCTTCGCGCGTGAAGAAATTGCCCTTGACCTGGATGGTGCCGGCGAGCGCGCGCACGAAGTCGCCGGTGAGCTCTGCATCCGGGCGCATCGGGTCGCGCCAGAAGGTCGAGAGCGGCCCGCGATGGCACAGGCCGTCGATATCGTAGACGGCGAAGCCCAGCACCTTGACCGGGCAGCCGAAGCGCAAGGCGTAGAGCCCGACCGTGCTGTTGATGAGAACCGTGCCGGCGGCGTGGCGGATCATGAGCGCGAGGTTGCCGCCGTCGATGACGTGGACGCGCTCTTTCACGCTTAGCTTCGCCGCGGCAGCGGCGATGATGCGCGGCCACCGCTCCAGGCCGTTGTCGAGCGGATGGATCTTGAACACCAGATGCGAATCTGGCGGCGCATCGGCCGCGAACGAGGCCACGACCTCCGCGATCATGTCGCGCTGATGCCGGTAGGGCGAGTTGGCGCGGAGCTGGTAGTCGCTCTGCATCTGCAGCGGCGCGAGGAAGTAAGGCGTGTGGTCGCCGATCATCTTGGTCATGAGGGCGACGGCTTTTCTGCCGTGGCGGCGCGAGGACAGGAGGCGGGGGATGTAGCTCAGGTAGTCGACGACGGGGTTGTAGTATTTGTCGGCGTCGTAGTGCGGGAAGAAGGGGCGCACGAAATAGGTCGCCAGATTGAAGACGACCTCGTTGGCGGCCTCGGCGAGGAAGCCGTAGCGGTAGCGCTCCTCCAGGTCGGGCGGCGGCACCTCGGCGGCGATGCGGCGGATGACGCTGGGGTCGTCGGGAAAGTGCGACTGGGCGGACATACCGGACCGCTCCAGCGTGATCCAGTCGGGCCGCAGGTAGCCGAACTCGAACGTGACGGCGCGCACGCCGGCTGCGCGCGCCACCTGCAGCGCCGCGCGATGATAGGGCAGGCGGTCGGCGAAATAGACGATGTCGGTGACGCCTGCGCGGGCGATGAAGGCAGCGAGATACTGCGGCCACGCGGACAGGCGGCCGCGATAGCTGACGGACGGACGGCCGATCCAATAGAGCGCATCACCGGCACAGAGATTGATGCGCAGAGCGCGGTGCCCGAGGCGGTCGATTTCATTGGCCAGGTCGCGGGCCAAAAACGACGGGTGCCCCTGCAAGAAAAGAACGACTCGCATCTCGCCTTCGAAAATTGATTCGGAGAGGAAATCAGATATGCCCCGTGCCACAGCGTGGCCGTCATAGCAATAGGCATGACCCGATCATCTGCAGCTCTGGTCTGATATATGTCATGGCAGCGGCGCGCCATAGCGTTCGGGGGGTCGGCTGGGCACGACAATCGAGCTTGCGGATGCGCCGGAGGGCCTCGCACCGGGCTGGTTCGTGATGGAACTCGTTGCGAGTTCCGCCGCGGCGCACGGGCGGGCGTCGCTGCTCGTGGCGCTGGACGCGGGAAAGATGGCGTGGGTCGAGTATCCACTGCCAACGCTCGATGACGGACAGCAGCGGCACGTGCTCCGCATACGGGCGGCGTTTTATCGCGCCGTCCTGACGCGCGAAGAGCCAATGCGTCACGTGCATGCGACGCTGACACGCCTGCCGGTGGCGCGGCTGGCGCTGATGGCTGCGCAGCGGTCGCCCGGGGAGGTGGTGCGGGCCGCGTGGTGGTGGGTCGCGGGCAAGAAGGTACGCGCGCGCAACAGGTTCCTGCGGCTGCTGGGGCCCCTGCCCTGCTTCGATTTCCGCGGATGGGTCGCTGCGAAGCAGCGCGACTGGGAACCGGAGCTAGCCGAGATCGATGCGCGGATGGCTGCGGGCCCGCGGCCGCGGGTCGTCGTGTGCGTGGATGCCGGTGCGGGTGGACTTATCGCGGCGGAGACCGAGGAGTCCATACGCGCTCAGTCCTACCCCGATTGGACGCTGGCGACGGTTGCGGATGCTGCGGAACTCAATGCCGTGCTGAGACGTGCGGATGACGGCGGATGGCTGGTGCATATCGCGAACGGCGAGCGACTGGTGCCCGACGCGCTGCTGCGGATCGCGGGTGAGATCGCGGCGAGGCCGAGTGCGGCGCTGGTGTACTGGGACGACACGGAGATGCGCGGCGACGGGCTGATTCGCGCGCCGAGACTCAAGCCCGACTGGAACCCTGATCTGCAATGGGCGCAGGGCTACGTGGGCTCGGCGGCGGTGCCATGCGCGCAGGCGCTGGCGGTGGGTGGCGCAGATGAGGGGGCGGGGCCGGCGGCGTGGTTCGATCTCGTGGTGCGGGTGGCGCAGGCGGTTGGTGCGGAGGGCGTGCGGCACGTGCCGCACGTGCTGAGCCACCGGCCGGCGGAGGCCGTCGACGGCGCAGAGGCGCGTGCAGCATGCGTGGCGCGGCTCACGGGAGCGGACGCCGGGCTCGACAAGGGCGGGCATGTGCGCGTGACGTGGCCAGTGCCCGCACCGGCGCCGCTCGTGAGCCTGATCGTGCCGACACGCGACCGGCTCGATCTGTTGCAGCCCTGCGTCGAGGGGCTCTTGCATCGCACGGACTATCCGGCGCTCGAAGTGCTGATCGCCGACAACGGCAGCCGGGAGCGCCGGACGCGCGCGTATCTCGAAGCAATCGGGCGGAATGAGCGGGTGCGCGTGGTGCCATGTCCGGGCGCGTTCAATTTTGCCGCGATCAACAATCGCGCGGCCGTGCTGGCACGCGGCAGCGTGCTGGGCTTCATCAACAACGACATCGAGGTGATGGAGCCCGGCTGGCTGACAGAGATGGTCGGGCACGCGCTGCGGGCGGGCGTCGGCGCGGTGGGGGCGAAGCTGCTGTATCCGAGCGGGTTGGTGCAGCATGCGGGCGTGATCGTGGGGCTCGACGGGCTGGCGGGGCACGCGCACCGTTTTTATCCGGCGGGGCATCCGGGGTACATGGATCGGCTGCAGTGTGCACAGGTGTTCTCCGCGGTGACAGCGGCGTGCCTGGTGATGCGGCGGGACGTGTTTGCGGAAGCGGGCGGTTTCGACGAGACGGTGTTTCCGGTGGCGTACAACGACGTCGACCTGTGCTTGCGGCTCGGGGTACGTGGGCTCAAGACGGTGTGGACGCCGTATGCGGTGCTGCGCCACAAGGAGACGGCGACGCGCGAGCGGGATTATACGCCGGCGCGGCTGGCGCAGTATCAGCGGGAGAGCACGGCGTTCCGGCAGCGGTGGGAACGCGTCATCGCGCACGACCCGCACTATCATCCGCTACTGACGCGGGCGGACGAGAGTTTTTTTCCGTAGGCACGGCCGAGGCAGCGCCGGCGTATGGCTCGACCAACCAGAAGGTTCAGGAGCCTATCTGCGGCCTTGCGATCATCAGCCAGAAGATGAGCAGGACGGAGCCGAATGCCGGGAAGCCGAACGCGAACCACATCCGGAAGAGTCGATGATATTCTAGCGGTAACGCTTTGCCGGTGTGCGTGGCATCGGTGGCCAAATCGCGCATGCGCATTTGCATCCGCACCACAGGAAGCCAGAACGCACCGGTGAGCAGATAGAGCAAGATCGAGAACACGATCCAGCCATCCCAAATCGAGTAACCCACGTACCAGACGAGCAGCAACCCGGTAAGCGGCTGAACGACGACGGCGCTGGCCGTGAAGACAAAGTCGGCAACAACGACGATACGCGCCACGGCGGCAATAACGGCTGCGTCGCCGGTGCGGTGTGCAAGCAGCATGAAGAAGGCGATGCCGGCGCCGGTGCCAAGCAGAACAACGGCGCCAATGATATGCACGTATTTCAGGAGAAGATAGGTGAGCATCAATGATCGCCCAGCGCGGCTGTCATCAGACGCATCACGCGTGGAATTTCAGGCCGTCGACGACTTTGTCGATGAGTTTGCGGTCGGCGCGGAAGGCGAGGCCGACGAGATTGAGATCGGCGCGCGCGACGGCCTTGACCACCTCGCGGTTGGCGGCATCGTGCGTGGTCTTGAACATGTCCTCGGTATAGACCGCCGCTTTGACGTTGCGGGAGATGGCGCGGTCGAGCGCGCGCATCAGCGCGGCCGCGTCGGCGCCGTAGATCAGGATGGGCTGGCCGATGAGCGCGTGATAGGGCGTGCCGGAGCCATCCGCGTAGGGCTCGCCGATGCAATCGGGAAAGGCGGCGGCGATGCCGCCGGCCAGGAAGGCCGCGACATTCAGCTTCTGCCACGCCTGCAGGTCGCTGCGAATGACGATGGCGATCTTGGTGTCGAATTGCATGCCTGTGCCTTCCTACCTCGGTCATTGCCGTCGTAGCACTATGGAGTTGCGGTAGCACCCTCACCCTTCGCGCCTAAGGACTTGCTCGGACCGCTCTACGTCGCATTGTGATCCTTGTTGCGGTTGAGATCTCTCATGGCCCTCGCAAATTCAAGGCGCGAAGCCCTCTCCCTCGAGGGAGAGGGGGAAAAAAGGTGTGCCTCAGCGCAACGGACTGAGGCAGACGGCTGTCCGGCCTCTTACCGGATCAGCATCACTTGCCGTTGGCCTTGATGAAGGCGGCGATGAGGCCGACGGCTTGGGATTCGATGCCGAGAAAGCCGTGCTGCGATTTCGCCTGACAGGGCTCCGACTGCGGCGGGCTGCCGCCGTCGAGCAGGACGACGTCGACCTTGGCGGCTTTGGTCAGGCGGCCGCGCAGCTTGGGCGCGTCGGCGGCCGGCGTGATGTCGCAGCCGTCCTTCTTATGCGAGACGATGAGCGTCGGCACGGTGACCTGCTGCAGCGGCATGCTGGCGACACCGTCGCGGTGGCTTTGCGCGATCTTCCATTGCGGCTTGGCGCGGGTAATGGTTGAGGTCAGCACGAGGCCGTCGATGTTCCGGGCAGCGATGGCGCCGCCGGCGGCCGAGAACGTGCCCATGCTGGTGCCGACGAGCCAGACGGGCACGTCCGCTTCCTTCTTCAGATGGGCTGCGACCGCGGCAATGTCGGCGGCGTGGGCGCCGCTCATGCGGAAGATGCCATTCATGCCCTGCCGCTGGTCGGACGGGGCATCGATCACCACCACCATGAGGTTCTGGGAGGCGAACAGATTGCGGCTGCGCACCAGGAAGTTTTGCGCGCCCCAGGCCATCGACGATGCGCTTTTGAGGCCCAGCGCGCCGTGGCCGCCGGCAAACAGGATGACCGAGGCGACAGGCTTGTCGGGCTTGATGAGGATGAACGCCTGCTTGGCGCCGCGTGGGGTTTGCACGGAGACGAGCGTGGTGCTGGCCGCGTGCGCGGGGGCGAGGCCTGCGGCGAGGAGAAGAGCGGCGGTGATGGTGGGGAGGAGGCGGAGCATGTGCAAAGTCTAGAGTGCGATTGTTGTGGAGGAAACTGTGGTGATGCGGCAGTCAAAGCGAGACCGCGCTACGCGGTGCGGCTGTGCCATACGCGCAACGGAATCCCCTCTCCCCATACTTCTTCAGTATGGGGAGAGGGTTAGGGTGAGGGGCAGGATCTTGCTCCGTGCCTGTGGATGCCCACCAATGGCGTACCGAGGACATGGCTTCTTCTCCGTTAGAAGTGAGCGCAGGATTGGCTCAGCGACTGTAGCTGCCCCTCACCCCGACCCTCTCCCCGTAAGAACGGGGAGAGGGAGAGTAGGTTGAAGTGGTATGGATGCTGCCCGGCGAGGCCGGCCGGGCTTACGCGTGCTGACGGGGAAACAGGAACGGACGATGCGCTTGCGGGACTGCCATAATTTTCATGACTTTCGAAAGCTCGCGAAGCGGCGCTTGCCGGGGCCGATTTTCAATTACATCGACGGGGCGGCGGACGACGAGGTGACGCTGCGGCGGAATACGTCGGCGTTCGAGGATTGCGACCTGGTGCCGAATATCCTGCGCGGGGTGGCCGACGTCGATCTGTCGGTGACGGTGATGGGGCAGAAGCTGGCGTTGCCGGTCTATTGCTCGCCGACGGCGCTGCAGCGCCTGTTTCATCACGACGGCGAGCGCGCGGTGGCGGCGGCGGCGGCGAAGTTCGGGACCATGTTCGGCGTGTCGTCGCTCGGCACTGTCAGCATGGAGGAATTGCGCAAAACGTACGCGACGCCGCAGGCCTACCAGTTCTATTTCCACAAGGACCGCGGGCTGAACCGGGCCATGCTGCAGCGGGCGAAGGACGCCGGCATCAACGTGATGATGCTGACAGTGGACAGCATCACCGGCGGTAACCGCGAGCGCGACCTGCGCACCGGCTTCTCCATTCCGTTCCGGTTGACGCTCGGCGGCATGCTGCAGTTCGCGATTAGGCCGATGTGGGGCATCAACTACGTCACGCACGAGCGCTTCAAGCTGCCGCAGCTCGACGAGCACGTCGACATGAGCGGCGGCGCCATGTCGATCGGCCGCTACTTCACGGAGATGCTGGACCCGTCCATGAATTGGGACGACGTGGCCGAGATGGTGCGCCGGTGGGACGGGCAGTTCTGCCTCAAGGGCGTCATGTCGGTGGAGGACGCGAAGCGTGCCGCCGACATCGGGTGCACGGGCATCGTGCTGTCCAATCATGGCGGGCGGCAATTGGATGGTTCGCGCACGGGCTTCGATCAGCTCGCCGAGGTGGTCGATGCCGTGGGCGACCGGATCGACGTGATCATGGACGGTGGCGTGCAGCGCGGGACGCACGTGCTGAAGGCGTTGTCGCTCGGCGCCAAGGCGGTGGGTGTGGGGCGTTATTATCTGTTTCCGCTGGCGGCGGCAGGACAGGCCGGCGTCGAGCGCGCGCTCGGCCAGATGCGCGCGGAGCTGGAGCGGGACATGAAGCTGATGGGCTGCACGTCGATCGATCAGCTCGGGCGCGGGAATTTGCGGTTCAGGTAGGCCCTGTCCTCAAAATGCGGACTACCGTCGCGCTTGTGCGAACGGCGTTCGCAAGGTCGATTTTGACCTCGCTCCGCACGGGGAATCGGTGCGAGGCGCGGGCGGAACACGCGATGCGGCCTATCTGACCCAAACCAGAAGCGGCAAATCCTCCTGGTCGGCGCACTTCATCACACCCTTGAAGGCCTCTGACTTCTTGGCGCTGAAGGAGCAGACGGCGCCGTCCAGGAGCACCGTGGCATCGATTCGGGTGTTGGCGCGAGAGAGCTGAAAGCGCAGCTCTCCCGCCTTCTGTTGGGGACCATCCTTGGTGCACAGGCCGGTGTGCGTGAGCGTCAACGGCCCAAGGTATTCTTTCTTGCCGGCGGCATTGGTCTCCGCAACGGTTGCGGTCAGTTCCCATTCGCCCAAAACGCCCGCCTGGCCATTGACACGCAACGACGGCTCCGCGACGCAGGTCGCCAGCGTCGGAAAAATTCCGATGAGCGAGATCAATAAGCGCATGGCACTTGCCCTTCCGCCAAGCGGCGTTTCCGCCGGTTGGCCTCAAGCAAAATTAGCGGTTGGAGGTCAGAGCGGCCGTTGTTCGCGCCTTCAACTCCATCACCTCCGGCCGGCTGGAATCGGCGGCCCTTGTCAGTTGATTGACTTTGGCTCGGTACTGCCGGACCTTGGCCGCATCGCCCGCCATGATGGCAGCCTTGGCTGCCCCAACGTAAGCCGCAAGACGGTTCGGCTCTTTCTTGAGCGTCGCTTCGAAAGCTGCAAGGGCTTCCCTTGTCATGCCACGCTCAAACAGCATAGTGCCGTACAGTTCGCGAGCCGGCGCCAGAGGCCCTGGTGTTACCGGATGCTTTTCGGTCCTGTCCTCTGCATCGGCCGCCGCGGCCATGGCGGTCAGCGCCTCCGCATGCTTGCCTTCGGCATGCAGCACCCAGGCATTGGCGACCTGCCACTGGATGTCGACGATGCCCGACCAGTAGGCGTCGTTGGCTTGCTTCAGCTTATCGCGCAGCTCGGCGAGCTTGGCGATGTCGGCCGTCGCCGCCTGCGGTTGCCCGGATCGCGCAGCGCCCAGCGCACGGGCAAAGTGCGTGACCGCCTGAACATGCGCCAGAGGTGACGGCCGAACCTGGAGCTCAGCGGCGCCCTTCCAATCGCCTCGTTCGACTGTGAAGCGGGCGGGAGACGCGGCGAGTGCGTAAGGGCCGGCTACAAACGTCTCGGTAAAGCCCGTCACACCCGTCATTTCCTCGATCACAGCACGCGCCTTCTTGTCTTGCCCCAATTGCAGGTGCGCGTAGACGAGATAGTCCATCGCGTGCAGTTGGTCGTGACCCTCCTTGTTGGACTTGGCGATCCGCGCCGACGTTGAATTCGAGCCGATCGAATCCTGCCAGTACCCGACACGGGTGTAGATGTGCGACGGCATATGCTGCGCATGCGGCGCGGCTGCCGCGATCTTGGCATACCTTTTCGCCGCCTTTAGGCCTTTCTCGGCGATGGGCGGATAGTCGTAGAGATGGATGAGATAGTGCGCCACGCCGGGGTGCTGCGGCTTGCGCTTGAAGATTGGCTCAAGAAGCTTGGCGCCTTTCAGCTGATTGGCATATGTCTTGTCCGCCGGCGAGGCGGCCACGTTGAGCGTGATCGCGTAGCTGATCTGCGCTTCATCATCGTTGCGATGCTTCTGCGCCAAAGCCTCCATGGCCTTGAGGTACGCCTGTACGCGTGTGCGATGATCAAGTTTGTCGTGATCGGTGTAAAAGACCCGCAACGCATCGATGTAATCGCGCTCGCGCTCGGTCTTCGCACCCAGTGCCTTGCCCTTCTCAATGGCTGCAGCACCTTCGGCCAAGTTCTTGGCGGGCGGCGGCGCGTGCGGATTGCGTAGCGCACTGAGCGCAATGCCCCAGTAAGCGATCCCGCACTTGGGATCGGCCTGCAGCACGTCCTCGAATGTTTGCTGCGAAGCGCTGTACCAGAACGAGTGCTGGTAGAGCATGGCCCGATCGAAAAGCTTCTGGGCCTTGGGCGTACACGACGTGGCGAAATGCACTTTGCCGAGCTGTTTTCCGGCCGTCTGCGCAAGGGTTGGTTGGGAAAGTAGGAGTGCCGGGCCCGCCGCAGAAAGCGCCAAAAGTGCCATCCAACGCATAGCTGCCTCCCTACATTACTGGTCAAATCCTTTCGACTGTCGTTCGACTTATGTTGTATGCACCATATCACCTCGCGGGAGACCTGCGAAGCGGTCTCAGACAGAGCGGTGAATGTAGCAACGTCCTTCCTGAGCTTAACAATCGATGCTGGGATTCCCCCCACCCCTAACCCCTCCCCACCAGGGGGAGGGGAAGCGCCTTCGGCGCAAAACAAACTGAACTGGACACCTGTGAGCCGCGCTGCGCGCGGACGCGGGGCGGGTTACTGGAGGCCCTCGACGCAGACCGTTGCCTGGCTGATACGCTGCCTGGCAATGATGTCGACCGGATTGAGCGCAGTCCGGTAGACCAGGTCAACCCGGTCGATGGCGCGCTCCCAGCCTCTGAGGTCCAGTGGCCGGGTGCGCTCGCCTTCCCGGAGGTGGTGCCTCACCTGAATGTCGTCAGGCTCGCCGTTGGCATAGATGACCTTCACATCGATCAGGTCGACATCGGCGCCGCGCACATGCAGACGGATGGACTTGAAACGGCCCTCCCGGCGTCCCACTCGGATCGAGTCGCGGTCCTTGCCCAAGAGCGAGACCTGCTCGCAGCCGAGCTCTACCCAATCGCGGCCGCCGCCTGGACTTACGAAACCGGGTCCCGGAGGGCCACGCCGCGACGGCTCGCCGTAAAGTTTGATCACGGCCTGGCCGCGGAAACCGGGACGCGAGCGGTACGTCATCTCGACCTGTCTCAGAAAGCTGCGCTCCCCCCGCAGTTCGATCGGCAGCTGCTCCCCTTCCCGAATCAAGCGGTCGATCCGGAGGTCCTCGCCGAAACCGTTCATGTACACGAGCCGGACCGCCATCATGTGGATGTCGCTGCCTTCGGCCGAGAAATGCAATGTCCTGAACGAGCGGGTCCTGTACCAGTCCTCGGACTGGTTGATGCGGATGACATCCCGATCAACGCCGAAGCCGACCCTCTGCTCACCCAGCAGCATCCAGTCTTGCCCGATGCTTGGCTGCGGCCGAGGCGGAGGTTCGCGCCGCGACGGCTCGCCAAAGACCCTGATCACCGCCTGGCCGCGGAAGTCCGGACGCGCGCGGTAGGTCATCTCGATCTGCCGCAGGAAGCTGCGATCGCCTCTCAGATCGATCGGGAGCTCGTCACCCCGCCGGATCAGCTGGTCGACCTGGATGTCCTCGCCGAAGCCGTTCATGTAGACCAGCCGGATCGACATCATATGGATGTCATTGCCTTCGGCCTTGAACTGCAGCGTTCGAAACGAGCGTGTCCTGAACCAGTCCTCGGCCTGGTTGATGCGGATGACGTCACGATCGACGCGGAAGCCGACGGACTTCTCGCCGAGAAGCACCCGATCGCCACGGTCCCGGCCGCCGCGTCGATCATCGTCACGATCCCGGCGCTGTGCCATGACATTGTCTGCCAGCGCGCCCGCCAGCAACAGCGCCGCCAACATGGCTGCGAACTGTCTTAGTCGCATCGAAACCTCCCTAGTCCGAGTACGTCCTACCTGCACTCCACCGTGCAAGATCATGCCGCCGTCTTCACGGCGCGAACATGGCCAACCTAGGGTGATTATTGCAATCGCAGATGAACGCTGCGGATCGGCTGATCCAGGTAATCCGTGCTGATCATCGCCGAAGGGCCAGAATCTGCCTTCAACCATCGGCAGGGGCGTCATGCTTCGGAGTTGGTCGAAGCGTCGCGACGCGCAAACCGCCAAGTTGAGCCGCGAGAATTTGGGGTGCAGGAGCAGGATCGCTTCAGGGGGCTGGCGTTATGCCACGGCCGCTTCAGCGGTCCGGTCAATGCCTATCATGGCAAGGACTTCGCATGCCGGCCTGGCCCGGCTGAAATAGAAACCCTGAACCTCCGTGCATCCCTCGGCGCGAACATCCTCGAGCTGCTCGGCGGTCTCGACGCCTTCGGCGGTGGTTGCCATTCCCAGTCTGGCACTCAAACCAACAACGGCCCGCACAATGGCGGAGGAGCTCTCGTCCTGCGCCATGTTCTGGATGAACGAGCGATCAATCTTGATTTTGTCGAACGGAAAGCTGCGCAGGTAGCTCAAGCTCGAATAGCCGGTGCCGAAGTCATCCATGGCGATCCTGACGCCCAAGGTTCGCAATTGATGCAGGGCGGCAAGGGTCGTCGCATGCTCGACAAGCAAGACGCCTTCCGTGATCTCAAGCTCCAGGCGGTGCGGCGACAGGCCCGAGCTGGCAAGGGCAAGCATGACCGATTCCGACAATCGTGCGCTCTTGAACTGGACAGGCGACAGATTGACGGCCACGGTTATGTGGTCGGGCCAGGAGGCGGCGTCGCCACACGCCTGTCGCAGCACCCACTCGCCGATGGGCACAATCAGGCCGATCTCCTCCGCGAGCGGGATGAAATCCGCCGGCGAAACCAGGCCGCGCTCGGGATGACGCCAGCGCAGCAGCGCTTCGAAATCCGTGACCTGCCGTGTCGCAATGTTCACGAGCGGCTGATAGTGCAGCTCGAACTCGCCGTTGACGAGGGCAGCCCGCAGGTCCAGCTCGAGCGTGCGGCGCGCCTGCATGGCCGCGTCCATATCGGGCTCAAAGAAGCGATATCGCCCCCGGCCGTCGGTTTTCGCCCGGTACAGGGCAACGTCGGCGCTCTTCAGGAGGGCGGCAACCGCGTCGCCGTCAGTCGGCGCAATGGCAATGCCGACACTGGTGCCGATGACGATTTGATGGCCCTCAATCTCGTAGGGGGCACTGATCGCGTCGATCAGACGTTGAGCCAGACTGGTGGCACCTTCCGGCTGGACAGCTTCGAGCTGTATGATGGCAAACTCGTCGCCGCCCAGGCGCGCGACAGTGTCGTCTTCACGCACGATGCGCCGCAACCGTCCGGCCACGATCCTCAGCAAGGCGTCTCCCACGGGATGACCGAGCGTGTCGTTGACCTGCTTGAAGCGGTCGAGATCGAGCGAGAGGATCGCCGCGTGCTCGCCCTTTTGCGTGCGCAGCAGGGCCGCGTGGATGCGTTCCTCGAACTCTATCCGGTTTGGCAAGTCGGAGAGCGCATCGTGGCGAGCCATGTGGGCGATGCGCGCCTCGGTCCGATGCCGCTCCGTGACATCCTCGTGGATCGCGACCCAGCCTCCGCCCGGCATGGGTTGCCGCGTCACGCGGATGAGGCGTCCGTCTGCGAGCTCGTCGATGCGGGAGGACTGGCTATCCGCCGGCAAACCCCTGAGATGGGAGAGTTTCTGATCCACCGCGTCGCCCGTCTTCTCGCCCTTGAGCATGCCGCTCATGACGCGATGGGCGATGACGGCGCTGTGCGGCGCGCCGATCTGCAGCAGCTCGGGCGGGAGGCGGTACATCTGGCCGTAGAGATCGTTGCAGACCACCAGGCGCTTTTCCCCATCGAACATGCACAGGCCTTTGCCCATGTTTTCAAGCGCGGTCTTGAACCGCAAGTCCTGGGTTCGCAACTCCTCGTCGCGCTGTTCCAGCGCCTTGTTCTGGCGGTGAAGCTCTTCTGCAGCCTCGCGCCGCTCGCGCAAGTCACGTATCGCGTAGACCTCGATATCGGGCAGCTTGCTGCCAAGCGGCTGACGCACCACCTCGATCACGATAGGTTCGCGTGATCGGCTCTTGAGTTGTGTATCCCAGCGGGTCGCTATGGGCTCTGGCGGCGGTCCGTCAAACAGGGCTTCCATCGCATTCTTGCCGAGCAGATCACCCGACGTGTATCCACACAACTCGAGGGCACGTTGATTGATGTCGATGATGGTGCCGTGCCGCGCCACGACCAGCGCCTTGTTGTCCCTGGCGATGTTGAGCGCCTCGAGAGCCACGTCCAGCAGGTCGGCGGATCGGGGGTGCGCGTCGGCAGCGGCAGCCCTTGGCCAGGCAAGCTGTGTTCGGGCTTCCGACATATGTGCCAGGACGCGCGCGCTCAGCGGCCGCAACAGAGCGGCAAGCCGTTGGATAAGGGGATCGGGAAGGCGGACCACAGCATGCCTCAGAGCCAATTGTCCGCGCGAGGCTAACAACGCCGCGACAAAATAGAGTTAACGGTTCGTGTTAAAGAACCCTAAAATTGTTGGAGATGCGGACGAAGAATTGATGTCGGCGCGGAGGTGAGGGGGACGCGACCGATTGAGCAGCCTCCTCACCCTTCGCGCCTAAGGACTTGCTCGGGCCGCTCTACCACGGGTGTCGATCGCGCTGCGGCAACAGTCACTCACGGCCCTCGCAAATCCAAGGCGCGAAGCCCTCTCCCCGGTCATGCGGAGCATGCCTTCGGCATGGTGGGGCGAGGGAGAAGGACGCGCGCTTGTCATGCCAAGAGGGCAGTACCTTCGACGCGAACACGCGAACCGGACAGGCGTGAGACACGCCTTCGGCATGCGCTTTCTTGCACGCCTCCGGCGCTTGCTTCTTGCATGCCTCCGGCGCTTGTTTCTTGCATGCCTCCGGCATGACTTCCTGCAGGAACGTATCAGCCGCGCGCATCGCCGTTACAGCTCGACGAATTTCTCGAAGCCACCCCAGAACATGCGCGTGCCGTCGAACGGCATGGACTTGGGATCGTGGTCGGCCATGAGCGGGTCCTTCATGACGGCGGCGTTGATGCGGTCGCGGTCCTCGCGCGACTTGTAGGTGATCCACGCGAAGATCACGGTCTCGTCGGGCTCGAGCTTCACGGCCTGCGGGAACGACGTGACCTTGCCGGGCTTCACGTCCTCGCCGATGCATTCGACGTAGTCGATGGCGCCGTATTTCTTCCAGACCTGGCCGGCCCTCTCGGCCATGTCGCGATAGGCGTCGAGATTCTTCTTCGGCACGGCCAGGATGTAGCCGTCGACGTATTGGGCTGTTGGGTTCATGGCGATGTACTCCTGTGTGTTGTGGGAGGATGCTTAGTCCGATCAACTCAAGGCAGAGCTATTTCTTGCCTGTCATTTGGCGTTCCCGGACGCCGCGCTTGCGGAGCTTGTGCGGCGATCCGGGATCTTCCGCGACAGCACGTGCGCGCGGCCGTGCCGCCGGAGGGACAGCGAACCCATATCGAGGTGTGAAGGCCCCGGATCGGCGCGCTGTCGCGGCAGAGCCGCGCTCCGCGCCCCGTCCGGAGACGCAAGTGGAAGGGACGATGTCATGTCCGATAGGAAAGAACTTACGTGAATGTGCGCTTCGCATCTCACGCGTCGGGATAGCTCATGGACCACATCACGCCGAACGGGTCGCGGAGCTGGCCGTAGCGCTCGCCCCAGAACATCTTCTGCAGCGGCAGCACGATCTCGCAGCCGGCATCCACGGCGCGCTTCCAGGCGGCGTCGAGGCCCTCGATCCTCATGTGCAGCGTGTAGCCCTTGGCGGGCTCGTGGGGATGCCCGTGCTCGGGATAGGGATCGCACAGCATCAGCGAGCCGCCGTTGATGTAGAGGTGGATGTGCATGGTGCGGCCCTTGTCGTCGGGCGGCATGGCGAACACCTCAGTGGCGGCGAACGCCTTCTTGTAGAATTCGGCGGCCTTGGTGGCGCCGTCGACGTTCAGATAAGGCACGACACCGCCCAGCACCTCGGGCTGCGGGACTTGCGTGGAGAGACACTCATCCTTCGTTGCGACTGCCTTCTTCGCGGCTGCGCTCTTGGCCATGGAATGCTCCCGTTTTGGCTATGGCTGTTGCGATAGTCTTGTCGTCTTGTGGCCAAAGGACGAACGGGCTGCGGCGGGGCCGACAAACGTGATGATATTTTTTTCTGGAAGGATGTCAGGGAGTTAAACGGCTATTGTGGCGTTGAATTGAGGATCAGCCGATGGGACGAGACGACTGGTTTCGCAATACGTCGTGGGACGCGGACATCGAGGCTGCGTTCTTCAAGAAGCTTTCACGGGCTCGAGACAAGGCGCAGTACCTGCGCATTCAGGCATCCCATCTTGCTTCGAGCCAACCCTGAGATTGGGTGCCGCTTGTGGCCCTGGATCCCGGTTCGCGCGCGGGCGATGGGTGTTGCGTCTCGCGACCACCTCGGCCCGCGCTTGACCGGGATGACATGTGGAGATGCGCTGTTCCAGGCGAAATCGACAGCGGTATTTGTCAGTTGCGGCGAGGTGCGAAGGCGACGCCTATTTCGGGCGGGACAGCAGCAGGATGAGCGGGAGGCTGAGCAGCGACGTCCACGTGGTCAGGTAGAACACGTCGATGTAGCCGATCATGAGGGCCTGGCGGGTGATCTCGTCGTTGAGGCGGGCGAGTGACGGCAGATGATCGAGCGAGGCCCAGCCGGCAAGATTGGGGTACTGGAAGATGGCGTTGTAGGGCGAAACGTAGTTGACGATGTCGGCGCGCGAAACGCTCGACATGCGCGCAACGATGAACACCGCCACGGCGATGCCGATGCTGGAGCCGGCACTGCGCACGAGGTTCCACATGGAGGCGGCCTCCGTGCGGTGCCGGGCCTCCAGCGTCGCGAACGTGACGACGCCCAGCGGCACGACGATGGCGCCGGCGCCGATGCCCTGCACGACGCCGGTCCAGATCACCTCGCTGGCGGGCACGTCGAGCGGCCAGCCGGACATGAACCAGCTCGAGATGCCGATGGCAGCGAAGCCGCCAGCGAGCGTCAGGCGCGGATCGATGCGGTCACCCACGCGGCCGAGGATCATCATGGCGAGCATCAATCCGACGCCGCGCGGCGACAGCAGAAGGCCCACCGTGACGACGGGATAGCCCTGCAGCGTCGCCAGCAACGACGGCAGTAAAATCAAAGGCGGCAGCGTAAGGACGCCGTAGAGAAAGGCGAGCATGAGGCCGAGGGCGTAGTTGCGGTCGAGCATGAGCCGCAGGCTGATGAGCGGCGCCTTGCTGGAGAGCGCGTGCGCGATGAACATGTAGAAGCCGAGCACGGACAGGCCGGCCTCGATCTTTACCTCCAGCGATTCGAACCAGTCGAGCCGCTCGCCGCGATCGAGCATGAGCTGCAGCGAGCCCACGCCGACTGCGAGCGCAGTGAAGCCGAGCCAGTCGAAGCTCGCGGACTTTTGCGAGCGGTCGTCGGACGGCAGGAACAGGAGGCCGCCCAGATAGGCGATGAGGCCGATCGGCACGCCGACATAGAACACCCAGCGCCACGAATACTCCTCGGTGAGATAGCCGCCGACGGTCGGGCCGATGACGGGACCCAGAATGACGCCGAGCCCCCAGAGCGCGATGGCCTGGCTGTGCTTCTCCTTGGGATAGTTGTCGAGCATGAGCGACTGCGAGAGCGGGATCAGGAAGGCGCCGAAACAGCCCTGGAAGGCGCGGAACGTGATCTCGGCCGGCAGCGAGTTGGCGGCACCGCAGAGCAGCGAGAAGAAGGTGAAACCGCCGATCGAGGTCAGAAACAGGCGCTTGCGGCCCATCATCGAGCTGAGCCAGCCGGTGGTCGGCAAGGTGATGGCGCTGACGACGATGTAGGAGGTCATGACCCAGGCGATCTGATCCTGGGTGGCCGAGAACGTGCCCTGCATGTGCGGCAGCGCGACGGCGGCGATGGTCCAGTCGATCGAGTAGATCATGCTGGCGAGGATGGCCGTGGCGGTGACGAGCGCGCGATGCTTCGGGACGGCCTCGGCTTCGGCAGCAGCCACAGTCATGCGTGCGGGCTCACGTCCCCGGTTGCAGCGGCATCAACGCCCTCGGCCCATATGATGCGCAGACGCGAGGCTCGGCGGCAAATGGCGACGGGCGTCGGTGTTTACGGGGCAGGCCGGGCCTGGATGCACGTCCCATCGCATCGAGGGCGCGCTGTCGTCTATGAATGAAACGGTACCGTCGTTGGCCACCTGGGCACCGACGGTTAATGAAACCAACCACTCTGGCGGCGTGACTTTTCTCAACTATTCAAAGAGACAAAATTCTGCGCATGAGGTAAGAATAACCGTTGCAAGCTGCGGCTCGGCGTGACCGGTCAAATGAAGCCTTGCATCACGCGGCGTCGCGTCCCTTGAACATGCGAGTTCGAGAGGAGCAGACATGGAACGCGTAGATATCATCCTACCTGTCGATGCGACGCGCGAACTGCCCGAGGTTCGCTCGATCAGGCCCAGCGATCTCAAAGATGCATTGGCAAAAGGCTTGGAGGATTTCTGGGCCATGCCGACACACGTCATTTTCCTCAGCCTCATTTATCCGGTGACGGGCATCGCGATCGGTCGTGCGATCATCGGCTACGACATCATTCCTCTTCTTTATCCTCTGGCCACCGGCTTCGCGCTCCTTGGTCCCTTCGCCGCGATCGGTCTCTACGAACTGAGCCGGCGGCGCGAACTGGGCCTGGACACGTCCTGGACACATGCCTTCGACGTCCGGCACTCGCCGTCCTTCCGGGCGATTTTGGTCGTCGGTTTTCTGCTGGTCGCGATTTTCGGCATCTGGCTCGCCATGGCCCACGCGATCTATGTGACGAATTTCGGTTATCGCGAGCCGGTCGCGTTGCTCGAGTTCGCGCGTAGCGTACTGACGACGCCGGAAGGCCACAGCCTCATTGTCGTCGGCAACGCTGTGGGCTTTCTGTTCGCCGTGCTGGCATTCTCCCTGACCGTGGTGTCGTTTCCACTTCTGCTCGACCGCAATGTCGGAGCGGCCGTGGCCATTACCACGTCGGTTAGAGCGGTTCTTCTGAATCCAACGACGATGGCCTTGTGGGGCCTCATCGTCGCCTTCGGCCTCGTCATCGGCTCGCTGCCCTTCTTCCTCGGGCTTGCATTTGTGATGCCGGTGCTTGGGCACGCGACCTGGCACCTGTATCGCAAGGTTGTTGTGCCGGACCTGAGCCCCCGGCCGGAATATCATCCGCAACCGAAAGCCCTACGCGACCCTGCCGACTTTCCGGCCTCACTCTTCTTCCCGTCTAGCCGCAAGGATCAGACATAGCCGGACAGAACCCGTCTCACGTTATTCAATGCTCGTTTAAAATCACACGAGCAAGATTACGGCTCCAGTGTGGTGGTTCAGAAGTTCGCTTCACCCTTGCCGCGAGTCCATCAAGCGAACTTCTGAACCATAAACCACACTAGAATCACAAATTTGCTAGTGTCCTTATCGAATCCGAAGTTCGCAAAAACCTGGCCGCTTGGTCGTGCGAA
>JBJXDX010000088.1:0-12414 GCA_046154585.1 Hyphomicrobiaceae bacterium | reverse complement strand
TAGGTGATCTTGCCCGGTGACGGTCGGAAGTTTTTCGGGTTCTCCGCATTGATGCGGCATTCGATGGCATGGCCTTGGAACGTGACCTCTTCCTGTTTCAGGGTCAGCGGCGCGCCCGACGCGATGCGGATCTGCTCGATGACGAGGTCGAGGCCGGTGATCATCTCGGTGACGGGATGCTCGACCTGCAGGCGCGTGTTCATCTCGATGAAGAAGAACTCGCCGTCCTCGTACAGGAACTCGACCGTTCCGGCGCCGCGGTATTTGAGCTTCTGCATGGCGCGCTGGACTGTCGTTCCGATCCTGGCGCGCGTCTCCGCATTGAGCGCGGGTGAGGGGGCCTCCTCCCAGATCTTCTGGTGCCGCCGCTGCAGTGAGCAATCGCGCTCGCCCAGGTGAATGGCTTCGCCCTTGCCGTCGCCGAACACCTGGATCTCGATATGGCGCGGATGGGTCAGATACTTTTCCAGGTAGACGCTGTCGTCGCCGAAGGCTGCCTTGGCTTCCGAGCGGGCCGTCTTGATGGCGATGTCCAGGTCTTCGGCCGTGCGCGCCACCTTCATGCCGCGTCCGCCGCCGCCGGCGGCGGCCTTGACGAGCACGGGGAAGCCCATCTGCTTGGCGATCTTCATCGCCTGGGCCTCGTTGGTGATGGCGCCATCGGAGCCGGGCACGACCGGAATGCCGAGCCGCTTGGCCGTTTCCTTGGCCTCGATCTTGTCGCCCATGATGCGGATGTGCTCGGACGTCGGACCAATGAAGGTGATCTGGTGCTCTTCGAGAATCTCGGCGAAGCGCGCGTTCTCCGACAGGAAGCCGTAGCCCGGGTGGATGGCGTCTGCGCCCGTGATCTCGCAGGCGGCGAGCAGGCGGGGAATGTTCAGGTAGCTCTCGGACGCTGGCGGGGGACCGATGCAGACGCTCTCGTCGGCCAGCCGCACGTGCATGGCATCGGCATCCGCGGTCGAATGCACAGCGACCGTAGCGATGCCCAACTCCTTGCACGCGCGCTGGATGCGCAGCGCGATTTCACCCCGGTTTGCGATGAGGACCTTGTCGAACATGGGAACGCTTGCAACTCCTGGCCGGCGCGGCGTCGGTCGGCCTATTCGACGATGACGAGCGGTTCGCCGAATTCGACAGGCTGGCCGTTCTCGATGAGGATTTCCTTGACGGTGCCGGCCTTGGGCGCGGGAATGTGGTTCATCGTCTTCATGGCTTCGATAATCATCAAGGTCTGGCCCTGCACGACACGGGTGCCGATGTCGATGAACGGTGCCGCCCCCGGCTCTGGCGACATGTACGCCGTGCCGACCATGGGCGATTTCACACATCCGGGATGACTTGCGGGGTCCGGGCCGGTCTTGACCGGTGCAGCTAATCCGTCGCTGCCGCGTGTCGTGCTTGTCGCGGGCGCCGCCTGCACCACGGCGCTGGCCATGGTCTGGCGCGCGACGCGGATCTTCAGCCCCTCGCGTGCGATCTCGATCTCGCTGAGGCCCGTCTCGTTCAGCAGCTCTGCCAGCTCCCGGATGAGCGTCTTCTCGGTGCTATCGCGGTCTTTCGTTTCTTTGGCCATGTCTTCCGTCCGCACTTTCGGGCGCGTTCGCGCCAGCGCCTAGTGTCCCGATTCCGAAGTTCGCCTGGTCTCGATGCTAGGTTCGGGAGCGAACTTCGGAATCCAAAGGGACACTAGATTCATAATCCTGCTAGTGTGATTCAGATCGAGAAATTCGCTCTGAGCGTTCCCAAAAGTACCGGCGAATTTCTCGATCATCACACTAGCCGGCCCGTCGCTTGGTAGCGCGGGTCCCCTGATTGAGAATGTCGGCCAGCGCATCGAGGGCCAGCAGATAGCCCTTGGGGCCCAGCCCGCAAATCACGCCGGTGGCCGCGGGAGAGACATACGAGTGATGCCGGAAGCTCTCGCGCTTGTAGATATTAGACAAGTGCACCTCGATGGTCGGCACCTCGGCGGCCGTCAGCGCATCGAGAACGGCAATCGACGTATGCGTCAGCGCCCCGGCATTGAGAATGATGCCGGCCGCCGAGTCGCGTGCATCCTGGATCCAGGTGACGAGTTCGCCTTCGTGGTTTGTCTGCCGGAAGTCGACCTCGAGGCCCAGCGAGCGGGCGTGCGTCTGCACACGGCCGCGCACGTCGTCCAGCGACTCGCGGCCATAGATGGCCGGCTCGCGCCGGCCGAGCATATTGAGGTTTGGCCCATTGAGGACGTAGACGGGCTTCGCCATCGGGTCTCGCTGTTGCTCATACAAGGCTCGACCAGGCCAAACGCTTCGCGCGGCGGCGCAGGACCGGGAATTGAACCAGCAGCCCGTGTATCAGCTTTCTCGCAGGCGCGAAAGTCCAGGCCTGCGGGCCGGTGACGGCTCGCGTTTACCTCAGCAGACCGAGCAGCCGGTCTTGCGCAGCTCGGCCACATGGCCGCTGATGACGTCGAGCAGGTTCTGCGGCGCCCCGGCAATGGCGCGGTCGCCGACAAGGAAGTGCGGCGTGCCGTTAATGCCCATCTTCTGCGCCAGGTTGCGGACCGTCTCGATCTCGGCCTTCACTTCCGGCGATTCCATGTCTTTCTTCAGCTTGGCCAAGTCGAGGCCGAGCTTGTCGACAGCCCGCAGCGCGGTCTGCTCGTTGATCTCTCCGCGCATGGTGATGAGCACGCGGTGGGCTTCCCAATATTTGCCCTGCAGCTTTGCGGCCAAGGCCACCTTCGCAGCTTCCTCGGAACCCTTCGACAGGATCGGCAGCTCCTTGAACACGACCTTGACCTTGGGATCCTTCTCCACCAGCTTGGCGATGTCGGTGAACGCGCGCTTGCAGTAGCCGCAGTTGTAGTCGAAGAACTCGACCACCGTGATGTCCCCGTTCGGATTGCCGGCGGTCGGCGCGTTGGGGCGGCGGAAGATCTCGCTGGCGCTTTCCTTCAACGTCAGTTTCAGCTTCTCGGCCTGCAGTGTTTCCATTTTGGCTTCGAGCGCGTTCTGGACATCCATCATCACTTCGGGATTGGCGAGCAGATACTCCTTGATGATCTGCCCGATAGCGGCCTTCTGCTCCGCGGAGAAGGGGCTGGCCGCCGGAGCGGTGGAACCCGGCGTCGCGGCCTGAGCCAACCGTAGAGTGGGAGCCTTGTCCCCGGCAGCGGCGGGGCCATAGGCCACGCCCACGATGGCGCCTGTGACCATCAAACCGGCAACCACCCACGCCACAGCTCGCTTCGAGACCAGGCGAAAGAACGTGGTAGTGCTCACGATGTCTGACATGGCGCGATCGGCTCCTGAGGGATATGTCCGGCCTTCTTAGCCGTTAGGTCGGGATCTTGTAATTCACGATATCGCCAGCGCGGATCCATTCCGGGGAACCATTTTTTAATCCTACCTGGGCGCGCTTGGCGAAAATCTGAGCCTGTTTGACATCACCTTCCAGGAACAGGGCCTCCGCAGTGGCCAGATTGGCCTCGGGAAGCTTATTTTTGGCGCTATAGCCTTGAGCAAGGATGCGGTAGGCCTGCGGATTGGGATCTTCAATCAGGGATTTGCGCGCGATCGCAATCGCCTCGTCGACCCCCGCCACATTGTCGGCGCTGATGATGGCCTGGGCCAGTCGGACGCTGATCAATGGGGCGTCGTTCAGCAGTTTCAGTGACGCGCGCAGGGAGGGGATAGCCTCCCGCGCCTTGCCCGAGCGCATGAGGAAATCGCCCTTCAGCTCATGGAAATAGGCATTGTCGGGCTTCTCGCGGATCAAGGCATCGACTTGGGGAAGCGCCCGTTCGATGCCGCTCTGGAAAAATGCGGCGATAGTACGGGCATACCGGGCAGGCAGGCTGTTGTCGCTCGCAGGATACCGATTGAACACGATGGTGGGCCGATCCAGATAACCTGCAATCTTGGCCCGCATGAGATCGTGCCGGAGTTGCAGCGCGGGCGGATCCTTCTCATTGGCGAACGGGGTCTTGGCCACAGTGTCACGCAACTGCGCGAGGCGGTTGGCCGCCACGGGATGGCTGCGCGCGAAGGCGTCCTGCGTTGCGCCGGATGCCGAAATGTATTCCTGTTGCGCGAACCGCTCGAACGTCTCGAGCATGCCCTTGCCGGACTGCCGTGTCGTCGTCAGAAACCGCAGACCGGCCTGATCCGCGGACGATTCCTGCGCGCGCCGGTCGGCGAGGATCGACCGCATCAGCAACTCGTCGCCGCCCATCATGACGCCGGCCCCGGCGCCGGCCGCGCCCTGTCCGCCGCTGGCACCGCCGGCGACCATCAGGCCTATGCCCAGCAGCTTGATGAGTAGGCTCTTGGTCTGATCGCGGGCGATACGCTCGCGCAATTGAGCCAGATGACCGCCGGCGATGTGGCCCGCCTCGTGCGCGATGACGCCGATGACCTGGTTGGGCGTTTCCGACGTCTGCAGCGCCCCGGTGTGGATGAAGACGTTGCCGCCGTCGAGGACGAAGGCATTGAAGGTCTCGTGGCGCACGATGCGCATCTGGATGCGGCCGGAGCCTAGACCCGCGGCACGGAAAATGGGGCGCGAGTAGTCCTTGAGCAGGTTCTCGATCTCGGTGTCGCGCACCAGACTCAGGTTCTGGGCCTCGGCCCGCGGTACGCCGGTCGCCAGAGCCGCGAGGCCAACGGCGCCGGCGGCGAGCGTGGTCCTGATGCGGAAGCGGGGCTGCCTTGGATGCGTGTTCGCGCGCATGGCTTTCGAATTGGTCTGTCGCAGTCTCGACACCGGACCGGCGCGAGGCTACGTGCGGTCCAACTGACGGTCAAACGCGGCGACGCAACGTCTTCCGGTATGGCACAGGCGAAGCTGGCAAACGTCCCGCTACGACACTATAAGCCCGAATGGTTGCTGCGTCCCGCATCCGCAGGTGCGACACCCGCGACCGGGCCACTCCGAGTAACCGCCATCACGTCGTGATGCTGTGGCGCGGCGGTGGCGATTTGAAGGCATGTGCGGCGCACGCGCCGGTCTGTCGCAGGTGGCGCGCGCCCTTGGAGAATGTCGATGCCGAACGACGATAGACTGGCCGCCGCACAGGGCCTGATGTTGCGTCCGCCCGCGGAACGCAGCGCCATCGATCCGTTCATCGTCATGGACGTGATGCGGGCGGCAGCGGCGCGCGAGGCGACGGGCGCGCGCGTCATCCACATGGAGGTTGGACAGCCCGGCACGCCGGCGCCCCGCGCGGCGCGCGAGGCAGTGAAACGGGCGCTGGATACCGACAACCTTGGATACACGCTGGCGCTCGGCATGGAACCGCTGCGCGAACGCATCGCGCGGCTGTATCAGGAGCGCCACGGCGTGACTGTCGCGCCGGAGCGCATCGTCGTCACGAGCGGATCGTCAGCGGCGTTCGTGCTGTCGTTCCTGGCGCTGTTCGATCCTGGCGCGCGTGTGGCGCTGCCGGCGCCGGGTTATCCGTGCTACCGGCACATCCTGACGGCGCTGGGCGCGGTTCCGTTTGGGCTGGAGACAGGACCCAACACACGGTGGATGCCGACGGCCGCCCAGGTTGATGAGGCCGCGGCCGCGAATAGCCTCGCCGGCCTGCTAATCGCCAGCCCCGCCAATCCGACGGGCACGATGCTGGAGCCGGAACGGCTCGCGGAGATCATCGCCACCTGCCGCAAACGCGGAGTGTGGTTCATCTCCGACGAGATCTATCACGGGCTGACCTATGGCATGCCGGAAGCGACGGCCTTGCAATTTTCCGACGACGTGGTGGTGATCAACAGTTTCTCGAAATACTTCTCGATGACCGGCTGGCGCGTCGGCTGGATGGTGGTGCCGCCGGGCCTCGTGCGCACCATGGAGCGGCTGGCGCAAAACCTCTACATCTCGCCGCCAGCGGTGGCGCAGGTGGCGGCGCTGGGCGCCTTCGACGGTATCGAGGAGCTGGAGGCCAATCGCAGGGTCTACATGGCCAATCGCGAGCTGCTGCTGCGCGAGTTGCCGAAGGCCGGCCTCTCCAAGATCGTGCCAGCGGACGGGGCGTTCTATCTCTATGTCGATGTGGACGACTATACGGACGACAGCCTCGCCTTCAGCAAGTTGATGCTGGAGGAAACGGGCGTGGCGGCGACACCCGGTGTCGATTTCGACAAGGCCCGCGGGCGGCGGTTCGTGCGGTTCTCCTATTCGGGCACGACGGCTGACATGGCCGAGGCGGCCGAGCTGCTACAGGGATGGGGGCGCCTGAAGGGTTGAGTTTCCGCGCCACAGCCTTCATGTAAGCAGCTGAGAGCGCAGGAATCACGAGAATGCAGGACAAAATCGACACCGGGCTCAGCGCTATCCAACGCTCAGCCGACACGCCGCTCGCGCGCGAGATCGGGCGGCGGCGGACGTTTGCCATCATCGCCCATCCGGACGCCGGCAAGACGACACTGACGGAAAAGCTGCTGCTCCTGGGCGGCGCCATTCAGCTCGCCGGCGACGTGCGCGCCAAAGGTGACCGCCGCCGCACGCGCTCGGACTGGATGAACATCGAGCGCCAGCGCGGCATCTCGGTCGTGACCTCGGTGATGACGTTCGAATACGACGACCACGTGGTGAACCTGCTCGATACGCCGGGCCATGAAGACTTCTCGGAGGACACCTACCGCACGCTCACCGCCGTCGACTCGGCGGTCATGGTGCTCGACGCGGCGCGCGGTATCGAATCGCGTACGCGCAAGCTGTTCGAGATCTGCCGCATGCGCGACATCCCCATCATCACCTTCATCAACAAGATGGACCGCGAGAGCCTGGAGCCGCTGGAGCTGCTCGATGCCATCGAGAAGGACCTGGCGCTCGATACGACGCCGATCGTCTGGCCCGTCGGGATGGGGCGTGACTTCAAAGGGACGTTCGATCTGGCCACCAGCCGCCTGCGCCGCATCGGCATTGACGATGATGAGGTTGCGCTCGCCGGTCCGGACGATTCTCGTCTGGATGAGCTTGTCGATTCAGATGTGCTGAAGAAGTGGCGCGAGGAGATCGACCTCGTGCGCACCGCGGCACGTCCCTTCGATCTCGCCTCGTTCCGCGAAGGCCATCTGACGCCGGTGTTCTTCGGCTCGGCGCTGCGCAATTTCGGCGTGCGCGATCTGCTCGACGCGCTGGTGAAATACGCGCCACCGCCGCGCGCGCAGCAGGCCGACAAGCGCCTCGTGGTCGCGACCGAGCCCGGCATGACCGGCGTCGTGTTCAAGATCCAGGCGAACATGGACCCGAACCATCGCGACCGCATCGCCTTCCTGCGGCTGTGCTCGGGCAAGCTCGTCAAGGGGATGAAAGCGAGGCTCGTGCGCACGGGCAAGCCAATCGCGCTCAACGCGCCGCAATTCTTCTTCGCGCAGGACCGCTCGATCGCGACGGAAGCCGTGGCGGGCGACGTGGTCGGTATCCCCAACCACGGCACGCTGCGCATCGGTGACACGCTGACGGGCGGCGAGGAGCTGAGCTTCACGGGCGTGCCCAACTTCGCGCCGGAAATTTTGCGGCGCGTGCGCGTCGCCGACGCCATGAAGGGCAAGCAGCTCAAGACCGCGCTCGGGCAGATGGCGGAGGAGGGCGTCGTGCAGCTTTTTTCGCCGCTGGATGGCACGGGGCTGATCGTCGGTGTCGTGGGTGCCCTGCAGCTCGACGTGCTGGTGGCGCGCATGGCGGCCGAATACAGCCTGGAGACGGCGCTCGATCCGGCTGGCGTGGAGCTGGCGCGCTGGGTGCAGGCGGATGATCCGACGGCCCTGACGGGGTTCGTGGAGAAGTACCGCACCAACATCGCCGAGGACCTGGACGGCGACCCGGTCTATCTCGCCCGCTCGCAGTTTGATCTCGAATGGGTGCGCGAGCGCAACGCGGGCGTGCGTTTTGTCGACGTCAAGGAGACGCAGCGGCGGGCTGGGTAAGCGGGCACGGCGCCGAAGTTATCCCCGTCAGCCTGGGCCATGGCATGATCGTGCCGTCCGGATCGTGGGAAGCGCTGCCTGCAGTACGCGCGTCCCGGCCTATGATCCGGGTACTGTGGTCCGATGATCCGTCCGGCCGGCCGCCAGACCAGTGGAGCGCCGACGCGGAACTCGGACATGGTGAGCCGGGCATTCCGAGCCCATCAAAAGCGCATAGGTCACACGGGTTCATGAAGGCCCGGGTCTGATTTTTTGAAATAACCCCGGCGATATTCGCGGCGGGGATGGGGGTGTTGTGACGGGTCGGAACAACTCGCCCCGACCCGCGTCGTGATAGGCGCGATCAATCGTCGTCGCGGCAGTCGTTATAGCGATCCCACCAGTATTCGCTGCCCGTCTCGATGGCGCGGCGATGGAGCCATCCGCAGCCGCCTCTCTCGACGACATTGAGATAACCCGAGCGCACTTCGGTGTCTCGCGGCGTACGGTAATAGCGGACAGTCGTCGGTGACTCGCGATATCTGCGCTCGATGATGGTTGTGGTCGGAACCTCACGTTCCGTGATGACGACTTCCCGTTGCACAACGGTCTGGGCGCTTGCAGGAGTAGCAACGCCGGCGAGAGTTCCCAATGGAAGGACGGCCGAGGCCATGAGAAGTTTCCTCATACGCAACTCCATATTCAGATTTGTACGAACGCCGGTGCCGGCGCTGAGGGGCCAACGTCATAGGCGCGCAGCCGTTCCGAATAAAATGCCGGTCAAAAACATTTGGTGTGCGTCTCAATCCAGCGTGGTGCGGAAGCGCGTGACGGCGATCGTCATGGCGACGAGCGTCAGGCCGATGAGCCAGAGGGCTTCAAGGCCGAGATCGTAGAGGGTCGCGCCTTTCAGCATCACGCCGCGGACGATGCGCAGATAGTGCGTGAGCGGCAGGATCTCGCCGATCCACTGCGCCCATACGGGCATGCCGGCGAACGGGAACATGAAGCCCGAGAGCAGGATGTTGGGCAGGAACCACATCATCGACATCTGCATGGCCTGGAGCTGCGTGCGCGCCAATGTCGAGAACGTGTAGCCGACGGCGAGGTTTGCCGTGATGAAGAGCGTGGTCAGAACGGCCAGCAGCGTGATGCTGCCGGCGATCGGCACGCCGAACACGGTGACACCGACGACGAGGATGATCAGCGCTTGCAGGAAGCCGATGAAGATGTAGGGCGCGATCTTGCCCAGCATGATTTCGAGCGGCTGCAGCGGCATGGACAGCAAACTCTCCATGGTGCCGCGCTCCACTTCGCGCGTGACCGACAGCGCCGTGAAGATCAGCATCGTCATGGTGAGGATCGTTCCCAGCAATCCTGGCACGATGTTGAGCTGGGTCACGCCTTCGGGATTGTAGCGCCGGTGCTGGCGGATCTCGAAGGTGGCGGGTTCGGTGTCTGGTGTCTGCAGGCCGCGGTCGCGGGCAAGTGCCGTGGAAATGATGCCGTCGAGCGCGCCGAGTGCGGTGCCAGCGGCGACGGGATCGGTGGCATCAGCGGCAACCAGCAGCGCGGGCTTGTCGCCCCGGCGCACAGCCCGCGCAAATCCGGCCGGCACCTCGACCACGAACAGAACTTTGCCCGATCGCATCCAATGGTCGACCTCTGCCTCGTCGCGCGACACCCATTTGATGTCGAAATAGGAGGTGTTGCGCAGCGCCGAAAGGATCGAGCGGCCGAGATCGGAGTCCTCCTGCATGAGAACTGCCGTGGGCAGGTGCTTGGGATTGTTGTTGATGGCGAAGCCGAACAGGAAGAGCTGCATCAGCGGGATCATGATCATGGTCGCGAAGGTGATGCGGTCGCGCTTAAGCTGGATGAACTCCTTGACGAACATGGCGCTGAACCGCGCCAATGCGTTCGTGGTCGAGGCGGGGCGAGGCGCGCGTTGCGTCGTCACGGGAAGTTATCCTTGCTGCGGCCCATCAGGTCGATGAACACGTCCTCCAGCGACGGCTCGCTCGGCTCCCATTTTAGGCGGGAATCGGCCATGAGCGGCTTCAGCGATGCTTCCAGTTTTTCGCGATCGCGCCCGGAGACGTGCAGGCTGGCGCCGAACGGTGCCACCATGTCGACGCCCGGCAGTCGGGTGAGCTTTTCCCCGAGGTCATGCAGATCGGACCCGGATACAGTCCATGTCGTCAGGTTCGATTGCCGGATCACCTCGTCGACCGTGCCATGTGTCAGCAACTCGCCGTAAGCAATGTAGGCGATCTCGTGACAGCGCTCAGCTTCGTCCATGTAGTGCGTGGAGACGAGCACGGTCAGGCCTTCGGCGGCGAGCGTGTGGATTTCGTTCCAGAATTCGCGGCGCGCCTTGGGGTCGACGCCCGCCGTCGGCTCGTCGAGCAGCAGCAGGTCTGGCTCGGGCAGGATGCAGGCGCCAAGCGCCAGGCGCTGCTTCCAGCCGCCTGACAGTTCGCCGGCGAGTTGCGCCTCGCGTCCGCCCAGCCCAAGCCGCTCGATCGCCGCGCGGGCGCTGGCTGGCGGATCAGGGAGCCCGAACACGCGCGCCACGAACTCCAGGTTCTCGCGGATCGACAGGTCCTGGTAGAGGCTGAACCGCTGCGTCATGTAGCCGACATGCTGCTTGATGAGATGGCTCTGGGTCAGAATGTCGTAGCCGAGGCAGGTGCCGCGTCCGGCGTCGGGCGTCAGCAGGCCGCACAGCATGCGGATGGTGGTGGTCTTGCCCGAGCCGTTGGGACCGAGGAAGCCGTAAATCTGGCCGCGGTCCACGCGCATGGTCAGGTTGCGGACCACGACCTTGCTGCCGAAAGCCTTGGTCAGGCCCTCGACCTCGATGACGGGGTCGCGCGTGCGACTTTCAGCGTTTGCCATACGCGGTCTCGCGCGGCTTGTCGGTGACGAGGCTGATGGCGGTCGGCTGGCCGACGCGCAGGAGCTCGGGCTTGCGCGGGATAGCCTCGACGCGGAAGACGAGCTTGGCGCGCTCCTCGCTGCTGAAGATGACGGGCGGCGTGAATTCGGCCTGGCGTGCGATGAACGTGATCTGGGCTCTGATGCCCTCGGCGCAGCCGTCGCACTGCACGGAAACCTCGTCGCCGAGGGCGATGGCCGGCAGCGCCGATTGCGGCACGAAGAACCGGAGCTTCAGATTACCCGGCGGCAGCAGCGACACGACGGGCCGGCCGGCCGGCACGATCTCGCCGGTGCGGAAGTAGACCTCCTGGACCACACTGTCGGCTGGCGCCGAGACGCGGCGCTGCGTGTGCCGGGTCTTGGCGGACGCGAGCTTGGCCTCGGCCTGCTTGACGATCTCGCGCGCCGCCTCGATGTCCTCGCTGCGGGCTTTCAGGCGCGCAACCTCGATCTGGCGCCGCACTTCGACGAGCAGCGCCAGGTCGCGATCGGCCGCGGCCTTGGCCTGCTCAAGGCGCGATTGCGCGGCGATACCTCGCTCCACGAGCTTGCGCGTGCGCTCGAGCTCGGGTTGTGAATTTTCCAACGCCGCCTGGGCGCGCGCTTCCTGCGCCTGCAGCACGGCCACCTCTTCCGGGCGCTGCTGCGCCGCCTCGGCCTTGGCGAGGCGCGCCCGCGCCTCGTCGAGGGCGCCCCGGGCCTGCCGCAGGTCTGCGTCTTGAATATCGCTTTGCAGCGTAAAGAGGAGTGCGCCCGACTTCACGGCTTCGCCTTCTCGCACGGCCATGTCGGTCAGGCGGCCCGATTCATCAGCGCCGACGAATAGGAGATCGGCTTCGACCCAGCCGTGGAATTGCGGCGGCTGCGTTGTCCCGTGCAGCATCATGAAAGCCCCAAAGGCTGCCGCGCACAGCGCCACGCCGGCAATGACGGCGATCTTGCGGTTCATGGCTTGCGTTCCTGGGAGCTTGTCAGCAGGCGGACGTGGGCCTTCAGCATGCCTTCGACATCGAGCGGGTGGATGCGGCCGAACAAGCCGTCCCAGATGACGGAGACGATCAGTGGCGCGACGAGAAGCTGCGGATACTGAACGAGGGTCGCGGCTGCCGGCATGCCCTCTCGGGCCGCCCGTTCCAGAACGCTCCGGACGAGTTGAAGACCGCGTGACACCACCTCGCGATGATAAAACTCCGCGATGGCGGGAAAGCGCGCGCCCTCGGTGATGAGGAGTTGCAGGATCCGCTGGCGCTCGGTGCCCAGCACCTGGGTGCGAAACATCTGGAAAAACTGGGCAATGAACACCTGCGGCGGCACGTTCGGCAGCGTGTCCTGCGCCAGCTTGTCGAACAGCGGCGACACGTAGCTGCGGATCAGTTCCTCGAACAGCGTCTGCTTGTTGGGGAAGTAGAGATAGAGCGTGCCCTTGGCGACGCCGGCCTGTGCGGCCACATCGTCGAGCCGCGCGGCGGCAAAGCCGTGACGAGAAAAAACCTCGAGCGCCGCCGTGAGGATGATGCGCCGCCGCTCGTCGGTGGCCTCGGGCGACGCCTTGCGCCGGCCGCGGCCGGCG
>JBJXDX010000087.1:0-69748 GCA_046154585.1 Hyphomicrobiaceae bacterium | reverse complement strand
AGCCGCAGCAATCCCTCTCGCGTGATGTGCACGAGCGGATCATGCGCGTCGAGCGCAAGTGTCATCCGAAAATCGGCGATAGCGTGTTCGCGTCTGCCCAGGGCCTCATGGATGTGGGCGTGCGTATCTGGCGTCGGCCGCTATGGCGTAATCGGCTTCCTCGAGAGCGGCCGCCAGATTGCCCAATTTGAAGGCTGCCCGGGCACGAGCATTGAGAGCCAGGGGATGATTTGGGTTGTGAGCAATGGCCTGGCCGAAATCCAGGATGGCTACGGTGTAGGCTCCCTTGTCGAGCAGCGCTCGGCCTCGATTGTAGTAGGCCTCGGTTGCTCTAGGATCGAGCCGGATGGCTTCCGTGTAGTCAGCAATGGCGTTGTCGGCTTCCCCGTTCCTCAAGTAGGCAATGCCGCGCCTATTGTGGAGCACCGCGCTGTCCGGGATGTTCGAGATCAGACGGGAGCAGGCGCGAATGGCCAGAGGAGGATCTTTGAGCTGTTCGCAGTCCCGCAGCGGGCCGGCGTGCCTGCGATGCGGTAAAAAGGCGATCGTCGCTGCACACAGGATCGGCACCAGTGTGGAGTTCTGCAGGACGTGAAACCGGGTGCCTTTGCCGAGCATTCGCGCCTCCGACTATCAGCGGAGACCAGGGTGCGATTGAGTCCGCCCTAGAGCATGTGCGCCGCGATCACCGGAATGGCGAGCACGTCATCGAAGGCGAACGCACTAGACGAAACAGTTTCGTCTACTTCTTCTTCTCTACCTTCATGACGGTGAACTGGCCATTGACCTTGTCGGCTTCGAACTTGATTTTGTCGCCGGGTTTGACCTGTTTGAGGATGGCGGGGTCCTGGGCGCGGAACACCATGGTCATGCCGCCCTCCATGTCGAACTTCTTCATGGGGCCGTGCTTGATGGTGACCTTGCCCGCCGATTCGTCGACTTTTGTCACCTCACCATCCACCATTTGCGCAAAAGCGACGGACGACAGAGCTGCCATTCCGCCGAGTGCCGCGAGCATGATCATCGATTTACGCATTGCGCTTCTCCTGACTGCTAATCCTACTTTGTGAACTTCCTCGGCGCGCAAACTCGGTTCACTTGACGACCACGGTGCCCTTCATCCCGGCTTCGTAGTGACCCGGTATCAAACAGGCGAACTCGAACGTTCCCGTCTTGGAAAATCGCCACAATATTTTGTTGTCATTCTTGGGCTCAATGCGCTTCCCGTTCGCATCGTCATGTTCCATCTCCGGATTCTTTTGCATTTCAATCTTGTGCTTGGCGTTATTTTCGAATGAGTCGAGCATGAACTCATGCGGCAGAGCACCGACATTGAGCAGCACGAACATGATCTGCTCGCCCTTTCTGACCTCAATCAGATTGGGCTCGTAGGCCATGGTGCCACTCCCCTCGCGCATCGAGAGCTCGATGGTCCGGTAGGGCTTCTTGGGGTCACCGGGCTCGCCTGCAGCGAACACGTGACCGGTGTGCGCAACGGCGCGGACTGAGACCAAACCGCTGTATATTGGAAGTCCCACCGCGAACATCGTGGCGACAGAAATTCCGGCGATTGCCAGTCTTGCAGACATGCTCTAACTCCTTTGCCAGCTACGCTAAACTTTGTTGAACTCTGCTACTGCGTGCCTTCCGGCTGCGTAGCTCAGTGCGCACGGTGTCCCTTGGCTCGCCTCGGCTTGATGGCTTTGAGTTCGACCTCGCTGCCGCGCTTCGTCGCCACGGCAGGTGCTTGCGTGTGCCGTGGCGCGACGTCTTGCGACTCGTAGGCGACCGTGCCTTGCGGATGCTGGTACCAGCCGGGATCTTTGTAATCGTTCGCGGCGAGCCCCTCGCGGACCTTCACCACCGAGAACATGCCGCCCATCTCGATCGGCCCGAACTGGCCAAATCCGGTCATCATGGGGAGCGTGTTGTCGGGTGACGCCATTTCCATCTCGCCCATCTCGGCCATGCCCTGGGCGCCCATCGGCATGTAGCCGCCGCCGACGAGCCGCGAAATGCGTCGCTTCACATCGTTCTGATTGACGCCGATATAGGTCTTCACATCGTGCCCCATGGCATTCATGGTGTGGTGCGACTTGTGGCAATGAATCGCCCAATCGCCTTCGTAGATCGCGTTGAACTCGAAGGCGCGCATTTGCCCGACGGCACAATCGACAGTGACTTCCGGCCAGCGCGACTCAGGCCGCGTCCAGCCGCCGTCTGTGCACGTGACCTCGAAGTCGTAGCCGTGCATGTGAATGGGATGATTGGTCATGGTCAGGTTGCCGAAGCGGATGCGTACCCTGTCGTTCTTGGCGACGACGAGATGATCGATGCCGGGAAAAACGCGGCTGTTCCAGGCCCAAAGATTGAACTCGAGCATGGTGAAGACCTTTGGCACGTAGCTGCCGGGGTCGATGTCGAACGCGTTCAACAGGAAGACAAAGTCGCGGTCGACGCGATGCAGCTTCGGGTCCTTCGGGTGGACGACGAAGAATCCCATCATGCCCATGGCCATCTGCAGCATCTCGTCGGCGTGCGGGTGGTACATGAACGTGCCGCTCTTCATCAGCTGAAACTCATAGACAAACGTCTTACCCGGTTTGATATGTGGCTGGGTGAGGCCTCCGACCCCGTCCATGCCGCAGGGCAGGAGCTGGCCATGCCAATGGATGGTGGTGTGCTCGGGCAGTTTGTTGGTGACGAAGATGCGCACCTTGTCACCCTCGACGGCCTCGATGGTCGGCCCGGGCGATTGACCGTTGTAGCCCCACAGATGCGCCTTCATACCGGGCGCCATCTCGCGCACGACCGGTTCGGCAACGAGGTGAAACTCCTTCCAGTCGCCATTCATGCGCCAGGGCAACGACCACCCGTTGAGCGTGACGACGGGCTGATAGGAGGGCCCCGACGTTGGAAACAACGGTGCCTGCATCAGAGGAGAGGTCTGGGTCGGCGCCTCGGGGATGCCGGCCTTGACGGCGGCGGCGCTCATGAGAGCTAAGCCTGAGCCCGCCAGCAATGTTCTGCGTGATATCGTCATTGATCACTCCATGTGGCTTTCAATGTCCGCCAGCCTCGCCCGCACCGGCCATCGCCGACCGCGGCGCATCCGCCGCTTCTGCGCCGCCGCGTCCACCGACGATGGCGGTGTGCAGATCCACGCTGGCCAGCCAGAAATCGCGCCGTGCTTCGATGGCCTGCCCGTTGGCCAGGATGCGCGCGCGCGCATCGGCAAGCAGGGCAAACAGATCGCGGATCATGGCGTTGTAGTTGAGGAGCGTTTCATCGGAGATGATCTTCCGAAGAGGCAAGACTTCCCGATCGTAATGCAGGGCGATGTCATAGGCGCCACGATAGCCTTGGTAGGCTTCGCGCGCTTCGGACCGGGCGTTGACCGCGCGCTCGAGAAGACGGTTGACCGCGCGCATGTAGGTCTCTTCGGCAAGCCGCACACGCGACTCGCCGAAGTCGTAGATCGGGATTTGGAAGTCCACGTCGAAGCCTCGCCGGCTGATCTTGTCGACCTCGGTCGCTCCGCCATCGGTAATGACGTCCTTCTCTGTCGTACTGACGCCGGCGACCTCGAGAGCGTTGATGAAACGCGTCTTGCGGGTGAGCCCCAGCTCCTTCGCGAGGATGTCGATTTCCATGCGTGCCATGACGAGATCGACCCGCCGTCGGACGGCCTCGCTTTCCACCCACGGCAGCGTCTTAGGTTTGGCGGGAAGCGATGTCAGCTTGTCGGGCAGGCGAAACGCCGTATCCATGCCCCAGGCGCCAAGCGCACGCGTCAAACGCTCCTTCTCAACCCTCTGGCGCAGGCGCGCACCCGCGACTTGGCCTGAGATCTCGACATAGAACACATGCTCGCGCGCTTGATCGAGCTTCGACATCGCGCCGGTCTCGCCGAGCTGCTTTGCCAACTCGGACACGGTTTGAGCCGACGCCTGGGCATCGACGAGAAACCTGACCGACTCGCCGGCGGCCACTGCGCGGTAGTAGGCGCGCATCGTTTCGGCCGCTACGCGGAGCGTGGCCTCCACGGCGCGAACCTGCGCCTGCCGAAAGCGCGCCTCGGCAATCTCGCGGCGCCGCGGCAGCGTCAGAAGCGCGAGCACGTTCTGGACGATCTGTCGCTCGATCTCGAAGCCTCCGGAGCCGACCAGCCGCGCAAATCCGAGCCGAGGGGCAGGTGGCAGGCTGGCTTCCACCATTTGCGCCTCGGATATGCCAAGCTCGTTGTAGGCAGCCTGCAGCCCCCGATTGTTGAGCAGGGCGATCTGCACGGCGCTGCCTGCGGTCAAAGGCTTGGCGAGCAACTGTTTGACACGCGCCGCGGCATGAGCCTCTTTGTCCTGGGTGTCCAGCTTCGTCGCCTCCTTGCCGAGTTCGGTGGCGGTGGCGGCTTGAACAACTCCCATGCCGGCGTCCGGTGAAAAACCAGCACAACCGCTGGCAAGCATTGCTGTTGCCAATGCGGCAAGCGGAACGATCCACCTCGACGTCGCGCCTCGTTCGGACAACGAAGCCGCGACGCCTCTCAAGTCCCCCATGCGTTGACCCCATTGAGCGCGATTGTTCGGCGGTTGGATGCGGCTAGCGTTAATCATGTGGGCCGCGCTTATCTTGCTTTGCCTCGGGATCGGCCTTGCCTTGTCCTGGGGCTGAGCGCAGTGCATCCGGCGGCATGACGCGACGGTTGACGTCGCCCCATGGCAGCGGTTCGACCGGTCGGTAGCTTTGGCTCCCCGATAGCACCGGACTGTACCGGGCAGGCGGGATCACCGCGTCTGCATTGGCTGGATCACGAGCCGCAGCCGGAGAGACTGAGATCCATGTCAGTAAGAGCCAAGATAGAGTCCTGATGGGCATCTGGAGTGCGTGCCTTTCTTGCTTGGCACCTGCGTGGTCGATTGGAAGATCAGTGGCGCCCGGTAAGCCAGGCGTCCCAAACGCATCGTCGCGGAAAAGGAAGTGACCCGTCGAATCGGTTCGACGTGCGACGTGACGTGGTGCTCGGGACGCGCCGATACGGCGTCGGCCGCTAGCCGACGTTACGCTATGTCGAGGCTTCGGGGGGGACGCTCGAGTCCGGTCGAATTGCGCAGAGGCCGGCCGGATGAGGGCTCAGCGATCACGCGCGCACCGGTTGGACAGAGAAAGGAAAAAGGGTCGATCGTGAGTGTCACGCCGGCATGACACATGATAGTTCCGCAGCAGTAATCGGATCTGCCGTGGCGATCCGGCTCTTCGGACTGCGCTTCGGCGCTCGCTGCTACAATATGGTCCTGTGCCCACTGCAACACTTCGGCAGTCCGCGCGGTCGGTGCTGAAGCGGAAAGACCTGTCGCGACTAGATGCGCATGGTTCCCGTGCGCCGCAGCCGGACTCGCACCGACAGCAAACACCGCCAGCAGTAGGGCGCCCAGCAGGGCCAACGTTTTCGGCAACCGAGTCAGGACACGCCCTTCCTGCAAACCGAATCTCAAACTGCCAGAAAAGTAAGAAGATGCCGAGGCTTCGTCAACCAGGGCGAATGTGGAGACACGATTTCACGCGCCCACGTGTGCCCGGTGCACCGCACCATGCTCACGCCCAAGTCGGCTCCCTGCACCAGGCCATTGGTTTCGTGTGCGCCAGAATGGGCCGGAACGCCTCCTGGCCCTGAACGTCGTCGCGTGACATCGTTGCGAACCACTGCCGCCGGCAAATGTGGATCACACGAACCGATTGCCATCATCTTCACTCGGCACATACGCCCGCGCTACAGGCGAATGTCATTCTGTGCTCGTCGCGCTCGTGGGCTCCCGGACCTATCCCGGGATGGAAATATTCGCCTACCCAGGTGTCGCCACTGCGACGAAGCACCAACCTGCGTTCCGGTGCGATCTCAAAGTCGAGGGTTTTCGCTTGCGCATCGAAACGGTGTTCCCATCCCGGCCCAGCTATCCGTCCGCCGCTCTTGCCAATCACAATTGTGACCGCAGCCCGAGGTTGCGACGCCCAGGTGGCCCCGAATTCATCGGCTTTCGTCGGTGATTGCGGCAGCGTTCCTATGAGCGTCGCGACAAAGAGAAGACTCGCTTTCATGGCCGTTTCCTCCACGAGGCCGTCGCTGTCTCGCGACGGTGTACGTCCGTACGTCAGCCCGCATGTCTACTACTGAAATCATAGCCTAAGCTCCCGTTTGCAAGAGTTGGCCGATTGGTAACTGCCAATTTTTCTCCAGTGATAGAGGAGTTTGCGGCCACCCAATCAAGCGGCGCCTCGCGTAGCCAGGATCGATTTCCAGACCAGCTGACCGGATGTCCGCCAAAACAGGTGACTTCAAACGGAGTCTCTGGGAAGTATGACCCAACGGGCGGAATGGAAGTCTTTTCCACCGGGAACAGGCGCGAATGGCGAGAGGAGAACTTTGAGGCCCCGCAGTCGGTGCAGGGGCTCAGCGCGCACTTGATCGGGCGATGACGAAGGCAGGAGTGTGCAGCGCTGCAAGACAGCTGACAGCGCGCGCTTGACAAGCGTGTGCGCTTGCCTTTGCTTGTGTCGACCGCCGACTATCCAGGTCTGCACTACGCAGTCAATAGCGACCGCCTCCCAGCGCGAAGCTCGCTTCACTTGACGACAATTGCGCCCTTCATTCCGGCTTCGTAGTGACCCGGTATCAGACACGCGAACTCGAAAGTCCCAGCTTTCGAGAACCGCCATAGAACTTTGTTGTCGCTCTTCGGCTCGAGGCGTTTTCCGTTCGGTTCGTCGTGCTCCATCTCTGGGTTCTTCTGCATTTCGATCTTGTGCTTGGCGTTGTTCTCGAATGAATCGATCAGGAACTCATGCGGTAGAGCGCCGGCATTGAGCAGCACGAACATGATCTGCTCGTCTTTTTTCACCTCAATCAGATTGGGCTCGTATGCCATGGTCCCGCTGCCCTCGCGCATCGTGAGTTCGATGGTGCGGTAAGGCTTCTTGGGATCACCGGGCTCGCCGGCGGCGAATACGTGACCGGTGTGAGCAACGGCGCGGACTGAAACCAAGCCGCTGTATATTGGGAGTCCCGCCGCGAACATCGCGGCGACAGAAATTCCGGCGATTGCTTGTCTTGCAGACATGCTCTAACTCCTTTTCCAGCTAAGTGAAACTTTGTTGAACTCTGCTGCAGCGCGTTTTTTGCACGGCGCAGCTCAGTGAGCACCGTGTCCTTTGACTCGACCCGGCTTGACGACTTTGAGTTCGATCTCCTTGCCCGGGTGTTTACAGCGGTTTGATGCGAGTGGTTGCCGTGCGCTTCGACCTTAGTGGCCGGTGCAGGAGCGGATTTGCGCGGCCATGTGCCTGGCTCACATCTCTTCTCTCCTTGATCGCGTGCGCGTTTGGCGGACGATGGGTTTTCAACCGAGGCAAAATAATGGTCACTTGGAGGCCTCCTGCGGCGTGATTTGTGAGCTCGATCTCGCCTCCCAAACCCGTGACAAGGCTCCTGGCTATGCTCAAGCCCAAGCCAGTTCCAGGCGCTGCATCGCTATCGGCTGGCGTGAGCCGGCGGAAGGGGCGAAAGGCCTCCTCCATCATGTCCCAAGGGATGCCCGGACCATCATCATGTATCGTGACGTGCGCGTGGCGCGGCGTCGCTGCAAGCGCAACTCGGGCGCGAGTTCCGTACTTGAAGGCGTTCTCCAACACGTTGCCCAACGTACGCCGCAGGGCGATCGGTTTCGACGCAATGGTTACCGGCACTAGGGCGCGAACCACAATTTGCTGTCCTGCATCGAAGTAGTCGTCGCAGAGGCTTTGCACCAGGGAAGCCAGATCGAGCGTCTCGGTGGGTTCGGCGGCGAACTCCAGTCGTGCAAACTCCAGTGTCGCCGTGATCATGCGCCGCATCTGCTCCAGGTCGGCGAGTATGCGAGTGCGTGTCCACTCCTCGTCGATCTCGTGGGCGCGCAGATGCAGACGTGTGATTGGTGTTCCGAGATCGTGCGCGATGGCAGCGGCGAAAGCCGTGCGGTCCTCGACCAAGCGTCGGATCCGTTCCTGCATGAGATTGACAGTCCGCGCGGCTGTGCGGACCTCGGAGGGCCCTGTCTCCGATAGGGCGGGCGAATGAATATCGGTGCCGAACTGCTCCGCAGCCGCCGCGAATTGCGTGAGTGGTTGCGTCCATCTGTGCAGCACCCAAGCGGCGATCAAGAGAACCGACAGCAGCATGGCTGCCAGGGGAACGCCGAGCTTGGAGGGTGAAAACGGACTGACGGTGAATAGCGGCGCAACGAAGCGCACCCACGATCCATCTGCAAGCGCAATATCAGCGTTGACTGCGCCGGCAGCCTGGATGTCAGCGAGTGGCCGCACGGGGAGATGATCCCGTTCGCCGTGCACTGAGGTACGCACCTTGGCGAGCAGCGAGTCGAGACCTTCAATGCGGTCGCCCGAAGCGTAGAGAAGGCGAATGGTCTCTTGCGTTGGTCGGTCGAGGAACACGCCGAGGAGATGCTCGAAGGCGTGCGCTCGTGTTCCCTCTGGTAGCGGCCGCCGCGCCTCGTCAGCGGGCGCCAGCGTGATGGCCACTGTCGGTCCACTCAAGGCCTGCAGCATAGCGGGGCGCTCCGCGGCCGGAAGGCGCTCGGCCAGACGAATCACCAAAGCGATCTGCTCCGCCAGAAGCGCATCGTGCAAGAGCGTTGCGGCCTCCTCGCTTTTCTGTGCATAGAGCCAGAGACCGAGCACATGAGATGCCGACAGGAAGAGCAAGAGGACAGCAACAACGCGGCCCTTAATCGTGTCGAAGATCCACTTCATTCTGCTTCACCCGCAACCTCCGGGGTGAACATGTACCCCTTGTTTCGCACCGTCTTGATGAGCTCGGGTTCCTCGGGATCGACTTCGATCCTCCGTCTGAGACGGGTTACCTGCATATCGATGCTGCGGTCGAAAGCAGCGGCGCTGCGCCCGCGCGCGAGATCAAGGAGCTGATCACGCGTCAACACCACCTGCGGATGCTCAGCGAGGGCTACCAGGAGATCGAACTCGCCGTCCGTGAGGCTGACTATTGCGCCAGCCGGCGACTGAAGCCGCCGGCGGCTCCGATCCAACGTCCATCCGGAAAATTGCAAGACCGACGCCTTCTGCACGCTATTCTGGAAAGGCAAGTCGGCAGTTCTGCGCAGAACAGCCTTAATGCGCGCGAGAAGCTCGTGCGGGTTGAACGGTTTGGCCAGATAGTCATCGGCTCCAACCTCAAGCCCGACGATGCGATCGGTATCGGCGCCGAGCAGGGTGAGCAGAATGACCGGCACACGGCTCGATGTGCGCAACTCGCGGCACAACGTGAGACCGTCCTTGCCGGGCAGAACCCGGTCGAGGACGATCAAGTCGATGCGAGCCCCCTCCAGAATGCGTTTCATGTCACTTCCGTCGGCGCCGACATCGACGCGATAGCCGTTCTTGCGCAGGAAGCGCGAGAGGAGATCGCGGATTTCGCGATCATCGTCGACTACTAGGATATGCGCGGACGTGCTCATACGGATCGCGATTCCCCCAGGCTCACGATGACATGATACGTGCCGCCGTGGCGTGATGGACAGTGATTTTGTAACGGGGCGTAACGCTCCCGGGTTTGGTTACGTCCGGTTGCCGAGCGTTGATGGCCTGCGAAACGGACCCTGCTTAGAGTCATTGGCGATGGCGCAGCACCACCGAAACAGAAATTCGAACCAAGACGGCTGCGCCACATGGCCTGAAGGAGAAATGCATGAAGACGCTGATGATCGTAGCTACTGTCGTGGCGGGTTTTGTCGGTTTCGCCTCTGCCGCCAACGCGCATCGACCGACGCAAGCGTCGGTGGAATGCCCGTCGAGTAGGGACTGGGCGAAGTGTGTCTGGCAAGACATAAACCGCAACCGCGGCAGCTGATGGCGCCGCTGCATGCACCCAACAGGTCCGGGCCCTCCAGGGCCCGGACCTTTGTCGCGCGGGATCTGATGCTCGAGAAATCTCGGGCTTGCCTTTACGTGACTAGGTACTATCGGCGCAGCCATCACGGTCTTTGCTGGCTTTCTTACCCCACCTAGTCCACGCTTGTTGACTAAGGTTCGGCAGGACTAGCGCGGCGTAGGGCGCTAATTGCGGCGCCAGCCATGGTCGTGGCGCGTGCCCGGTTGCTCTTCGTGGAAGTCTCTATGCGAGCATGCTACGTCTCCTTGCTTGGAGGCCGGTCCTGAAGAACGCCGCAACCAGCGTTCCTGTTTCCTGCGCATCTTGTCGACGAAAAGCTGAACCGCGACCAACGGAGTCGTTCATCGACGGTTTAGGGACCTGTCCGCAGACGGACGCGTTCGTGCTGTCTGCGGCCTTCACAATGCAACCCTTCGTCAGGCGATGGCTGTTACCGCGCGTTACTATTTTCAGCGGCACGTAGCAGGAACACAGGATAGCGTCGCGACCTCAAAGCAGCGCGGCAGGAAGCAACGTTCGGCGCTGCTGCCAATGCAAGAAAGGAGCAAGAGGAATGCGCAAGACGATGCTTTTGGTGACCGCGAGCGTGGCGCTCGCCATCGCGGTGGGCATGCCCTCTCAGCACGGACAGATGACGTCATGACTAGCGGCGAAGTGATCAAGGTCGACGAGTCAGCTGGCAAGATCACGATCAAGCACGACCCAATCAAGAAGTTCAACTTGGACGCCATGACTATGGTGTTCCAGGCGCAGGACCCGACCATGCTCAAGCAGCTGAAAGCCGGCGACAGCATCAAGTTCCATCCCGACAAAGTGAATGGCCAGCTGACTGTCACCAAGCTCGAGAAGGCAAAGTAGTGGCACGTGGCCTGGTCGCCGCCCGGTGACGTCGGCCATCTCGCTCGCATAAGCGTGCAGGGACAAGGCTGCGCGCTCTGCCACTGCTGCCGCTACGATGTCACGGCACGCATTGTAGGTTCATTGAATACGATGAGGACGTTGCTTGCCTCATAGGGGTCGATTGGGCTGGGGCGACAACGACCTGACAGATGGCGAACAGGGCCGTGCAGCCGTTACGCGCACTTTGCTCAGTCCTTGCTTGACGGGCACTCCGGAGGACCCGCCGAGGCGAGGCCAATCAGACCCGAGACTAGTGCTGAAGGAGCCAGATCATGGCCGCTTGTCCAGGGCCGCGCAGCCCTGGACAGAAGCGCAGCCTCTACGCGGGTCAGCCTCCGCTGTTCCGACCCTGCTCTTCCCAGAGGGTCTTGACCCAATCGGTGTGCTTGGCCTGGACCGCCGAGGCGAGACCAATCAGACTCGAGACCAGGACGGCGGCGATCATGAACTTTTTCATGGCTAAGCTCCTTGTCGGTTGTTGGGGCCCAGCGGGTGGCCATTGCCTGCGCTCCCACCTCACCGGTCCGGTATGAAAAGAGTTAGGTTGCGGCAGGCGGCAGGTCGAATGAAGCCTGGTAACGCGAGGTAACCGAAACGAGGCTTGTTATCTTCAGTTACAAGGTTTGCAACCGGCGGTCTTTTCAACGCCTATCATGGAGACCCGTGCAAAGGGCGAAGCAACATTTGCCGGCCGACAGCTGTCCCACTGCTAGAGCAGATACCGGACAGCCGAGATAACCCTGCGGGCACATTCTGCAATCGGCCTACCGATCCCGTGACACCTATTGATCGATTGTGCCGACCAAGGGTCTATGCCCGCTAACCTCGCGAGGTAGAGAGGCAAGTTCAAGAATGAAGGTCCTGGCCAGCCGGAAGCCGGCGTCGAAGTCGCGGTAGTCCGGGCGGTAGCGGAAGCGGCTCGCCGCGCGAAGGCGCCCCGGCTTGTCAACCCAAGATCCGCCTCGAAGGACACGACGAACGCAGTCCCCACTTATCCAGGCAGGCCCATCGGCCGGGGCCCCTTGATAGCTGTCGTGCCAGCAGTCCTCGACCCATTCCCAGATATTGCCGTGCACATTGTAAAGGCCCCAGGGGTTTGCCCTGAAGCTGCGTACAGGAACGGTCGTTCTGCGCCATCCACCGTCAGAGGCGCCCCCATAGGTGCGAGCGCCATCGTAGTTGGCTTCTGACGTTGAGATCGTAGAGTCCCACCAATAGGATGTCGTCGTTCCTGCGCGCGCTACGTACTCGCGCTCCGCCTCGGAGAGCAGCCGGCACGGTTTTCCGGTTTTCCTAGAAAGCCACGCGATGAAGGCTTTGGCATCCTCCCAATTCACGCACACCACAGGGTGCCCATCGTTCTGCACAAGCCCCGGCGAGCGCCACGACCGGTGAGGCTCTGGCTTCCACCCCGATGCTGTCGAAGCGTGGCAACCGCCTTCCTCCTTGTGACCCGTATCCGTGACAAAGGCTGCAAACTCAGCCCGTGTCACGGCAAGTCTTCCGACCGCGAAGGGTTCGCTGATCCTTACCATGTGCTGCGGACCTTCGGAGGTTTCGCGCTCCGGCTCGCTCTCAGGCGAACCCATAACGAAGCTGCCGGCCGGCACCACCACCATCTCTGAGCAGTCGGGGCATTCTCTAAAGCTGTCCTTTTGGATTCATGCACCGGAGTTCGTTGCCCACCCGCATCTCAACGCCATCGCAGCGCGCAGGTAGATGCGAACCTCTTGCCGTGGATGCGGCGGCGCTCACTACCAAAGCGAGTGTCAGCGCCGCAATCAGCCATTTCCGGTCAGCATTGAAGCGGCTTCCTTTCATGGAGGTTGCCTTTCATTCGATCGCAAACACCTTCGGCTCGCCCTCCGAGATCTCATAGATTTTGAACGGCTCGTTTTTACGCCCGGTCATACCGGGCGAGCCGTCGGGCATGCCGGGCAGCGAGATACCCTTGATCTTCGGGCGTTCGGCCAGAAGCTTTTGAATTGACGCGGCTGGAACGTGGCCTTCCACGACATAGCCATCGATGATCATGATATGGCAACCCTCGAGCTTCTCAGGCACACCGTGCTGTCGCCTGATCAAGGACATGTCGTGGGTCTCTTTGACGGCAATCTTGAACCCGTTTGCACGCAGATAGTTGGCGTGGCCTTGGCAGCAACTGCATTGTGGGTTGACGTACATGATGGCGGTCGGTGGTTCTGCGCGAACGGCTACCGACATGGCAAAAGCTGCCGCGAGAACAAGCAGAACGTGTCGAAGCATTTCCATTTCTCCCTTACGTGACTCGGATCACACCCACCATGCCGCTCTCCTGGTGTTCCAGGATATGGCAGTGAAACATCCAGTCGCCCGGATTGTCGGCAACGAAGGCGACTTCCACCGTTTCGCGCGGCGCCATCAGCACAGTATCCTGCCATTCGCGATAGCGCGTGGGCGTGCCGTTGCGGCTGATCACCCGGAAGGCATGACCGTGCAGATGCATGGGATGCCACCAGGCCGTCTCGTTGACCATGGCCAACACATAGGAGCGGCCGCGGCTGAGGGTGAGCATTGGATTCATCACGTGTCCGAGCGTTGCCACGCCGTTGATGAACCAGATCTTGCCGCTATGCATCATGTCGCGCATGCTCATGCCACCCATGCTGCGATCGCGCGTCATCATCTGACCCATCATGCCGCCATTGAACGTGATCTCATGGCGTTGCGCGCCGTTAACGTCGGGCTCGGGCATGGTGTTGGCCGCCAACGCGATCGGCGTGTCGATGACGCTGTCGCGGTACGGTGCGTCTGCGTAGGCGAGTTCGGTGAGGCGGTAGTCGAGCCCGCGATAGAAATCGTCGACGACCTGGAAGCGCGCACCGGGCTTAGCCACCATGTCCAGGATGAGATCGACGCGCATCGCCGGAGCCAGGATGATGCGTCCGTCGGATGGCTCGTGCGGCTCCACCGGCTGGCCATCGAGCGCGATCACGCGTGGCCGATGACCGGCGAAGCTGAGGCCGAAGATGCGGGCATTGGCACCGTTGATGAGCCGAAGGCGGATACGCTCGCCGCTGCGGACCGCGAAGGTATCGCGGACTCGGCCGTTGATGGTCACCGTGTTGCCGACGCGGCCATTGTGCGCCATGTCGTGCATGTTGCGGAAGTCGTCACTGATTTGTGCATCGGGACGCATGCGCCAGTCCTGCAGCAACCAGGCGATGTCGCGGTCGACGCGGATCGGGTCTCGCTCCTCGACAATCAACGCTCCGCACAGCCCGCGCCCCACCTGCTCCGCGCTGTTCTGATGCGGGTGATACCAGTAGGTGCCAGCGTCAGGCAGATCGAACTCGTAGACGAACTCAGTGCCCGGCGCGATCGGCGTCTGCGTCAAATGCGGAACCCCGTCCATGGCATTGGGCAGACGGATGCCATGGAAATGCACGGTGGTTTCTTCTGCCAGTTGATTCTGGACCGCGATCTTCAATCGGTCTCCCTGCCGCATGCGTATCGGCGGACCAGGGACCAAGTCGTTGTACGCCCAGACGGCCGTGTCAGGATGCGGCTCGCCAACAAGCCGGATTTTGGTCGACTTTGGAATCAGCTTGAAATCTGGATTGGCCAGAGCTGGCCGCGGCAACAAAACGGCGCACGCGAGACCCGTAGCACCCGACAAGAGCGAGCGGCGCGTGAGATCCGCAGTCTCCGATCGAGACATGTCGTCACCTCGTTGGAGGGGCAGACCGGCGGCGAGAACCGCCAGCCTGCCGGGAGAGAGTTGCTACCTACCGGTGTCCTTTGGCGGACAAGGAAGGAGCCCACAAGGCCCCAAACTGTGGTTGGCGTTGTGGTGCTGAATTACAGCGTCGGGCTCCTCGAGCACGACACTAGACCGCGGGGCGCTGTTCCTTAGGTCCTCAAACAGGCCCGCGTTGGCTACCCCGATACTGATGGGGATGCTCAATGCAAGCAGTGCTCCCATAACAAGGTATTTCATCTTACCTACTCCATTGTTCTCATTGTCTCGGCGCAAGCACCTCGCGCTTTTCGCGCATGATGCGTTTGCGGTGCGATGGGGACGCGCAAGCACCGCGCCGCCTGCAAGCGAGGTCGGCACAATCCGCGCGTAAGCCGAGACTAGAACCTAGGGGGAGGTGGATCTGGTCGGAGGGAGAACGGCGACAAGGTCGCCATGCCCATATCGACAACAACCTGATGCGAGGGCCGCAGAAGGGGCGGGCCGTCAACTGAAACGGCAGTCAGGTTGAAGCATTTGATGACGCAGGCGTCGGTGGCGCACTTTTGCGCCGCGTCGCAGCAGGCGCAGCGCTCGCCCGCCGCGGACATGCTCATTTCTGTCTTGGCCGCATAGGCCACCGCTATTGCCGCCGACACCGGCGGCAATGTTAAGCTCGCCGCGAGCAGCACAACAAGAATGAGTCTGCAAATGCGCATGCCTGAATCGCTACGCCCCGATCGTGTTCTCGTCAACTCACAGCTTAGTGTGCCTTGGGGAGGCACCTGACATTCACCTGAACACCAGATACTTGATGAGCGCTGCGGCGGCGAGCAGCAGCACGATAACGATGAGGGCACAGCCGGCCACCATCGGCCACGACATCTGCCATTCCACGGGAACCGGGCTTTGGCCAGCTTGAGCCAGAGCGCGCTCGACACCAGGCAAAGTCTGAACTAGCCCGCCGAATAGAACGATCCTCCATAGGTTCATCATCTTTCAAATCCTCCCGCTGCCGATAAAGTGTTTCGCGGCCGACCCTCGGAGTGCGGGTAATGTGGCAATCGGCTGCGGCCCGCGCGTAACCAGTCCAGATCGCTACGCCTAATCACGCGCGGGCGGTATCTCCGAGGGGGCGGGGCTCGGCACATTCTCTGTCCGCTGGCCGTGACTCATGCACCTGAGCATCATCAGGACGCACGGCAGCGTGAAGAGGAGCGGCAGCAGATTGGCTGTCGCGATCCAATTCTGACTCACCGCGACGGCTGCGACGGCTACCGTCAGGACGCCCGCAATCAGCAGGCCGTGCCGACCGAGGAACCGGCGGGCGGTGTGGCGGCGGACGCGATCAGGGTTGTTGACGGCAATGGTGGTGGACTCATGAGTGGTTGTCATCGCTATTCGCTCCAGATGGGCAGGGAGGGAGGTGCCTGACCTTCCGGTGATCGGAAGGCCAGGGGCTCGTCAGACAGGCGTCGCGGCGGGCTTTGCAAAGAAGATGTACTTGATCAGTGCAGCGCCGGCCAAGGCCAGCAACCCGTAGGCGAAGGCCGCGCTGGCGATCATCGCCCAGCCATGCGGACCACAATTCAAAACCGTTTCCATGTTGATCACTCGCGTTGTTGGGTTTCCGATGTCGGGCGATCGTCGGTTGCGACCACCACTATCTGGGAGTTCGCGAGATTGGGGCGACCGGTTACGACCTCACGGTGTCGTGAAATTCGGCGCTGGACACTTGCGGCAGTCGACTTGTACGCAGCGTCAGCGCGCAACGGCTTCCGGCCCGAAAAAGCTTGCAGCAGCACGGCTGGTTTACCAGCGCAGCAAGCGCGGACCGAGTTTCGCCCCAGCAAGGGTGCACAGAGCCATTGTACCACCATACCACAGAGCAACGAACGACAGCGAATCGTCAGTGCAATGGAGTGCGTAGCCGGTCGCACTGATCCCGCCAGCGACGAGGCCGACCAGGGCACCCGCACGCGTGAGATCTGTCGGTGCCATCTTGCGCACCGTCCAGACGATCACGGCAAATGGGACGATGGCGATGATGGGAATGGATAGAAGACATTCCAGCCATCGGTCGCCAACGGCCATGTCCTTCCAGTGCGCGAGGGGAGCGAACGCGAGACTGATCACCGCAAGCAAAATGACCACGGTAAATGGCGCCGCCGCCAACGCGATGGGTGCTCGTTGTTCTCCGCCAGGAGCTGCGAGCTTGATCAAATAGATCGACGCGATAGCGACGGTTGCCATCGTGAAAGCCAGCTTCAACAGCAGGTATGCGATGGCTCGCGCGTCACTGAGGTCCATCCGGGCACCAAACAGGACGAACATTGCGGCGAGCGCCGCGGCAGCACCGATCAGGGCGGCTGTGAGCACTGCGCGTCGCACTTGTCCGCGTCCGACCGGCTCGACATTCCGACCGAGCATGGCAATCAGGTCATCCGTCTTCATTCTCGTTTCTCGCGCATCGATGCAGCAAGCGCCTTCAAGCCGCGATGGACATTGACCTTGACCGCCGATTCCGACATGCCGCACCGCCTAGCGGCTTCAGCGACGCTCAGCCCCTCGAGCTTCACGCACTCGATGGCGCGCCGCATTTTGTTGGGCAGGCTACTAAGCAGCTTCTGCAGATCATGGGCGCTCTCTGCGCTGCCATGATCATCGTTCGCCAGGATTTCTTCCGCATCCTCGATGGGCACGTCGGTTTGGATGGACTGCGTCCGGCGCAGATGGTCGATGAGCTTGTAGCGCGCGATGGCATAGACCCAAGGCGTCAGCGGCTCATCGCGGTCATAGGTATGGCGGCGCGTGTGCATCCCCATCAGTGCCTCTTGCACCAGATCCTCGGCCTCGGCCGCGCATCGGCCCATGCGCGCCAGTCTACCCTTGAAATACGCGCGCAACCGCGCGCTCAACTGCTCGAGAAGCAGACGATACGCGGCTGCATCGCCGTCGAGGCCGGCCCTCATCAACTCCTTAAGCTCGGCCTCGTTGGCTGGCATGGGTGGCACTTGCCTTGTTATTCGCAGGCGAACGGAGTTCGGTTACAGCACTGCAAGGCTAAACGCGATGAATTAACGCGAAAGCGCAATTACCCCGCTTCCGATCTGGGTTCTTAGTCGTCAATGTTCGACGCGGCCGCACTCTCTCATTGCTCAACTCGCTTTTCCCGAGTTGCCAAGACACCCAAGCTCTTCTGCGCAAGAGCCGTGATCACGTCAGCGTGAAGACGTAACCGACTTATCGAATTGCTCGAACTCACGGTCAGAAGCGCAACCGCACTTCAATGTTGGCGATCTCTCGTCCTGATCCGCCGACCGTCACTCAGACAACTTGAATGGAGCACAACTATGAAGACGCTTTTTGCCTTAGCTTTAGTTCTCGCTGGTCTCGCGGCAACACCCGCCTCGGCTGACCGTCCCTTCGGCTCTTCCAACCATGGTCCCCCGAGCTCGACCCATGGCGGCGGACGATAATCCTCACGACCCAACCCAGCAACGCCCGGGGCGCAACACGGATGTGCGTCCAATCCAGGAAATCGAGCAAATGCGCGCAGCGAAGACACTTGTGACCACACTATTAGCAGTCGCTCTTGCAGGAGTAGCCGCACAGGCCCGCGACAGCGTGAACGACTATGCGTTCGAACCCGTGAACGTTGACGTGAAAAGCGGCGCGGGCAGCGAGCTGGCCGTGCGCGTCACCCACAAACCGACCGGGAATCCCGTCGAGGGCATCGTGCTCGTGCACACACGCCTCGATATGTCGCCTGACGGCATGGAAATGATGACCGCCAAGCCCATTCCGCGGCCATCGACAGAGCCGGGGCTCTACAGGTTCCGCACCGACCTCACCATGTCCGGCGGGTGGGCACTCAAGCTGGTGGCCAAACTGCCGGGCGAGGCCGAGACCGTGGAAAGAACCATCGTGTTCAAGGCCAAATAAGAGCGAGGACTTTGGCCTCTCGCTTCTATTGCTGTGTCTCGTCATTTCTACGCTCGCCTTCTTAGCAGTCGATGCGGTCGTCCGCCGTCGGTTGTAGTCAGGGCACTGAGGACGGGAGGACGCTCGATCGTCAGGCGGGCCTTGGAGGTTAAGGACTGTTAATGTGCGCTTCTTGCGGATGGAACCGGTTCTTCATGGGTCCGCAATCAAAGAAACGTAAAATTGAAGCCGCTGCTGGACCAGCTGGCTTGACCCGCTGCCTCGATCCCGAGGATAGTGGCGCCCGGAGGTTGCTTTGGTTCTACACCGCTTTTTGCTAGCACTTCTGATTGCGGTGAGTGTCACGCTCGCGCCGATCGGCGCCGCCATGGCGGCGTCGGCGCAGGCGGATTCGGCCGCGATGATGGACATGCCCGATTGCCCGAGCAAGGCCGCGAAGCAGGCGTCGAAAGACTGCGGCTGCTGCGATGCCAAGGCGCCCTGCCAAGGTGATCTTTGCCTGGCCAAGTGCTTCAAGCTCAATGGCGAGATCATCAAAAGCGCTGTTTTGATTGATCTATCCGAAGCCGCCTTCCTCACGGCTGTGCCCACCAGGACTCCTGACAGTTGGCCTGAGCCACAGAAGCGACCTCCTAGAGCCTGACTTCTCGAAGAGTCTTGGCGGCCCGCGCTAGCGGATGCCGCTTGGGGCACGTTGATCGTGCGCGACCCTCGCGCAGATAAAACTCGAGAAGGAAAGTTTCTGCAATGATCACCCGATCACGCTTTTTGGTGCTGCTCGCTGCTCTGGCTGTCAGCTTGGGTGCACGCATCGCCTATGCCGGACCCGCGGACTATGTGTTCGAGCCCGTTTCTGTCGACGTCCGCAACGGCAAGGACAGCGAATTCGCCGTACGGCTACGCAACAAGGCGACCGGCAAGCCGGTCGAAGGGGCCGTGCTGTTTCGCACGCGTCTCGACATGTCACCCGACAGTATGGGTGAGATGACGGCCAAGCACGCGGCCATGCCATCGACGCAGCCCGGCGTCTACAAATTCAAGGCCGACTTCACCATGGCGGGCGGTTGGGCCTTCAAGCTGATGGCCAAGGTGCCGGGCGAGACCGAAACCGTGCAGGGCACCGTCGTCTTCACGGCGAAGTAGGCCAGCCATGTTCCGAACCGTGATTGCGGGGATCGCCTTGATGGCGATCCTCGGCGGCGGCGTCGCCGGCTACCGACTGGGAGCCGGCGCGTGGCCCGCATTGCACTCCGTTGGAGTGGTGAAGACTGCGTACGGCACCGATGCCAAGGGTCCAAGCCCAGCTGCGGGGCGCACCGTGCTGTACTGGAAGCATCCTGATGGCGAAGCGGATTTCTCGCCCGAGCCGAAGAAAACCGCCGACGGCCGCGACTACCTTGCCGTGTACGAGGACCAGGAAGCGGACTTCAAAGACAGCCAACCCAAACAGGCGGCCAAGGCGAAGGACGGCAATCGCAAGGTTCTCTACTACCGCAATCCGATGGGGCTCGCCGACACGTCGCCGGTCCCCAAGAAGGACTGGATGGGAATGGACTACATTCCCGTCTACGAAGGCGAGGATGAGCCGGGCACGGTCACCGTCAGTCTCGACAAAATGCAGCGTTCCGGTGTGCGCACAGCGCCCGTCGAGCGCCGAAGCCTGGTGCAAGCTGTCCGCTCACCCGGCACTGCAAAACCGGATGAGCGAAGCTTGCGTATCGTCTCGCTGCGCGCCGACGGCTTCATCGAGAAGCTCTACGTCAACGAGACCGGCAAGCACGTCCGGGCGGGAGACAAGTTGTTCCGCGTCTACAGCCCGCAGATGGTATCGGCCCAGGTGGACTATCGCACGAGCACCATACCTGGCGGCGGGCCGCGCAGTGAGAGCGGAGCCCTGCAGAAGCTCAGGAACCTCGACGTACCCGACGCGGTGATCGAGGCGCTGCGCAAAGACCCCAACCCGCAGATGGCGATCGACTGGCCCTCACCCGTGACTGGGGTGGTGATGCAAAAGCGCGCCATCGAGGGCCAGATGGTAAAGGCCGGTGAGGAGCTCTACCGCCTTGCCGATTTGACCAGCATTTGGGTGATCGCCGACGTCGCCGAACAGGACCTGGGTCGCGTGCAGGTTGGTTCGCCGGCGACCGTCACCTTCCGGGCCTTTCCCGGCAAACAATTCGACGGACGCGTGACGTTCGTGCTGCACGAATTGGACATGAGCACTCGGACGGCGAAAGCGCGTATCGAGGTCAGCAATCCCGACCACATCATCAAGCATGAGATGTATGCCGACGTTGAAATCCGCGCTGGTGCAGACGATGCGGCACGGCTTGTGGTGCCCACCTCGGCGGTGATCGACAGCGGCACCCGCCAGGTGGTGATCGTTGCCAAAGGCGAAGGACGGTTTCAGCCGCGACACGTGAAACTCGGCATGCGCAGTGGCGATCAGGTCGAAATCCTCGACGGCGTGACCGAAGGCGAAGAGGTCGTCACGGCGGCCAATTTCTTGATCGATGCGGAAAGCAACCTCAAGGCGGCGCTGCAAGCCTTCACCCAGCCCGCGGCAGCGGAGACCAAGCCATGATTGCCGCGTTGATCCGGTGGTCGGCCCGCAACCTGTTCCTGATCCTGATCGGCTCGGTGTTGGCGACCGGGGCAGGCATCTATGCGGTGCGCAATGTGCCGCTCGATGCCTTGCCTGATTTGTCCGACACGCAGGTCATCATCTACACGGAATACTCCGGCCAGGCCCCGCAGGTGATCGAGGACCAGGTCACCTATCCGCTGTCGACCTCGATGCTGTCGGTGCCGCGCTCGAAGGTGGTGCGCGGCTTCTCCTTTTTCGGCGTGTCCTTCGTCTACGTGATCTTCGAGGACGGCACCGACATCTACCGGGCGCGCACGCGCGTGCTCGAATACCTCTCATCCGCGGCACGCAACCTGCCGGCCGGCGTTACGCCAACACTGGGCCCTGACGCGACAGGCGTGGGCTGGGTCTACCAGTACGCCGTCATGGCACAGAATCGCACGCTGGCCGAAACGCGCGCGACGCAGGACTGGCAGGTGCGCTTTGCCGTCGCCAAAGCCGAAGGCGTGGCGGAGGTCGCGAGCGTCGGCGGGTTCGTGCGCCAGTATTCCGTCATCGTCGACCCGCGCCGCCTGAAAGGCTTCGATCTGACGCTCTCCAAACTGCGCGACGCCATCCGCGCGTCGAACATGGATGTCGGCGGGCGCGTGATCGAGATGGCCGAGACCGAGTTCATGGTGCGCGGTCGCGGCTATTTGCGTGGTATTCAGGATCTCGAGCAGATCGTGCTCAAGTCGGAAGGCGGCGCTCCCGTCCTGTTGCGAGATGTGGCGCGTGTGGAACTCGCGCCCGACGAACGACGCGGCGTTACCGAGCTCAACGGCGAGGGCGAGGTCGCATCCGGCATTGCGATTCAGCGCTACGGCCAGAATGCCTTATCGGTGATCGAGAACGTCAAGGCCCGCCTTGCCGACATCAAGTCGAGCTTGCCTGCCGGTACGGAAATCGTGCCCGTCTATGATCGTTCCGACCTCATTCATCGCGCCATTGCCACCCTCAAAACCACGCTGATCGAGGAAAGCATCATCGTCGCGCTGGTGTGCATGATCTTCCTGCTGCATGTGCGCAGCGCCCTGGTCGCGATCATTACCCTGCCTCTCGGCGTGCTCATCGCCTATGTCTGCATGCATGTGCTCGGACTGTCCTCCAACATCATGAGCCTGGGCGGCATCGCCATTGCCATCGGGGCGATGGTCGATGCGGCGATTGTCATGATCGAGAACGCGCATAAGCATCTGGAGCGTGCCCCACCGGACAAGCCTCGCGGCGAGGTGCTGATCGAGGCCGCCAGCGAGGTCGGGCCGGCGCTGTTCTTTTCCCTGCTCATCATCACGGTGTCGTTCCTGCCGATCTTTACCCTCGAAGCGCAGGAAGGCCGGCTCTTCAAGCCGCTGGCTTACACCAAGACCTTTGCTATGGCGGCCGCGGCCGTGCTCTCCATTACGCTTGTCCCGGCCCTGATGATCCTGTTCGTGCGCGGGCGCATCATCCCCGAGCGGCGCAATCCGGTGAACCGGTTCCTGATCTGGATCTATCGGCCCATCATCCGGGTCGTGCTCAGGGCAAAGACGTTCACCATTGCTGCGGCCTTAGCCCTACTCGCGGTGACGGCTTATCCCGCGACGCGCATCGGCTCGGAGTTCATGCCGAACCTGAATGAAGGCACGCTTTTTTACATGCCGACGACGCTGCCAGGGATTTCGATCACCAAGGCTACCGAGCTGCTGCAGATCATGAACCGGATCCTGAAAAGCTTCCCGGAGGTGTTGTCGGTGTTCGGCAAGGTGGGCCGCGCCGGCACCGCCACCGATCCCGCTCCGACCGAGATGTTCGAGACGATCATCAACCTGAAGGACCCGAGCGAGTGGCGGGAAGGCATGACGCTAGAGAAGCTCATCCAAGAAATGGACCGCGCTTTGCAGTTTCCCGGGGTATCGAATGCCTGGACGATGCCGATCAAAGCCCGCATCGACATGCTGGCAACGGGCATTCGCACACCGCTGGGTATCAAGGTTATTGGGCAGGATCTAAGGGTCATCGAGCAGCTCGCCCGTGAAATCGAATCTGCGATCAAGGGTGTGGTCGGCACCGCAAGCGCCTATGCCGAGCGCATCATGGCCGGCTACTACCTCGAAATCGAGCCGGACCGGACCCAGCTGGCGCGCTATGGATTGATGGTCGGCGATGTGCAGCAGGTGATCGCTACTGCGCTCGGCGCCGAGACCGTGACCACCACCGTCGAGGGCCGGGAGCGCTATGCCGTCACGTTGCGCTATCCCCGCGATGTTCGGTCCGATCCGCAGGCGATCGCCCGAGAAGCGCTGGTCCCGCTTGCCAACGGCTCGTCCATCCCGTTGGGCCAGGTGGCCAATGTGAGGCTCACGCAGGGACCCGCCTCGATCCGCACGGAGAACGCACAGCTGGCGGCCTACATTTATATCGACGTACGTGACCGCGATCTCGGCGGGTACGTGGCCGATGCGCGCAAAGCGGTGGCCGAGAAAGTGACATTTCCACCAGGCTATTATCCGATCTGGAGTGGTCAGTATGAATACTATGAGCGCGCCAAGCAGCGCCTCACGATCGTGGTACCCTTGACTCTGATCATCATTGTATTGCTGCTGTATCTCAATTTCAGGCGCATTGCCGAAACGCTGATTGTCATGCTGTCGCTGCCCTTTGCCTTGATTGGCGGGCTTTGGATGATGTGGTGGCTCGGCTTCAACATGTCCGTCGCTGTGGCCGTCGGTTTCATTGCGCTTGCGGGCGTTGCAGCGGAGACCGGAGTGGTCATGCTGATCTATCTCGACCACGCTCTGACTGACCGCCGCGCCCGTGCCGAACGAGAAGGACGTCCCTTCTCGCGGGACGATCTGAACGCGGCGATCATGGAGGGCGCCGTCGAGCGCGTGCGACCAAAGATGATGACCGTGTGCGCCATCGTCGCTGGCCTGTTGCCGATTCTCTGGAGCACCGGCACTGGATCAGAAGTGATGCAGCGCATTGCCGTGCCGATGATCGGCGGCATGCTGTCTTCCACGGTTCTGACGCTGATCGTGATTCCGGCCATCTATGCTGTTGTCAAAGGCTGGGGATTGGGCCGCGGCGAGCCCACGGCCCAATTAGTGCCGGCACCCGGGGTGATGCAGGAAGCATGAGCGATGATGCACGATAGTATGATGTGGGGGATGGGGATCGGTGGCTGCTCGCCTTGGTGATCGCCGTCCTCGTGATCGCAGCCCTGATCAAGGATCTGCTCTCTCGCTGAGCGCAGTGCGCGTGTGCGGATGATAGAGGTTGAATCGAGGGCAGGTTTCGCTTCTATCGGGTAGGCTTGCGTGCTACTTGGGGCGACCTCTTTTTAGTCTTCATATCATTCACGATCGGCCGGCTTGGTCGGCGTCCGCGTTTGTGTCGCGCGACCAATTGACGAAATGTGTCGATCATCGCGTCGATCTGTTCAACGCGGCTCTCGAGCTCGACAACTTTCGCCAGAGCAAGCGCCCTGGTTTCGGGGCCGCTTCTTTTCCGATCATCCCAGAGTGCGAGCATCTCTCGGATACTCGCGACAGAAAATCCTGTATCTCGCGCCATCCTGATGAAGCGTAGGCGGTGAACATCCGGCACCCCATATTGGCGGTAGCCGCTTGGCTGTCGCTCAGCCGGCCGGATCAGGCCAATAGCTTCGTAGTATCGAACCATCTTTGCCGATACGCCTGAGGCAATCGCAACCTCGCCAATCTTCATGGTTGGTCTCTTCGCATCCTTTGGAATGGCCAAGCCATAAGGCATCGTAGCGCGAGGCTTGTGTTGGACTGTCTAGGCCTCAGAGCCGAGGGCCTCGATGATGCGACAGTCGCTGACGGTACCGCGACCGCAGAGTTCGATCATCCGGCGGAGCTCCCGCCGTAGCGAGCGAAGTGATGCTATCCGTGCGTCAACGTCCGCTAGCCTCTGACGCGCGATCTTGTCTACAGCCACACACGAGCTACCGGGCTGATCTTGCAGTCCCAGGAGCGCCCGGATCGCGTCAACCTCAAACCCCAACGAGCGAGCGTGGCGGATGAAGGTAAGTCGCTTCACGTCGCCTTTCTCGTAGCGGCGTTGCCGCCCCTCCGTGCGTTGCGGGGAGGGCAGCAGTCCGATTGTCTCGTAGTAGCGGATGGTCGGCACCTTGACGCGCGAAGTGCGCGCCAGATCGCCAATCGACAATGATTGCATTGCGAAATCTCCGCTTGAACCTCTAGCCGCTAGAGAGTCTATAGTTCTGACACACGATCCCCTTGAGAACAAGGTCATGAGCGAAACCACAGCCCGATCATCCGCATCAACGGACAGCCGATTCGCCTTCAAGGTATCGGGCATGGATTGCCCAAGCTGTGCCGCCAAGGTCGAGACCGCCGTCACGCGCCTTGAAGGCATCTCGGACGTATGCGTAAACTTTTCCAATCAGGTCCTGACGTTTCGGGCGGACAACGGACAGCCAAATGGCGATGCGGCGGTCGAGGCGGCCGTGCGCAAGCTGGGGTATGGCGTGGAGTCGCTGAACGGTCCCGCGGTCATTGGGCCGAGCGAGGAAAAGTTCCGGGTCACCGGCATGGACTGCCCAACCTGCGCCGACAAGGTTGCAACCGCCCTCGCGCGCATCCCGGGTATCTCAGAGGTTGGGGTCAACTTCGGCACCCAGATTCTCTCCTGCACGCTTGACCCGGCAAAGGTGCAACCGGATGCAGTCGAGAAGTCGGTTAAGGCCCTTGGCTACCATGTCGAGTTACTGACAACTGGTGATCGGCAACCGGCGCGCGCGGGAGAACCCGCAGAGCAATCGGCGCCGGCCGAGCAGTCCTGGTGGGAAACACCGAAGGGCCGTTTGCTTGTTCTCCTGTCGGCCCTCACTGCCGCTGGCGCGTTCCTTTCGTGGTCGGGCCTGATGGCAGAACAATGGAGCCTTCTGCCCGCTGCGCTCGTCGGCCTTGGCTATTTCGGGCGCCGGGCGATCGCGGCGGCCCGCGCCGGCACGCCCTTCAGCATCGAGATGCTGGTCTCACTTGCAACAGCCGGAGCCATCCTGATCGGCGCGAGCTCGGAAGCCGCCATCGTCAATATTCTGTTTCTGGTCGGCGAGCTCCTCGAGGGTCTCGCAGCGAGCCGGGCGCGCGCTGGAATCCGCTCGCTCGTCAAACTGATCCCTCGGACTGCAACGCTGATCGACGGCGAGGTTCGGCGCGAGGTTCCGGTCGAGCGTCTTGAACTGGCCCAGGTCGTCCTTGTGCGGCCTGGGGATCGAATCCCCGTTGACGGGGAAATCATCGAGGGTACGTCGGGCATCGACGAGTCGGCCGTGACGGGCGAGTCGATGCCGGTCAACAAGAGCATCGGCGCTCAGGTGTTCGCAGGCAGCGTCAATACGTCCGGCACCGTCAAGGTCCGGACTACGCGCCGGGTGGAGGACAACACCATCAGCCGGATCATCCACCTGGTTGAAGAAGCGCAGGCCACGAAAGCTCCGACGGCGCGCTTTATCGATCGCTTCAGCCAAGTCTACACACCGCTTGCGGTTCTCGGCGCCGCACTTGTAATGATTGTGCCGCCGCTGCTGTTCGGTGGCGATTGGGCGACATGGATTTATCGCGGCCTGGCCGTGCTGCTGATCGCCTGCCCCTGCGCGCTGGTGCTCTCGACGCCCGCCGCGATTGCCTCGGCGCTGGCCGCCGGCACCCGCCGCGGCCTGCTCATAAAAGGGGGCGCGGCGCTGGAAACCATGGGCCATGTTCGAACCGTCGCCTTCGACAAGACCGGTACCCTGACCGTCGGCAAGCCGGTCGTGACCGACATCATGGCGATTAGCGGTAGCGAAGATCATGTCCTCGCCGTAGCTGCCGCCGTCGAAAGCGGCTCCACACACCCGATCGCCCGGGCCATCGTCGAGCGCGCGGTAAAGAACGGCGTGAAGGTCCCGGAAGCATCCGATATCCAGGCCGTCGCCGGCAAGGCCATGACCGGCAGGGTCGAGGCCCGTCAGGTTCTGGTGGGGTCCCCGCGGCACGCCGCGGAACTCGGGCACGTGCCTGAAAGCCATCCGACCATCGAATGCCTCGAACAGGACGGCAAGACAGTGGTGGTGGTCGTGGAAGACGGACAGCCAGCAGGTTTTATCGCCGTCCGCGACGAGCCCCGCCCCGATGCGCGACTTGCCGTTGCCCGCTTGAATGCGCTTGGCATTCACACCGTGATGTTGACCGGCGACAACCGGCGCACCGGCGCAGCCGTGGCCAAAAGCCTAGGACTCGATGTCCGCGCGGAACTCTTGCCTGATCAGAAGCTGACCGAGATCGCCAGGCTCAAAACCGAAGGGCCGGTTGCCATGGTTGGCGACGGGATCAACGACGCGCCGGCCCTCGCGGCAGCCGATGTTGGTATTGCCATGGGCGGCGGGACTGACGTGGCGTTGGAAACGGCGGATGCCGGGCTCTTGCATGAACGGGTCAGCGGCGTTGCCGAGATGATCGTACTGTCGCGACGAACGCTCGCCAACATCCGGCAAAACGTGGCCATCGCCCTCGGCCTTAAGGCGGTATTCCTCGTCACGACCTTGATCGGCATTACCGGGCTGTGGCCTGCGATCATGGCAGACACCGGCGCGACAGTGCTCGTCACCCTTAACGCGCTTCGTCTGCTTGGATTCAGCGTCTCGACGGTGGCTCCCGTGGCGGTCAGCGCGGAGGCGATCCGGTGAGAGAGATGATGATGCATCAAACCAGACGCGAGCCGGATGGCTCCACCGTGTGTATGCCAGCTGAGCAGCGACCGAGTGAGCCCCCAAGTGAGCCCCCAATGCTGTTGAGGCGATTGAGCCTCGTCGCTGCGATCGGCGTCATGGTGGCAGGCGCCGATGCGACAACCAAGGCGGTCGCGGAAGCCGCACTCTGGCGCGAGATGATGGCACTGACGCCATTCCTGAACTTCCGCCTCGGATTCAATCCAGGCATCAGCTACGGGCTGCTCCCAACGACTTCTACTGCCGGGATTGTAGGCTTGATCGCGGTTCAGCTGGTGATCGTCGCCGGATTGGTCCTGGTTGCGGCGAGGAGCCGTCTTCTGCTGGAGCAAGCCGCGTTTGGCCTCATCGTCGGCGGCGCCGTTGGCAATGTGATCGACCGCGCCCGTGACGGCCTGGTCACCGACTTCCTCGACCTGCATCTTCACGGGTGGCATTGGCCCACGTTCAACTTCGCTGACATCGCCATCACCTGCGGGGCCGCGTTGTTGCTGTGGACGGCGATTCGGCCGCGCCCAGCACGAGTACCGGTCGGATGATCTCAGGCCCAGCGCGAAGAGCAACGAACATGTCGAACCGCAATCGAGCGCTGCTACCCGCATTGGCCTATCACCACCTGACTGGCCTTTATGATCTCGTGATTTCGCGCCTGCTTGCAGAGCAAGCGTGGAAGTCCCGACTTGTAGCTCAGGGAGTAAACCACCCTGGAAAGTGCCAGCGTGAGGATCGTGATGAATGTTCTCATGGTGCGGACGCACAGAAAGCCAATAGCGGCGGCGAAGACGGTGGAGCAAAGAGTGCCCGCCGCCAGATAGAGCTCGAGCGAAAAAGAAGCGATGCAGGAATCCGCCCGCATAGGCTGCCACGCCGAAGTAGGTCGCATGTCCGAGGGACAGTGAACCAGCCGTTCCGAAGAGAAGATTGAGCGCCAGGCATGCGATGGCGAACACCAGTATGTGTGACAAGATGAAAAGCAGGTAAGGGATTAGGGCCAGCGGCATCACTAAGAGCGCAAGGCCCGTCGCCCCGGCGAACAACATCATGGGACAGACGGCACTAGCGTTGAACTTCATGTGGTTGGACAGCAAATGGGTAGGAAAAAACTGGGGGTATGATCTCCCCATTCAGCAACTGCCGCACAAACACCGCCCCATCCCGTGCCAGATAAGTCTTATAAGCTACAACCGCAAAGGCCTCCGGGTTCATGCCATAGGAGAACTCGTTGACCTCCGAGAGATCTGTGATCGGACCAACACTCGTCTGGGCGCCGAGCACACGGTTGCGTAGGTCAGCGTCCATCAGATCGAGTTGGACCGCGTAGGCGATAAACTCATGCCACTCGCGGCCTAACCGTTTGGGATTTGCCTTCATGACGTCCCAGATGACGGTATGGACAATCTCATGGCGCAGGAATGACTCGACGAGCTTAGGCGACCATGATTGACCCCACGGCCTAACGTTTGACGCGCGATAGATGACGATCTGAGATCGCAGCGGATCAAAAAGTCCGTGCGCGAGTGAATGCCCTCTTGCGCCTTCGCCGCCGAGGTTCGCGAAGTGAACGGAAACCTTAGTGGGCACCTGAAACCCGGTCCCTGAAAAATATCGCACGACATCGCTCACCGCATTGCACGCAGCCTCCAACTCTGAGAGATCTGCGTCGACCACGGCGATCCCGTGAGGAACACAATTATCACGTTGCTCTGCCCGAACGCCATGGCCGGCAAACAGCGGAAAGACAGCAACTACCAGCACAGTCGCGATGATCTGGCGACAACGCGCGCCCAACAGGAGCAACAGATGGTGCCATGACCCCAATGATGGCATCCTAATTTGCAAAAGCAACAACCTGCCGCAAGTGCACTCCGCATTGGCTTCCACGATCATCCCATCACCATCCTCGCCAGCACCGTGGCAAGCCAGGGGTACGCCAGCACGACGCACAAGACGGCGAGCTGAATGACCACGATTGGTGCCACGCCGCGGTAAATGTCCGACATCTTGATATTCGGCGGCGACGAACCGCGTAGAAAGAATAGCGCGAACCCGAACGGCGGCGTGAGGAACGAGGTCTGCAGGACCAGTGCGACGGCAACGCCGATCCACACGCTGACAAGTTGCGCATCACCAACGTGGGCCGTGAAATCAAGCTGGGCAATCACAGGCACAAAGATCGGCAGCGTGATCAGCACGATTTCGAGCCAATCAATGAAGAAGCCGAGCACAAAAACTACGCCCAGGATGAAAAGTAGCTTGCCCCAGCTTCCGAGGCCGAGCGCGTCGAGCCCCCTCGCGAGCGCCTCATCGCCGCCAAAGACACGAAAAACCAGTGAGAACGCATTGGCCGCGATGATGATGAGGAAGATCATCGCAATGATGTGCGTCGTCTCGACCAGCACGTCTTTCAGCAGTGCCAGCGAGAAAGAGCGCCTGCCGAGCATGAGCAGAAAGGCGCCGGCGGCACCAATGGCCCCTGCCTGCGACGGTGTGGCCAATCCCCCAATCATGGACGCGAGAACTGAACCTATGAGAAGCACCGCCGGAAGCACCTTGCGAACGATGACGAAAATCGTTTCGCCACCTTGGGATATGCCGGGCGTGCCAGACGGCGACGCCAGGCGTCGGCCCCGAAGCACGAAATAGAGCGCGTAGGCGCTTACCAGAACCCCGGCCGGCAAGAGGATGCCAACGAACATGCCCAAAAGCTGTGAGCCGACAAGATCGGCAAGAAAGAACAGCATGACCGCGGGAGGAAGGATGATCCCGAGCGTGCCGGCCGCCGCAACCGCGCCGCTGGCGAATGCCTTGTCGTAGTTTGCCTCTAGCATGGTCGGCATGGCAGCGAGCGCCAGGATGCCCACGGAGGCACCAACGACGCCGGCCGACGGCGCGATCAGAACACCAAGCAACAAAACGGTGAGAGCGAGGCCGCCTGGCACCCGGCGCAGCAGCTTGCCAACGCTGGTGAACAGATCAGTGGCTAAGCCGCTCTTAGCTATGGCCACCCCCATGAAGATCAATGGCGGTATGGCTGAGAAAATCAGGCTCTCGGCAAGAAGACTGTAGATCCGTAGCGGAAACGCTCGAACCATTTGGACATTCATTTCCCCGACGAGGATGCCAATGACGGTGAACATCATGGTGACGGCGATCAGCACCAGCGCCACCGGGTAGCCTGAGAACAGCAACGCCATGAGGGCTATGACCATCAGGATGGAAAGCACTTCGGACGTGTCCATAACCAAGTGCTCCCTCAAGCGGATGGCTGATCATCAACTCCGGCTCGTGACAGGAGCTTGAAGTTGCGGAACGTGACGACCAAGCCTGCGAGCAGCAGCAAGAGTGCACCGATCGGGATCATGGACTTGATAATCCACCGGTGAGAGAGCCCGAGCGGGGCCCGCGAACGTTCGCCTATGACGAAGGCATCCCATGCGGGGATGGTGCCGAGGTAGAGCACGATCAGTGAGAACGGCAGCAGCGCGAGGAAGAAGCCAGCGATCTCAATTGTCGCACGGCTGCGCTCGCTCATCCGGTCCCGCAAGATGTCGATCCGCACGTGCCGATCCGCGAGATACGCGCTGCCCAGCGTCAAGAACACCGTGGCGAAGAAGAGATGCCACTCGAGCTCCTGCAACGGCGTGAGCTGGAAATGAAGGAACTGCCGGGCGATAACGTAGCCAACGGACAGCACGATCTGTGCCGGAAGGAGAACGCAGGCTGCGACAAGCCCGACGACACGCACGAACGCTGCGACGCGGTCTAGTGCGAGCATGTCGTCCTCCCCCCAACCGATCGCTGAACGCACGAGGCGTGCCGACGTCACCGCTTCACTTGGCGGCCAGGGTTACAAGCCTAATCTCTCAAGTGGCTAGAGGTTCAAGCTAAAAAATGAGCAAGCACATCAGCTATTGGCGCGCAGCTTCGGCTGATTGGCGTGGCCGGCTCATGATCCAGCCCCGCACCTCGGAGGCGAGCCACGCCACCCGACGCCGCCCGAGGCGCCGCTGCATCGGGAAAGAGCCCGCAGCAATGTACGCATAGACGGTGGACCGGGACAGGCCGGTTTTGGCTTTGACGACCTTCAAGCTCCAAAATTCGTCATCAGGCAGTGCGGCCGCAGTCACAATCTGCAGAACATCGGAGTCTGGCATTGGCCGGCCTCGGCTGATTTGCGCCTATCCTGGAGCGTCCAGCATGCGGATACACCGCAGATGCGGCAATGCGGATTCGCGGTGAATTGCGTGCGTTCGCGTGCAGTCGCTCGTTCGGTGCGTCTGCGGAGGGCAATGGTTCTGGTGCATAGTTGCCAGCTGCCCGCGATCCGCGCGTATCCTGGTATGCGAAAGTGCTCGCCGCCTCCATCGCAGCCTATGCTCTCTCGCCTATCGATCTCATTCCCGACTTCATCCTCGTTCTAGGCTACCTGGACGAATTGATCGTGCTGCCGCTGGCGATGGCTGGCGTGGTGCGTCTCATTGATCCAGCGATCATGGCCGAGCATCGCGCGGCAGCAACCCGCGTCGCCGGCCGGTTAGCAAATCCGGCGCAGCTCTCATCCTGGCTATCTGGGCTGGGGGTGCGGGTCTGCTGGTTCGGCAATTTTGGACGCGGTGATGCGATCCAAGTTCCGATCCATAACTTGTGTACCGGCGGTCGGACCCGTCACCGACCGCGCTTGTCAGTGTTCGAGGAGGCGGACGGGTTCGACCTGTAGCGCCTTGGCAAGATCTTCCAGGGTGTCGACAGTCGCAGCATTTTCCTGTCGCTCGATCATGCCGACGTAATTGCGATTGAGCCCGGCCAGGTCGGCGAGCTCCTCCTGTGTGAGCCCGCGTTCCTGGCGCAGTCGCTTCAGGTTTCGCGCCACGATTCGCCGCAGTGTCATGGGCCGCAGCGCAGCCCATCGCCTTCACACCCTCCACCTAGTATACTAGGTTTCTTTGCAATCGCGCGCCGCGAGCCGAAGCCAGTGCCGATCGAAACCCAGACGATTGAGGTCGCGTTTGCACTCGACGGAGACGGGGAAAGCTATGTCGCTCGCGTTCGCTCCAGCGAACAACGGCGACCGGTGGCCACCCTGAATCTGCCGCGCGCCGTGGTCGACAGGACGGTGCTCGACGCCGCGCAGCTGAGGCTCGAGGTGAGACTCGACGGCTCAGTCGCTGCTTATCTCGACAGCGGGGATTCTCGGACTCTGAGCAGCGCGACGTTGTCCGAGCTGATCGCTGCGGCGGTGTCGGCGAACGCGCTCGCGGGTGAGGACGATCCGGCATTGATCGGCCGGCTGGAGGCGGAGCTGGAACGGGCGCTAGAGGTCGTCCGGCGGGCGCAAAGCCGATGACTGGGCAGCCGGGGCTCGCGGCAGCAGGCTGACGCCTGCATCGTAGGACGACGAGGGCAAATCAAGTGACCGGTCGGGGCGCTCCATCCTATGCGCGAATGGCCGCAGGCTCAGCGCCGCTGCGAGCGGGATCGGTTGCGATCTCCGCGACGTGGTATCCATAAGGACCGCAACCGATTGGGCCGTGGCCACGCACTGGTCGTTCTGAAACAGAGCTTGGGCGAGGATGATGGACGATCGACCGATACGCTGGATCCGTGTGCCGACTTCGGCGGCGCCCGGCCAATGCATCTCCCTGCGATAGTCGAGCACTAGCCGGGCCAACACGAATTGCGACGATGGCGGCGTCACCGCTCGCGCCGGGTCCGACAGGAGCGCCAGCCGGCCGCTCTGGCAGCAGATGGCAAACACCGAGCTGGTGATATGGCCGTTGCGGTCGGTGTCGGCGAATCGCAGGGTTTCGACGATGCGGTGCGGGAAGTCTTCGGCGCGGGGCTCTACCAAGGGCGGGCTCATTGGCGCTGGGGTCCTTGGCTGTGTGACGTGATCTTCACATCGGCTCGCACCTGCTGAAGTCTTGCGCCGATATCACAGGTTGCGCGTCCTCCCGCGACCATGCCGACTGAGGGCCAGGGCGTTGATGCGGAAATCAGGATGCTCGCAACGGTGCAACCGTCGGCGACCTTGGTCGCGAAGCGTGCTGGTTCGCCATCGCCGGAGTCGTGCGCCACGGTGATGGCCGGCGCCTCGACGACATGGGCGATCACATGCGACTGGGCGGCGATGCCCAGCGTGATGCCGAGGCACAGGCAGAGCGCCGCGGACGCGATGCCGATGCGCCGCCAATGCGCGGCCTGCAATCGTGCGCGCGCGACATGGCGGGCGAGGGCGAGCTGTGCGTTGCCATAGTCGATGATAGCCGCACGCTGCGATGGCACGGGTGACATGCGTCTCGCTGGTTGCATCGCCCGGAACACGGGCGTGTGTGTGCGCTGCGCAGCGACCAGGAACCAAAGGAGCGCGGCAATTTGCAGGACGACGCCCAAGCCAAGGGCCGTCACGTAGGCTTCGGCAGGCGCGTGGCCGGCCTCGGGCGGCCAGAGCGAGACAATCAGCCCCGTCACGTATTGAAAAAGAAAAGCCCCGCCGAGATGCAGGATATTGAGGGCGGCGTTGGCACGTGCCGACATCTCCTTGGGAAAATACTCGGGCAGGATGGCGAAGCTGAGCACGGTCGCAGCGCCGACCGCGGCGATGATCGCCCAAGGAATGTAGGCCGGGACCGGCACCCGCATCACGAGGGCGAGCTGGGCTGCGATGAACACCAGAGCAATCGCAGCCAGGAACGTCTCGCGTGCGACCCCGCGCCGGCGCAGCCGGTCGGCGCCCCAGCCGAGCAGCAACGCGCCGAGGCTGAGGGCCACTCCCATGACCAGGAGATGGCGCACGACGGCAGGCCGGTCGAGGCCTTCGACGTGCTCGAGCCATGGTGCGGCCCACAAGCCGTGCAGCGACCAGGCCGTGCCGATGCATAAGGTCGACAGTGGCGCGAGCCTCAGGAAACGCGCGTCGCGGTAGATGTCGCGCAACTTCACGCGGGACGATTGTGCCGCCGACGTTCGTTCGGCGTCGGGCACGACGACGAAGATTGCAATGGCGCAGGCGGCCGTCGAGACGGCTAGCAACACAAACAAACCGCGCCAGCCGAGCATGGCGACGAGCGGTTCCGCCGGAAGCGTTGCGGTGACGGCGCCCAGCGCCCCCAGCATCACCACCCAGCCGTTGGCAAGCGCTATGCGCTCATTCGGAAACCACAGCACGATGGCTTTCAGGCTTGCCATCAAGGCGGCGGCGACGCCAACACCGATCAGCGCCCGTCCGAGCAGCAATCCCAGCATATTGCTCGCGCAGGCGAAGACGGCCGCGCCAGCGGCCGCAAGGATCAGGCACGCGCTCTGGACCCGGCGCGGCCCGTAGCGGTCGAGCAGCACGCCGAGCGGCATTTGCACGGCGGCCATGGCCAGGAAATACACCGAGGTCAGCAGGCCAAGGTCGGCCGGACTGAGTCCAAGCTCGTTGGTGAGCGCGCCGGCGATCAGGGCGTTGATGGTGCGAAACACGTAGGAGAGAAAGTAGCCGGCCGTAAACGGCAGCAGGATCAGCACGAACGGTCGCCATGCGAGCATGAGCAAGCCTCGGGGTCGTCTGCAGATTTGGTTTGGCTAGCGTGGCTTTGCTTCAGCCGGACTGGCCGTTGTCCTTTTTTTCGCGCCGCCACAGCAGGCGCAGGACGCCGTCGTCGCTTTTCTCGATCAGCGCCGCCTTGATCGGCTCGCGGAAGGCTGGATCGTCGAGGCGCACACGCAGGTAGGACGACTGATCCTCGGCCGAGGTCTTGCGCCAGGCGGCGCCGACTTCGGTGACGCCGGCAAACACCCGGAAATCCGGCGCCGACGCGGTCTGCTTCTGGTCGTTGGCGACGATGCGCAGTTTGGCATTGAGGCTGAGCGTGCGGATGGTGCCGGCATAGCCGTCCTTGTCCGCCTTGAAGGTTCCGATCACCGGCATGTGCACAACGCCTCTGTTGCAAGTTCAGCCGCGGTAGGGGGTCAGAATCAGGTCCTTATGGACGATCACGCGCAGCGGCCACCCGGGCCGGACGGTTAGTGTCGGCTGCACGTTGAGCTCGCGCTCGATCAGGCGCTGGCCGGCGCGATTGGTGGTCTGGCCGGTCGACTCGCGCAACGCGCGGATGATATCGCTGTCGCCGCTGCCGGAGCCGAACGCAAGGCTGGAGCCGACGCCGAGCACGGTCGCCAGCGCCACGCCCTTCAGCAGCTTCCAGGTGTGCAAATCGACGGCGTCGGACAGCCCAGCGTAGCCGGCGGTATCGGTCGCGGGCAGATTGTCGATGACCATCGACGAGCCGTCTGGGCGGATGATGCGCTGCCAGACGACGAGGGCGCGCTCCTGGCCGTAGGCGACCACGCTGTCGTACTTGCCAATCAGCCGCGAGCCTTGCGGGATGAGCAGATGCCGGCCCGAGACGGTGTCATAGACGTGCTCGGTGACCTGGGCGATGACGAAGCCGGGCAGATCGGCGTTGAGCCCCGTGACGAGGCTCGCCGCAATGATGGTGCCGGCCAGCAGCTGATAGGGCGACACCGGCCGCTGCAAGGCATGCGGATTGTAGATCTCTTTTTCCGGTCCGGCCTTGAGGAAGGCGAGCTTGCGCGCCTGGTCGGTCGGGTCCGTTGCGGCAGCCGTACCGTCGAGCTGCGTGCGCAGGCCGTCCACGGCGGCGGTGAGTGCGCCGGCGTCGCTCTGCAACGGCCGCGCGGACGGCTCGGGGCGTGCGATCGGATCGGGTCGCGGCTCAGGCGCCGGCGATTTCAGCTGCAGCCGGAAGAACGGCTGCGACTCGCGGGCCTGTACGGCCAGCCGGGCGAGGCGCACGCGCTCGGCCTGCTCGCGCTCGCTCTCGGCGTCGGGGGCTTCCAGCTGCGGAACGTTCGGCCCTGTCGGCGCCGCGGGCGTGCCTCGGTTCGTGCCGAGGCCTTCATAGGTGGCGGGCAGACGCGCCAGCCCATCCGACTTCGGCTTGTTGTCGACATTATAGAGTTCGGTCGGCGGACCGGCGTTGCGCCAGCTCGGCGGATTGAGGGCGACCATCACCAGGCCGGCCAGGAAGAACAGACCCAACCCGGCAACTGCGGCCAGCAATTTGCGATTGATGCGGGTGACCGGGCGCGGCCGCGCCCGCAGCTCGAGCGGTTCGCGTGCGGCATCCGTTTCGGCTTCGGGCGTACCGGGACCGGGCTCGGTGGTCATTGCTGCCGCTCCTTCCACACCGCGTCGGTGCGGACGATGCGCACCACCTGCTGTGGCGGCGTGCCGAGACGCAGCTCGGCGGCGGCGAACAGGCGGTCGACGATGTACGTCGTGCCCTTGACGCGGTAGTTGACGAGCGCTGGCTTGCCATCGCCGCCGATGACGAACAGCGGCGGCGCCTCGCCCTGCTTCAATCCAGACGGAAACTGGATGTAGACCTTGGTGCCGTCATCGAACACGCGCTGCGGCTTCCAGGGCGCATCACCCTCGATGCGGTAGCGGAACTTCAACGATGCGGGATCTGCCCCTGAGTCCACCGTCGTGGTCCAGGCGGGATCGATCTCACGCTTGAGCGCAATCAGCGCGGCGGATGGATAGGTCCACGACACCGACGCCATGTAGGTCTTGTCAGTAGCGTGCAGCTCCACGTGATAGGTGCGCCGGTCGGTGGTAATGACGAGATTGGTGGTGAGGTCCGGCGCGATCGGCTTGACCAGGATGTGCACTTGCGCGTCCTTGCCTTCGCCGCTGGTGGTGTCGCCGACCACCCAGCGCACGGTGTCGCCGGCCGACACGGAGAGCAGCTTCTCGCCGCCTTCCAGGGCAACGTCAGTGACCTGGTTGACGGCGGCATAGAGCTGGTAGAGCGCACCCTTGGTGTAGGGATAGACCTGGATGGCATTAATGTAGCCGGCCTTGGTCGGCTCGATTTTGGCGGCGGCATTGGCGGCGCCGATACGCTCATTCGGCGTCCCGGCATCGGGTACGTTTTTCTTGTCGGCAGCGTCTTTTCTCGGCAGGGGTTTGAGCTGGCCGGGCAGCGGCAGCGGAGTCGGCATCTCGACAATCTCGACGCGCGGCTTTTGCTCTTTGGCAATCTCGGCGCGGCGCTGATCAAGATTGTCGAGCATGACTTCGGGCACAAACACGCGCGGGGCGCAGGCGCCGAGCACGGCTACGGCCGCGGCAGCGAGCCAGCGGGCTAGGTTCATTTGCTCTCTCCAGGACTGAGGTCTTGCGACCAGTTGAAGGCGTGCACGTAGATGCCGAGCGGGTTCTTGCGCACGAGCTCGGCGGTACGCGGCGGCGTGACGACGAGCGACAGGATGGCGGTGAAGCGCTTGGCATCCTTGGCGGCACCGTTCTCGAACGAGCGCTCGAGCCAGCGCACCTGGAACGAGGTGTCGGAGGCGCGCACCACGCTGGCGATCTCGACGGCGACGGTGATGCGTCCGATGGCAGCAAACGGATCGTTCTCGCGCGCGTACTCGTTCAAGGTCACGGCGGCGCGATCGGTGGTGTAGTCGTAGGCTCTGAGCCAGTTCTGGCGCACGACCACCGGATCGATTGACAGGCCCCGCACGTTCTCAATGAAGCGCGCCAGGTGGAAGGCGATCTGCGCGTCGGTTGGCCGATAATTTTCGGTGGCCGCGCCGACCGCGCGCACGCTGCCATTGCGATCGACCTCCACCACGAACGGTACGGCGGTTCCCATCCGGCCGAGCCAGATGAAGGCGACCGAGAGCAGCAGCGCCACAGCGAGGCAGGCAAGAGCAAACAAGCGCCAGTTGTGGGCCTGGGCGCGGGCCGTGCCGATGCGCTGATCCCAGACCTGGGCCGCCTTCTGATAGGGCGTGACGGGTTGCGGCATCTCGCCATAGCGCAGCGTCGAGCGCTTGAAGCGCATGGGGCTCATTTCTTCGTGCTCTCATCCTTGAGGTGGGGGGATGCCGGCGCCATTGGCCGGTCGCCTTCACGCACGGCCTGCCCGGCGACGAAGGCCGCGTCGCGCACGCGCTGGCGGCCCGACAGGCTCTGTGCCCATGCCGGGGGACCGGCCGACTGTGCGGAGGAACTCGAGCCCGGCGCTGTACCATCGCCATCAGCCGATGCCGGCGCCGTGGCGCGATAGCCGTAGGCGGCACCCTGGCGATAGGCGTCGCGCACGGGCGCCAGTGCAGATCCAGCTGCGCCGGCGGCGGGTTTGACAATGGTTGCCTGGGCCACGCCGCGCATGCCGCCCTGCTCGTGCGCCGCGGCGACAGTTCCGGTCAGTGATGCGGCAGCACGCACGCCGCCGCCGGCGACGCGGCCGGCAAGGCGGGTGGCGCCAAGTGTCAGTGCGCCGGCGGCGACACCCGCGCCGACGGCGCCGGCTGTGGTTGCAACCGCGGCACCGGCACCGAGCTGCGGCGCGCCGCTGACGAGCCCGGCGGCGATGCCGGGCACGAAGATGGCGAGCCCGAACACGGCCAGCGCCGCCAGGATGGTGGAGACGGCGTGATTGAGCGTAACCGTGCCGGACGCGGGCGTGACGATGGTGCCGAAGATGTTGGAGCCGATGCCGACCACGATGGCGAGCACCATCAGCTTGATGCCGGACGTGATGACGTTGCCCAGCACCCGCTCGGCCAGGAACGCGGTCTTGCCAAACAAGGCGAACGGCACCAGCACAAAACCGGCGAGCGTGGTGAGCTTGAACTCGATGATGGTGATGAACAGCTGCACGGCGAGGACGAAGAACGCCAGCAGCACGATCAGCCATGCCAGCATCAGCACGGTGATGATCACGAAGTTGTCGAAGAACGTGGTGAAACCGATCAGCTCTCCGGCCTTGTCGAGCAGCGGCCGCGACGCCGTGAAGCCGGTGTCGGCGACGAACCCGGGTCGCATCAGGTCCTGTGCAGTGAGCGACGCGGCGCTGGCCTTGAGACCGAGACCGGCGAAGGAACGGAATATGATATCGGCGAGCGAGGAGAAATTGTTGAGCAGCAGCGCGAAGAAGCCGACGTACAGCACCTTGCGGATCAGCTGGGCTGGAACATTGTCCTCACCCATCAGGGCCCAGAACAGGCCGGCCAGCACGATGTCGAGGGCGACCAGGATGCCGGTGAGGAAGGCGACGTCGCCGGCCAGCAGACCGAAGCCGGAGTCGATATAGCGGCTGAACACGTCCGTGAAGCGATCGATGACATTGAGGTCGTTCATGAGCAAAGGCTTCCCGTGCACCGCCCACGAGTGAGCGGCGCTCTGTTACAAAATCGAAGGCTCAGGCTGGTCTGCGTCCCGGTCTCAGCGCGCCGTCACCGGGCCGGCGAATAGGCGCGACCCGCACCGACAAAGGACCGGAACCTTTGGCGCCCCTCCTCCTCGGCGACCAGGGTGCGCAGCCGCTCGGCGCTATCGGCACGATGCTGGACGGCGAGCAGCGCCTGCAGCTGCAGCGACTGCTTGACGTTGAGGGCGGCGAGCTCATTGCCGGCCTGCGCCACCTGCAGGGCACCGACCGATCCTTGCGAGCGCAGCAGCACGCGATCGAGCAGCCGGCCGTCGCCGTCGATCGACTCGGTCACCTGACCTTGCAACATCGCCGCGCGACGGAAGCCGCCATGTGCTTCCTCCCAGCGGCTCCTGGCCGCGCGCACGAGATCGTCGTTGGTCACCGAGGCGCCAAAGGCCGTGGGGTAAAGCCGCTCGAACGCTGCATCGGTCTCACGCACTTTGAGCGCCAGCGCATTGCCTTCGCCGATGCGGGCGCGCAACTGTGACAGCGTGCTTTGCAGGTCGCCACCGATGCCGCCGCCGAGCGGCTGTAGGTTCAAGTCCATACGCAACAATTGCTGCGCCTGGTTCTGCAGCTGGCTCACCTGGTTCTGAATGCTTTGCAGAGCACGGGCAGCGGTGAGCAGGTTCTGTCCATAGTTCAGGGGATCGAACACGGTCAGGCCGCGAGCATCGGTAGCGGCGATGCAGGCTGCGACGACGATGGAGCCGGCAAGTGCCAGTCTGCGCTGCGAGCGTCTCATGGGGAGGTCCTTTTCGGTTTGATGGGAGCGATACGGAAGGGCGATAGGCGCTCGGACACCGCACTCGGCGGCGATTGCGCGGCGAGGACCGCGTCGACGGCGGTGCTGTTGAACAACGCGGCGGCCGGCTTGATGACGCTGCGCGCTGCAGGCCGGACGGCGGGCGGCAGCGGCGGAGGCCTGTCTTGCGCCGTGAGTTGCGGCGCTTGCTGTTCTTCCAGCAGCTCCGCCGCCCATGCCAGGCCTTTGGCGCGCAGAAAGGCAGCGGCGAACGCCGCAGATCCGGTGGTACCGGCGCAACGGTCGATCAAGCGTTGGTCATCGGGTGACCCGGCCGCCGTCAAGGCGAGCGCAATCGGCCCGAGTCCGAGCTCGAACTGCCGGTTGCCGCGGGCCGTCTGGGCGTAGTAATCGCGCTTCGGTGCGGCGCGGGCGATGATCTCGATCTGGCGCGCGTTGAGGCCGAAGCGCTCGTAGACGGCGGAGGCCTGCGGCTCGATCGCCCGATCATTGGGCAAGAAGATGCGCGTCGGGCAGCTTTCGAGCAGCGCCGGGGCGATCGACGAGCGCTCGATGTCGGCCAGCGACTGCGTGGCGAATACGACGGCGACATTCTTCTTTCGCAGCGTCTTCAGCCATTCGCGGATGCGCGCGGCGAACAATGGATCGTCGAGAAACACCCAGGCTTCATCGAGCACCAGCAGCGTCGGCCGGCCGTCGAAGCGAGCTTCGAGGCGATGGAACAGATAGGTCAGGACCGGCAGCACCAGCGGCTTGACCTGCATCAGGCCGTCCATCTCGAAGTGCACGACATCGCCGAGCGCCAGCATGTCCGCGGCGCCGTCGAGCAAGCGGCCGTAGGGTCCTTCCAGCGTGTAAGGGTGCAGCGCCTGGCTCAGCTGGTTGGATTGCACCAGCACCGCCAGGCCGGTCAGCGTCCGCTCCGAGGGCGGCGCCGATGCCAGGCTCTGCAGCGCCGTCCAGATGGCGTCCTTCACATCAGGAGTGACGGCGACTTTCTCGTTGGCGAGCAGGCCCAGCACCCAGTCGAGGGCGAAGGCCAGCGGGCCGGGCTTGTCGATATCCTTTAGGGGCTGAAACGCCAGGTCGCCGTCCAGCGCCAGATCGAGCGCCGTGCCGTCCATGGCCAACGCCGCTGCGCGGGCGGAGCGGCCTTTGTCGAAGAGGACGACCTGGGCGCCGATGAAGCGACGGAACTGCAGCGCGAGCGTCGCCAATAGCACCGACTTGCCGGAGCCGGTCGGGCCGACGATCAGGGTGTGGCCGACATCGTCGACGAACAGGTCGAGGCGGAACGGGGTCGAGCCACGCGTCTGCGCCAGCATCAAAGACGGCGCGCGCAGATGGCGGTTGGACTCAGGGCCGGCCCATACGGCGGACACCGGCATCAGGTGGATGAGATTGAGGGTATGGACGATGGGTTGGCGCACGTTGGCGTAGGGATTGCCCGGCAGGCTGCCGAGCCAGGCCTCCACCGCATTCAGGCTCTCGCGGATGGTGGCGATGCCGCGGCCGTTGACGATGCGCTCGAGCCCCAGCAGCTTCTCTTCGGCCCTGGCCACATCCGCGTCGGCGACGACGATGGCGGTGGTCAGATAGCCGAAGGCGACGTCGTCGGACCCGAGCGCCTCCAAGGCGGTGTCGGCATCGGCCGCCTTGCTGTCGGCGTCGGGATCGACGAGGGCGGTCTCACGGTTGAACATCACCTCGCGCAGCACGGCGGTGACCGATTTGCGCTTGGAGAACCAGTGCCGGCGCAACTTGGTCAGCTGCCGCGTCGCCTCGGTCTTGTCGAGCGGGATCCAGCGCGTCACCCAGCGGTAAGCAAAGCCGAGGTCGTTGAGGGCGTCGAGCAGACCCGGCGTCGTGACGTTGGGAAAGCCCAGCACGGTCAGGACGCGCAAGTGGAGCTGCCCAAGCTTGGGCTCGACCCCGCCGGTCAGCGGCGTGTCGCACAGCACGGCGTCGAGGTAGGCCGGAACCTGGGGCACCGCGAGCGCGTGTGGTTTTTCGGAGACGGTGGCGTGCAGGTAGCTCAGCGTTTCTGCATCATCCAATGCGCGCACCTCCGGCAGGATGGCGGTGAGCAGCTCGAGCGCCCGATCGGTCTCGGTGAGGAACGCCGCCAACTCCGCGCGCACGTCGGCGACGATCGATTTCGGCTCGGCGCGCTCGTAGAAGAAGCGCTCGGCGCGGCCGGCCGCGTCGGGCGGCGGCAGATAGAGAAAGGTCAGGAAATAGCGGCTTTCGTAGTGCGCGCCGTCGGCCTCGAAGGCGGCGCGGCGCTCCTGATCGACCAGCCACGAGGCGGCGTCGGCAAAGCAGCCTGGCGGATAGCCGCGAGCGGCCACGCGCTCGGCTTCGAAGAACAGGGCCCAGCCGTCGCCCAAGCGCTTGAGCGCATTGTTCAGGCGCGCCGACACGGCGACCAGCTCGGCCTCGGTGGCGCTGTCGAGATCGGGGCCGCGGTAGCGCAAGGTGCGCTGGAAGCTGCCGTCCTTGTTGAGGACGATGCCGGGCGCGACCAGGCACGCCCACGGCAGATAGTCGGCCAGGTGCTTCTCGCGGCGGCGGTATTCGGCGAGGCTCAGCACGACAGCGCCCCCTTGTGGCGGGCGTGCCGGGACAGCACGGTCAGGAAGGCCGGGTCCTTGCGCGTCACCCAGACGGCGACGGCGTGGCCGACGAGCCAGAGCACCAGGCCGGCGACCCAGAGGCGAAGGCCAAGCCCGACGGCTGCCGACAATGTGCCGTTGAGGATGGCGAAGCTGCGCGGTGCGCCGGCGATCAGCACCGGCTCGGTGAGGGAGCGGTGCATCGGCACCTCGTAACCAGGGATAACGTCGCTGCGCATGTGCTGATCCTTTCAGTCGATGAGGGCGCCGCCGGCGAAGGAGAAGAACGACAGGAAGAAAGAGGTGGCGGCGAAGGCGATGGAGAGGCCGAACACGATCTGCAGCAGCCGGCGGAAGCCGCCGCCCATGTCGCCGAAGGAGAGGCTCAGTCCGGTGACGATGATGATGATGACGGCGATGATCTTGGCGACGGGCCCCTCGACCGACTCCAGGATGCGCTGCAGCGGCGCTTCCCAGGGCATGCCGGAGCCGGCGGCCTGAGCCGCACCGGCGGCAAGGGCGTCCGAACACGCGGCGACGAACCAGACGATGAGGGCGCGCACAGGGCTCGCGTGATCAATCCGCATGGGCAGGACTCCGTGTGCCGGGAACCGCATGCAAAACGGGCGGTGCCAAGGGTTTGAGGACGTAGTCGCCGTGTGCGTCGAGATCGACCAACTCGGCAACCGTCTCGACGCGGCGCTCGCTGCCGCGGCCGCTCAGGAACACGATTACGTCTATGGCCTGCACGATCAGGTCGCGCGGCACCGTGACGACGGCCTCCTGGATCAGCTGCTCGAGGCGCAGCAGCGCGGAGACGGCGCAGTTGGCGTGCACGGTGGTGATGCCGCCCGGATGGCCGGTGTTCCAGGCCTTCAGCATGTCGAGCGCTTCGGGGCCGCGCACCTCGCCGACGATGCTGCGGTCGGGCCTGAGCCGCAGGGTCGAGCGCACGAGATCCGCCAGCGAGGCAACGCCCGGCCGGGTGCGCAGCGCCACGCAATCGGCGGCGGCGCACCTGAGCTCGCGGGTGTCTTCGAGGATCACGACGCGCTCATCGAGATCAGCGACCTCGGCCAGCAGCGCGTTGACGAGCGTGGTCTTGCCCGACGACGTGCCGCCGACCACGACAATATTCTTGCGCTCGCGCACCGCTCCCCTGAGGGCCTCGGCCTGGCGCGGCGTCACGATGCGGCCAGCCACATAGTCGGCGAGCCGGTAGAGCACTTCGGCCGGCTTGCGGATGGAAAAGCACGGCGCCGAGACGATCGGCGGCATCAGGCCCTCGAAGCGCTCGCCGCTTTCCGGCAGTTCGGCGGAGACGATCGGCGCCTTGTCGTGCACTTCGCGTCGCATGTGTGCGGCCACCAGGCGGATGATGCGTTCCGCTTCGGCAGGCTCGACGCGCTCTCCGGTGTCGCTGCGGCCGCTGCCAGCCTTGTCGAGCCAGAGCCTGCCGTCGGGATTGAGCATCACCTCGATCACGCTTGGGTCGGCGAGCGCGGCGGCGATGACCGGACCGAAGGCTGTCCGCAGCATCTGCCGCCGGCGCCCCTGGGCCTGCTGAACTGCGAACGAAAACAGATCAGCCATGACCGTTTCCCCTTGGCGCGGCGGGAGCCTTGCGGTCGCGCGCCGGCGGCTCGGCGGGCGCGGCCTTGAGGGGCGCATCGTCGCTGGCGGTGGCGAACAGATCGGGATTGTGCGCGGCGATGCTCTCCAGCACTTCCGACACCAAGCGGTGATCGGTGCCGAGTCGGCGTCCGACCTGCGCCACGAATACTTCGAAGCGCTGGCGGCCGAGCGCCCGGGCAGCATCCTGCTCGGCCTGCGGCAAGGGCGGGGTGATAGTGAGAAAATAGCGGACGAACAGCGACAGCGTCTCGGTGGCGATAGCGCCGTCGCGCGTCACGATACCGATGGCCTTGGTCAGCCCGTCCAGGCGCCGCAGCACGGCATCATCGAGCAATCGGTTCCGCTCCGGGTTGAGGTAACGCGCCAATGCCTCCTCGACCAGTGCCGACTTGGCCCCCTTGCGGTAGTTGGCGACCAGGTTGAGCCGATCGGCGGCCTCCGACGTCAGATAGAGTGTCAGTCGCTGTTTCATCGGTGTCTCTCAGAGCGCAGGTGCAAGATCGTCGTCGTCGATGACGCGCGCGGCGACGGCATCGTCGCCGGCAGCAATCGACGGCGCCGAAGCCTCGTCGTCGCGCAGCAGGTCGAGGTCGGCATTCGAGGCACCCGGCAGCTGCGGCGACCGCTCCTGCTCGGGTTCCAGCTCGGGCGCCCGTCCTGCCGAAGACACGAGATCGGACCAGGGTTGATCGAGGCGGGCGTCGACACTCCGGGTGCTGCCGCTCCAATCATCGGCGGTGCGTCGTGCATCCTTGTCATCGGCAGCGCGTACCAGCCGCGGCGGCGGCAGGCAGCGCTCGGTGAAATTGCGGTCGGTGAAATACGTGAGCTTTCGGGCGCGGATCGGCGGCGTGCCAGAGACGAGGATGAGCGCCTCCGCAGCCGGCAGCTGCAGCACCTCGCCCGGCGTCATCAGCGGCCGCGGTGTCTCCTGGCTCGACACGGCGAGATGCGACAGCCATGGCGACAGGCGATGACCGGCCAGATTGCGCTGCGCACGCAGCTCGGTCATGGTGCCGAGCGCCTCAGACAAGCGCTTGGCCGTGCGCTCGTCGTTGGGTGCGAAGGCGACGCGCACGTGACAGTTGTCGAGGATGGCGTTGTTGGGGCCGTAGGCCTTCTCGATCTGATTCAGGGACTGCGCCACCAGGAAAGCGCGCACGCCGTAGCCGGCCAGGAACGTCAGCGCCGTCTCGAAGAACTCCAGCCGGCCGAGTGCCGGAAACTCGTCGAGCATCAGGAGGAGCTGGCGCGCCGGCGGTTTGGCGCCGGCGGACGCCTCCAGCTTTTCGGTCAGCCGGCGCGCGATCTGATTGAGGATGAGGCGCACCAGCGGCCGGGTGCGCGAGATGTCCGAGGGCGGCACCACCAGATAGAGCGAGATCGGGCGCGCGGGATCCATCAGGTCAGCGATGCGCCAGTCGGACCACGCCGTGGTACCGGCCACGATCGGGTCGCGATACAGCCCGAGCAGGCTCATGGCCGTCGACACCACGCCGGAACGCTCGTTATCGCTTTTGTTGAGCAGCTCGCGCGCGACCGAGGCGACCACCGGATGCACCATCGGCGCGGAATCGGCGCCGAGATGATTGGTGGTCAGCATGATGCGCAGCGTGCGCTCGATCGACCGCGCCGGATCGGCGAGGAAGGTGGCGACGCGGTGCAGCGTCTTGTCGGCCTCGGCGTAGAGCACGTGCAGGATGGCGCCGGTCAACAGGGCATGGGCGGTCTTTTCCCAATGATCGCGGCGGTCACGCGCGCCTTCCGGATCGACGAGGATGTCGGCGATGTTCTGCACGTCGCGCACCTCGTTCTCGCCTTTGCGCACCTCCAGCAGGGGATTGAAGCGGGTGGAGAGCCGATTGGTGGGATCGAACAGCAGGCAGCTGGAGAAACTGGCGCGCCAGCCGGCGGTGAGCTGCCAGTTCTCGCCCTTGATGTCGTGGACGACGGCGGAGCCGGGCCAGCTCAAGAGCGTCGGCAGCACCAGGCCGACGCCCTTGCCGGAGCGCGTCGGCGCCACGGCGAGTACGTGCTCGGGTCCGTCATGACGCAGATAGGCGTCATCAAAGAGGCCGAGCACGACGCCGCGCGGCGCCAGCAGGCCGGCGTCGCGCACGTCGTTATAGTCCGCCCAGCGGGCCGAGCCATACGTGGTCTTGGTTGCGTTGGCTCGGCTCCGCCAGGCGGCTCCCCCGATGGCGATCAGTGCGGGTGCGATGCCACCGGCGAGGGCCAGCATGCCGGCGCGGCGGAACACGTTCGGCGCCTGTGCGTCGAACGCGAGCCACCAGGCGAACAGCTTCCATGGCGCATAGACGGCGACGCCGCCTATGCTGAACCATGCAACGCCCAACGCCGGCTGATGCCCGAGCATAGCTGCCGCCCACTGCGTCGCCGCCCACACGATGCCCAGCGTGAACAGAACAGCGGTGACGGCTTGCAGAGCGAGACTGCGGCTCGACGGCATCGGTGCTTCCCCCTGGCGCTTGACACGCCGTGGGGATCAGGATGCGTGAGGCCGCTGGTTCAAGTGAATTGGGATTCGCGGTGAAACGTGTGCGGTCGCGTGCGGCGCCGTGCAGCTGCGTGCAGATCGTCAGCGCGACTGCCGCCGAAGGCGACACGGATCAGCGTTTGCGGCGCTTTGGCTTGGGAGCGCCCGGCTCCGGAAACAGCGTGAACTGCGACGGCGTAGCGGGCTGCTGCAGCACCGCTTCGAGCTGTGCCACCAGCGCGATGCGTTTGTTGTTGGTCAATTTGGCGAGGTTCTGCTGGCGCCATTTGACCGCCGGCAGTCGGTCGGCTTTCGGCACGGCGAGCAGCGTCCAGTCCGGCGCACCGGATTCGAAGGCAACAAGGAAAGCGCGGTGCGCCTGCGGCATGTTCTTGATCATGCCGTCGACCAGCGCGGCGCGAGCGGCGATCAGCTCGTCCAGCGTTACCGGCGCGGCCGTCATGCCCTGGAAGCCCGTGGCGAACTCGGCGACGATGTCCTTGGGACGCACGGCCAGCACCTCGGCCATCGGCCGGTTGTGGCTGAGCAGGTAGACGATGAAGGCGGCCCGCAGCCGATTGTCGATGCCCTCGTTGGCGAGCAGGTCGCGCACATCGAACAGATCGCGCGGATGCTGGCGGTCGAAGGCGGCGACGATCTTGCCGGCGTAGAGATCGGGAAAGGAAAGCACCTTCATCTCGGCAAAGCCGAAGGCCGCCTCGACGGCGGGCGAGACGCCGCGCAGCTCGGCCGCGTAGGCGCAGCCGCGCATGACGGGAGTGACCTCGATCTTGATCTGCACGCCGGCCTCGCGCACGAACAGCTTGGTGACGGCGCCTTCGACGGCGGCGCTCGTAACGTGGGCCGCTTTGATGGCCTTTTGCACGCGGGCGGCGATGCGCTGCATGGCCTTGTCGATGGCACCCAACGATCGGGCGCGCGGCAGCAGCGGCAGGTAGGTCAGGTCGATGTCGACGGAGAGCCGCGGCAGGTCGCGCACGAACAGGTTGATCGCCGTGCCGCCCTTCAGCGCAAAGCTGTTCTCTTGGGCGATGAAGGGCATGGTGCGCAGCAGCAGCGCGACCTGGCGGCGGTAGCTCTCATTGAACGCCATCGAACGTCTCGGGCACCGTGATCAGGTGTTTGGCGTCGAATCTGCCGCCTTTCACCAGCATACGCTTGCCGGAGCCCAGATCGATGGCCGACCTTTCCAAGCGCTTGAGCCAGGCGTGCTGGTGGCGGTCGGCGAAGAAGAAGAACAGGCGCTTGACCTTGACGTTGCGGCAGTCGACGAGCAGTGTCTGCAGGCGCGCGGGACTGAGCGTGCTGAGGCCCTCCATCAGCATGTCCGCCTGATGGAAGCTTTCCTTGTCGGGGAGCTCGTCGAGCAATTCCAGGATGGCGCGCTCGGGAGCGGAGAGCATCAACGGCCAGCGCCATGGACCCCATGACTGCGCGACGACGCTGTCGGGTCGGGCGGGATGCGGCCCGGCTTCGGCATCGAGCAAGTGCGGCGCCGTCGAGACGCGCTGCTTGCGAAACAGCCTGCCGTCGTTGCGATAGGCAAAGCGCACGCCGATGTCGAGATCCTGCAGCCAGGTCGGCGGCGACTGCGGCCCGTAGAGGGTGACGCTGGTGGTCTGCTGCTGCAGGTAGTGGGCAAAGCCGTGCAGCTCGAGCGCGGTGCGGCCGCCGACCACCAGATCGCGGGCGAGCAGGGTTTGCAGGGAGACGACGACCTGCTGCCAACCGAGCGGGCCGCGTGGGCGCTGATACACGCGGCGCACCGGTTGCTGCAGCCAGCCGGCGGCAACATACTGGCTGCGCAACCCCGTGGAATAGCCCCGCCGGCTCAGCCACGCGGCATCGACCAGCAACCCTTCCGGGAGCAGGTGTTCAAGCTGGTTTAATTTGCCTTTTTCTCGCATAACCCTGCTGAGCAAAATAGCTCATATTCAAACCAAATGCAAGTTTGAAGAATGCCATCGAGACTTAGTATGGCTATGCAAAATAACAAATATATAAACCGCGCCATGGCCGGGACCGCGCCGCTACCGCGATCCCCACCGCGAGCGCATCAGGCCGCGGGCGGCCGGTCGGACCTGAGCGGACGCTCGGTGTAGCCGCCCTGCGGGAAGGCCATGTAGCGCGGCAGCCATCCTGTCACCTGGCTGCGGCCGTCGCCTGCCAGGGCCTTGCGCACGATCTCCTTCTTCGCGGTCCCGGTAGCGGTCAGGTAGCAGTCGGCCGCCCGCTTGCCGATCACCTCGGTCAGCATGGCGCCGATGGTCTGGCGGTCGCGCAGCAGGCCGAAGAACATCTCGTCGGGCTGCCACTGTGCACCGACATCGACGGCAAGCCGCTGCCCGAGCGCGTCGATCAGAGCCGTGCCTGCCGCCAGGGTCTCGGCCATCACCACGGCCAGCAGCCGGGTGACGTCCTTGTCCGGCATGTCCAGGAGCTTGGCGAACACCGCTGCCGTGCGCGCGCCGCTGGAGTCGTTGGCAATCAGTGCTCCTTCGTCATCGCCGAGGCCCAACGCGCTCACCATCTCGTCGCGCAACGCGCTGAACGCGGCCTGTGTCGGCAGGGCGGCGATGGCCGCGCCGATGGCTTCGCTGTGCGGCGCCTGCTGCTCGGGTCCAACCTTCCACCATTTCGCGCCGCCGATGGCGTGCGCGACGAGCAGGCGCAGCGCCACCTTCGGTGTCCGCGCGACGGCGAGCCGCACGGCGCTGTGGCGTACGAGATCGGCGTAGCTGGCGAGTGCCTGCGTCATCTCGGGACGCTCGACCGACGTGCTCCCCTCGCGTGGCTCGCTGGTGCTGTCGCCGCGCCTGCGTGCACCCTTGCGTTTGGGCTGCAGGCCTTTACGGATGCTGACATGGCCGTCGCCTTCGACCTCGATGTAGACGGCGCCGCCATCGGCCTTGGTGGTGCTCTCGTAATCCCAGGTGTCGAGGCGTGTGCCGGGCTCCAGCACGTGCACCTGCGACCAGCCGGATGCCAGCAGCCTGTCGCGCATCTCGGCGATGGAGGCGTTCTGCAAGCGCCAGAACGTTTCCGCGTCGGCGAAGTAGCGCTCCTCGCCGAACAGGTCGGCGACGATAGCGCCGTCATACTGCGCCTCGTCGAACAGCGCCGCACTGGTGGCGATCTCGGCGCCGCCGAGCAGCCAAGCCTTGAGCTGCCAGGGCGGCGGCGGTTCCTGCTCGGGATCGGTCGCCAGCGCCAGCCATGCTTTCTGCCGTTCCCTGGTGGCCAGCGTCAGCAGGTGCAGGGTTGCGGCGTCGATCTCGCCAGCGCGATAGCGGCCGCGGATGTCGGGATCGAGCTTGGCCAGCGCCAAGCGCCGTCTGACGATCTGCTCCGACGCCCCGAAGTGAGCGGCGATCTCGGCCTCGTCCAAGCCTTTGCTGCGCAGCCGGGCGAAGGCTTCGTACTGATCCATCTCGTCCATCGACAGGCGCTCGACGTTCTCGGCCAGCGAGGCCTCGATGGCAGCAGCGTCATCGTCGGCGGTCAGCACCATGCAGGGCAGCGGATCGGCGTTAGGGTGCGCGGCAGCGCCGAGCTTGCGCGCGGCGAGGTAGCGTCGCTGCCCGGCAACCACGTCGAAGCCCTCACAGTTCTTGCGCACCAGCAGCGGCTGAATCACGCCGATGGCGGCGATTGAGGCGGCGAGGCTGTCGATGTCCCTGGCGCCGTGCTTGCGCACGTTGAGCTTGGACACCTTGAGGTCGGCGAGCGGAATGTGCTGCAGGTCGCGGATCATAGGTCTCTCCTCCGTCAAGCGGCGGCCAATTGCTGCGCGGCCGGGGTCTGCAGGCCGTCGAGATAGGTCACAGCCTCCTGGGCGCGCGCGGCGGCGGCGAAGATGGCGCGCGCGTCGTCTTTCAGGACTTTGAGCCAATGGTGGATGTAGCGGGCGTGGTCGGGATGCGGCTCGTGGGCGATACCGAGGCAGGCGCATAGGAACGCCGCGCCGATCTCGGCGCAGCATTCCTCCATGGCATAGGCATCATCGCCGAAGCGCTTGCCGAGCGTGCGCTGCAGGCGCGGCTGGGCGCCGCTCCAGTGCACCAGTTCGTGGCCCAGCACGCTGTAGAACGCCTCGGTGCGCGTGCGGCCGTCGCCATCAAAGAAGCGCGCTTCGTCCGGCATGTGGATGGTATCGGTGGCGGGGCGGTAGCAGGCGCGGCTGCCGCCGGTGACGACGCGGGCGCCGGTAGCAGTGACGTAGGCATCGGCAGCGGCGATGCGTTGGATGGGATCGGGCGGCAACGCGGTCGGCACGGTGAAGCCGTCGACCTGCTCGGCGGCAAACACCCAATAGCCGCGCGCCATGCGCACGGTCTCGGTGTCGCCCTCGTTTGTCCCCTCGCCTTCCTTGGCGATCTCAAGCTGGCGATAGAACACGATGGGCGCGGCGGCCTCGCCCTTGCGCACCTGGGCGCCGATCGAGGCCCACTGCTTGTAGGTGGCGAACAGCCCGGCCTCGTAGCCGCAATCGAGCGCGGTGACCCACAGCGCCAGGATGTTGATGCCACGATAGTCGTTGCCGGTGACGGCGTTCTTGGGCAGCACGGCGTTGAAGCCGCCGCGCTGCCATGGCATGACGGGGTCGCCGGGGCTGGCCTCTACGGCGGCGACGATCTTGGCCGTGATGGTCTGATAGATGTCGGGACGGGCGATGTGCGTCATGGCGAAAACTCCACACAAAAAGGGTGCCGACACTCGCGTCTCAAGACCCAATCACCTTAGCATATGTTCCTTTTTTGTTCTATTGGAAAGAGCCGTTATCTTATTGAATTAAATCACGTTTCTGTGTGATCGCGAGTCCCGCACTGACCTGTCAAAACCTCGCCGCGCCGCCGCCTCTTGCGACCGCGGCGCGCACCAGTTTCAGGCTCGCTGTCCTGCTTCCCGGAGCCGCCCTTCACCGATCCCGGGGGCGGCTTTGGGAAGCAGGCGAGGTCCTGCTTTCTGGTGGGCCCGGTCTTCCGGTCGCTTGGACGGCATGGTCACATCGGCAGCGTGGTCCGGCCGAGCGATCGTCACCCGGATGGGCGGAGACGCGCGCCTGGCACGCGGCTCCGGTGCGCGGCCAATGGCCGCCGCGCACTAGAGCGCGACCCGAGCCCACCGGGCGAGGGGCGGCCCCAAAGTGTGGCGCCCCATCGCAACCCTCAGCATCAATGGATGTCGAGCTCACCGCTGCGGTCCGACACGTCCGCGCGAGCGACCGATCATCAGCTCGTGCGCTCCCATGGTGCCGACAACCTCGCGGCCACGCATCTGCTCCAAGCGCCTCGACCATGGCACCACCGTGAAATCTCCGGCACGATGCACGATGACGACCTTACCGCCCGGCGCGTCGATGGTGTCGCCGATACGCCCCTGAATCTGCTGTCCCGGAGCGGCTGGCTGATAGGGCGCACGCACACGGGCAGCCGTCTCCTGACCGACGCGCTGCAATTCGCGTTGCCGCAAGCGCGCAAAGGCCGACGTGCGCACTTCGAAGGCACCATCGCCGCGGACACGTCCCAAGTCGTTCGAGACCAGCCAATTGCGGCGCTCGGCAACGGCACGTGACAGCTCGGCACCGAAACCACGTGCGGCCTGCATCGACGCATCGGGCGTCGTGGCCAGGCGGTCGAGCCACACCGGCCCATCGTAGGTGGCGAGCCGGGCGACATCGTCGCGCGACAGGATCTGCAGGCGCGGCGCCGACTGCGGTTTGCCGTCGAGGCGGTCGCCGGTGATGCGCACGATGCTGTCACGCGCCGGCACATTGTCCGGCTTGAGTCGCCCCAGCTCGACGTAGTGCACGCGGGCGTCGGTGCCGTCGACCACCACGTAATGACGATCGGTGATCTCGTCGACGAAGCCGACCCCGACCACCTTGCCGAACAACGGCTGACGGCGGGGGCCACGATCGAACACGGCATAGCTCGCGGCGCTGCGATCGAGGCCGGCGTCGGCCAGCGCCCGCTGCATCATCTTGATCTTGTCGGCGCGCTCGCCGAGCCGGCGCAGCTTGCCATCGAGGTCGGCATCGAGCTGCCACACGCCGGGCCGCCGCTCTTGCGCCAGCCCCATGCGCTCGAGTGTCTTGAGTCGCCCGACCCGCAAGGCATGCCGGGCATGATCGCCTTCGTCCGCGGCGGTGATGGCCAGCACGTTGTCCTTGGCGCGGCCGATGAGCGCGCGATCGAGCAGCGTGAAGCGCTCCTGCACCACCTCCCGGGTCAGCTTGGCGATGCGCTCGATCTCGGTCTCGGGACCCAGCTCCAGCGTCACGAGATCCTGTGCGCGGGCACGGATGCCGTGGCCGATATAGTCGCGGGCCATCACCAGGTCCTGGCCGCGGTCGTCGCGGCCGCGTACGACCACATGGGTGTGGGGATGACCGGTGTTGAAATGGTCGACCGCAATCCAGTCCAGCTTGGTGCCGAGATCGCGCTCCATCTGCTGCATAAGATCGCGGATGACCGGTTTGAGGTCCGCCAGCCGCTCGCTGTCCTCAGCCGAGACGATGAAGCGGAACTGATGCGGGTCATTCTCAGAGCGGGCGAGGAAGGCTTGACCGTCGGCATCATCGCCGGCCGGATCGTAGAGCCGGCCTGGCTCGCCCTCGCGCGTGACGCCGTCGCGCTGGATGTAGCGCAGGTGTGCCCGCGCTGCGCCGAGCTCGCCAGCCTTCTCGCGGGTGTAGCGTGCCTTGACGATGACGCGGCGCGTGCCGGGCTTGAACAGACCGGAGGCCGATACGGCACCCTGCGCCAACCCGCGCTTGAACGCGTTGGGTCCGATGTGGCTGGGACGCCGCAACGGTCGCGTCTTGACCGCCTCGCCGAGCACGCGTTGGGCGTGCCGCAGCGCTTTGGCGCGACCTGGATCGCGGATGCGGCCAAGCTTCGGCGTGAAGTCGCCGTCGGACATGGGAGTGGTCTCTCCAACGATCGACTCCACGACTTGGATCGCTCCGCCAACGTTTCAAGATGGCGTCAAAAACAACGCGCGATTTCAGCGACTTGGCTATGTCGTGACGTATGCGCGTCACCACCTGACGTCAAAAACATTCCAGTGAATCAATATGTTACATTGCCCGCAGCACGCGTCTTTTATCTTGATGTCCCCTATCCCTGGTATCTCACTGCACGGACTGTCACGCAATGTCATGACGCACATCACGCAAATGCCGACGCCGCTCCAGGTGAAAGGCACAACCGAGACGGCCTGGCCCAAACGGAAAGCGAGAATGTGAAGGCCGATCTCGACGGGAATCGCGGCACAGCAGAGAAGCACGCAAAACTCAGCCGCGGCACCATCGCAACAGCCAAGTCGACCATCATCGCTGGGCGGGTGGGTGGGCGTTGCGCGTCGTCAGAGCTGCCGGGAGACGAAACGCGCGAAAGGCCCCCGCGCCCGCAGGCGCGAGGGCCAGAGCGTGGCGCGCTCAGTCCTGCGGATTCCAGATCAGAGCGTAGACGTTCTCATCGCTCTGACCAGCGGCACGCCCGAGGTTGGCGTACAGCGTCCGCGCACCGAACTCCGGTGCGGCGATCGACAGGGCGACGTACTCCTTGCCGGAAGTCTGACCGGTGCGGAGCCAGCCGGCGCCGATCTCGATGCCCTGCGAGAGCACGCGGAAGTCGGGCTGGTTCGGCGATGACTTGTCGCCGACCGGCAGGATGGTGATCTCCGCACGGATAGAGAGCGTGCGCAGCTCGCCTTCGTAGCGGCCGTCGGTACGCTTCGTGACGGATCCGATGGTAGCCATGATGATGCTCCTTTTCTTCGATCCGGCGGAAGCCCATCTCCCGCCGGATGTGCGCATCTCGTCGCGGGCTAGACGCCTGAGGCACCCGCAGGGCCGCAGCGCAGCGGAGGAGCCGGCGCAGCCGGCTTGCCTCTAAGGCGTCGCCTGCGACACCCTGCGCACCGTATCGGCGGGCATGGGCGTGCAGACCGAAGGAACCAGGCGCCGTGGCGTTGAGGATGGGGTGAGCGATCACCGGCTCGGCGCGGGGAGATGCGGTCACTATATCGCCAGGGAATCTCGTCTCGGGAGAGCACAAAACCTCGAAGCCGCACGGATGTTGGCTCGAAGCTCGTGCGCGTTGTTGCAGATGCGCGTGCCACGAGCGACCGCGGGAGCGATCGTGACCCGAATGGGCCGAGACCCGCGTCGTCGGGGCTCGGTCGCGCGGCCTCATTTGCCGCGCGATAGAGCGCGACCCGAGTGTGGGCCGTTGGCCCACGGGAGGGACCCGCCATTGTGATCATCAACTCAAAAAGAGATGGGCAACTTGAAATCGTGAACATGCGGTTGCAAAGAACCTACCGCTCCGTCGAGCGTGAGCTCTTTATCTTGCTCATAGTCACTACCAGCGATTTGGCCGAGACGTTTGACGCGGAGAACCATGCGCTTCGTGACACGGATGCACGTGGATGCCGTCGGTGCTGTTTATCTTGCTCCGAGCAAGGCGGGAGGTTGTCCTGGGCTCGGACGGGCGTCCGCGGAGGTCAATTTGCAAAGGTCAGCAGCGGATGTGCAACGCCGCGCGCACGATGCGCGTCTAGAGGCCCGTAGTAGCGGCTGTCAAAGCTGTCTGGATGGCCGGCAAGGATGAAGATTTGAGATGCTGAGAGTCGGCGGCAGCCTCGCCAAATTGGCAGGCTGCGGCCATGTCGGTCGAGCTCCCGCGCGATGGCGGCGAAGCGCCCGTTGATGGTGACCGTGGAGCTGGAACGGCAAACGAGATCGCCGGCGAGGGCGGCGATCGGCTTCAAGACCGGAGTATTGGCAGACAACATGGCACGGGATACGGCCAGGGCTTCCATGCCAGGTGGCAGACGCGTGACAACGAGGTCGCCGCGATTGGGTATAGCCTGCGTGACGATGTAAAACCCGATCGGAGTGCTGGGCGTGACATTCCAGACAAAGAGTAAACGCCGCGGCGATATGATCGTGGAGATCACCGCCACGACAACGATGGCTGCAATCCACCCGGCTCTCAAGGAGGCGCCTTCTCGGCCGTAGACCTGCGGCGGCTGGCCCTGGACCAGGCGACGACGTCCTGAAAGCTGTAGCGGATGCGGCCACCGTGCTTGCAATAGGTTGGGCCGATACCGTTGCAGCGCATGTTATCGAGCGTGCGGGGTTTGAGGCGCAGGAAGGCGGCGGCCTCGACCACCGTCAGGTAGGGAGACCCGTCGCGATCCACGTCGTCGCCACGCATAGTGTCGAGGATGCGGGGGTTCAAATTCAGGAATACGGCCGCTTCCGCAGCCGTCAGGAAGGGCGTCTCTTCGTGTTCCGACATGACACACCGTGCAGAAGTGAAACACTGCGAGACAATGCGGGAAGTCTGAACGGGGCGGCAGTGGCTCGTACAAATTTTCGCTAAACGCCACGGGGTCATCGGAGCAGGCGACGATAGCCGCCCTGCATGAAGCGCACGCCGCGGTTGCGGCAGCGCCTGACGTAGTCCTTGAGGTCACAACCATCGGCGGACCATTCCGCATCGACTTTGTTCGATCCGAAGATCAGTATTGCCACGTCACGGTGACTGGCGCCGTTGCAAAGGGCGTCCAGCGCGATCAAGGCGTCGCGCTTCTCCTGACCTGTGATGGTCCAAGTCGGGTCGCTGGCCGGTTCATCGTCGAAGATCTGCTGCAATGCTGCGACCCTGCGCTGTGCCGCGAACAGGCCTGCCAGGCTGGTCATCTCGAATGTGACCCTGGCTGGCGCGACGGCAACGGCGGCTCCCCGGATGCAGATCGTCACCCGGCGGCTGCCGGATTTGACGACGACATGCTGCCGGCCGACCGCATCAATGTGGATCGATGCCAGCCCGTGCAAGACGTCGGCACAAAAATCGGCGTCGGCGGCGACACCGAGCCGGTCGGCGCGAGCCGTCATGACCGGAAGGTCGCTGCTTGGCAACCACGTGACCGGCGCCTGGAGCACTGGCAACATTGGGTCGACGAAAGGAACTGAGGTCCCAGGCCTCCGCGCGACGGCAGCGCCGGCGCGTTTTTGTCAAGAGGAGGCCGCGCGTGTGCCGGACGGGCCTTTCGGAGAACAGCTGATACAAGCGATGGTCGCGCTGGTAAAGCGGACTGCGGCGCAGGAACTCCCAGGCCCAATCGGCGTCTCCAACGGCGCGAAGATAATCGTAGTTGCTGAGGCGGGGCGGCCAGGCTGGGCCCACATAGAATCGTCGACGCGGCATACGACACCTCGAACGTCATGTTCGATGGGACCGTGTGCGTTGCAGCGGACGAGCTTGATGTGCTCGGTCTTGTACAATTGCGGAGTGGACGCCTGCTTGCTCGCCAGCGCCGCAACGCCTCCCATTGGGCACGTGCGTTCAAGGGGCGGGCCAACCAAGGCGTGCAGCTGGTGAGGAACTTTACTTATGATGAACACGGACCGAGCGCGCTATAGGAGAGCTAGAAGCTGGGCTCTCTGGTCGGCGTCAGGGATTTCACCGGCCCACTCGCGGACAACTTGTCTGGCGGTGGTGGGAACGACGCCAGCCTGGACAAGACGCAAGATTGATATGTGCTGCTGGTCCACCTCGAGGGGCGGCGAAGCATCGGTCACGAGGTAGATGTCGTAGCCCTCCGCGAGCGCGTTGAGCGCTGTGAAGGTGATGCATTCGTCGAGCCAGTAGCCGCAAATGAGCAGCGACGTCCGGCTCGTCTTGGCGAGCGCGAGGCCGAGAGGCGTTTCGGCCCAAGGGCTTCCCGGCATTGGGGGACTGTAAATGTGTTGATTGGGCGATTTCGGTGGGGCACCGTGCGCGGCTGACTTCGTGTGGTCGCGCGCAGCGAAAAACGATGGGATGCCGCACAAGGAGGCAGCCCGCAGGATCCGGTCGCGGCCGACGTCAGCGTGTTGAACGCTCGGCTCGCTGGCACTGTCCAGGACCAACACGCTACACTCGGACGGCTTGAGTAGAGGAGCCATGCTCTTTCCCTTCTGATCACGCAATACGGGGGCCGTTCCGCACCAGAGATGCGGAGCCGCAGAGCTGTCACGGCAGTAGAGATTACGGAGTCAAGCTCGCCAGCGTTGGGCGACCGAGCGCCCGCCCAGTGAAATCGACAGGAAGCGTAAAATGAGTGGAGCTAAGTGGCTACGAGAGACAAAGCGATCACAAGCATGCATTTCCTCCGCTTTTGGCGTGGCCACGCGGGAGCCTCCTGGAAAAAGCGTGGACTGTGCAATACGCGAAGTAGACATCGGGTTTGTGACCCGCGGGTGACGCTACGAAAAATAGCAAAGCGATTCTAGGCGTTGTGCGTGGTGTAGGAAGAAAGCGCCAGCAAGGTGCGGCGATGCATGCAGCGCGTACTACTGCCCGTGGCGACCGTAATTACGCGGGCGCACCCAAGAGCGATAATTCACAGTTATCTCATCAATAGCCGAGAAGCTCGCCGTGCCGCGATAGATTCCTGGCTCATCCGGTCTTGCTTCAGGCTGCCGCGCTCATTTCCCGTCGGTGCTTCAGGTTTTTCACGATCGTCTCGAGGGCATGGGTCAGCATCGAAGGTGGTGCCTGCCGCAAGGTCTCGACCGCTTCACGATGGCACTTCCGGATAATCCGGCCGCTGCCGCACGGGCATAGCCAGTGACCTCGCACTTTGTGCTCGAGCAAATTGACAAGAAGCGACCCGACCATCATAGGGTCTGCCGTACCGACGAACTCCCCGAAATGCTCAAGGATGCCGGCGGCGCCATGCGACCGGTCACCGTGCGGCCAAGGCTCACCCTGTTCGACCAGGCTGTTGCCGACCAGGAAGCCGCGGATAGGGTAGTCGAGCATGCGATCCACGCTGAAGTCACCCTTCATCGCGATCCAGAGCGCCAGCGGCACGCCGAGGCACAGGGCACCGCTGGCGGGAAAAACATGGCGATCGATCTCGCGCGGAATGCGCCCGCCCGTCTCCCAAACATCCGGCAATGAGCGCGGATAGTTGGCGGGCAAGGCAATCTCAAGCGCGTAGCGATCCCCATCGATCGCAGCGTAGGTGCCGCGCAGGCGGCATTCGCCGTTCTCAATGAAGGCATGCAGTGTGGGGTGGCGCGCGCGCAAGAGCCGTTCGAGGGCTCTATACGCGGCCGGGTCGCGCTCGAACCAAGGTGCGCTCATGTCAGCGAACACCAGGGTTTTGTGGGCGCGATGCCGGCCGCGGCCGCACGCAGGACCTCCACCCTCGGCGCTGCCTGGAGCCCCTGCACCTTGCCGAAGACATGCTCCCAGCCGTATTCGCGCGCGGTGGCGAGTGTGTCGGCTGCAATCTTTGAGAGCTCGGTGCGCAACCTTGCTGACAGCGCGTGCGAGAGGTCATTGCCCGTCCGGTTCGCGGGGTCCTCGATGGTGAGGTTGCCGATGTCCTCTGCAAATACCGTGAGCACCCGTTCGAACCTGTCACTGAGCCTACCACTGCCGTCCGGCCGCAGCGCTTCGATCACGAGCAGCTCTAGGGGGAACGTCTTAATGCCAATGCCGTTGCGCGTGCGCCAGAGCTTGCCCAACATGATTTCGTCGGTGCAACCGCTGCCCTGTATGTGCGCGATGTGCTTGCGGATATTGGTTTTCAACCTCTCCTTGCTGCCCTCATTCTGGTGGATGAAGACATCGGTCATCGACGCATCAACGTAGCGGCCAGGAACGAGGTCAACCTTAAGATCGCGGCCATCCTTCATGCCAAGTCGGAGGGCCGAGCGCTTGCGCCGTACCGTATAGTGCTTGGCTACAAGCTTGGCCACGTTCTCGTAAATGTCTTCGAGCGTCTCGCCGGGCTCCGTGTCGCCGTTCCCGAAATACGCCACCTCATCGAGATCGTAGTCCTCGCGGATCATAGTGCCCTTCGCGCGTGAGCCGCCGTGCGTGAAGGTCAGCGCGCTCATGGGATAAGCCATACGGAGGATCGCCTCGATCTTCGCGGCCTCCGTGTCGAGCGCCTTCCACTCCTCGCTTGTGGCGTCCAGTTTCTGCGAAGCCAGCAGGGCTTCCAGGTAGCTATTGCCGTTCATGGTCGTTCACCTTCAGTCGTTCGATGAAGCCGCCGTCCTTCATCAGGTTGTCGTAGACCACCAGGATCGGATCGACCTTCGGCAAGAGATCGAAACCACAGGCCACCGCCACTGGCGCGGGGACTGCGGGAAAGACGTGGAGTTCGCGGAGGCCTGCGTGTTCGCCCCGGAGCCGGGCCAGGAAGGAGCGATAGGTGTCGCGGAAGTTTTCGAGATCCTCGCGCTGACGTAGGAAGGCTGTCGTCGGGAGTCGCCCGGACAGCCCGATTTCATAGATGGTGTACCCGTCGTCGATGGCTGCGGGCAGCATCTCCACGTTGACCGGCCCGCTCAGTGCAAGCACCAGCGCGACCTTTTCCGCATCGCCCCCGCGCTGCCGCTCGCGGACGGCGAAACGCGCAGGCTCTTCGCCCTCGTACCAGGTCCATCGCTGCGGCTTGTCGCGGTGGCACTGGAAGAAATCGGTTGCAACCTTGTTGCCGATGGCGTGGCCGAGCCGCACGAGCATCGGGATCGGCGCTAGGGCGAACACAGAGAGGTGTCGTGTGTCTTCAAGCGGGCCCTCGGCCGCATGCAGGCTTTCGGTCGCTTGCGCGATGCGGCGGCTGGCCACCTCATACAGCGCACCAGGCTCCTCGATGCCGAGGGCCGTGAGGTCGAGGACTTGCGATATCTCACCGGGATATCGCGGCAGCAGGGCATCCGCGATCTCGGCCCGCCCGATCGCTGGCTTGAAGGTCCCGATCATCGCGGTGAAGGCCAGCACAGTCGTCTGCATCGACGGCCCAAGTCCGGTCACCCGCCGGATCCGCGACTCGTGCTCCCGTTTGTGCCGCTCCAGCTCTTCCCGTGTGTAGCGCTCTGGGTTGTCGTCGATCAGCTTGTGATCGCGGCGGCAAAGCAGCATGAGGTTGTCGATACCGTTGATGTCAGCTGGCCGGTCGACGCTGCCCCTCGCACCTCCTTCGCGGAACGCAACGATATGGGCATTCTCTGCAAAGTTGCCGGCATCCCCCGTTAGCGCATGCTCGTAGAGGTATTCGTTGCATCCCCTGAACTCGCAGCGGCCGCCGGCCTTGGCCGCGAGCATGACCTCGGTCACGCCCAACTTGGAACGTGGGATCTTCACCACTGCAGATATTGCGGTATCTGCGGCTGCAGGCTTTCTCTTGAGCACGTGGCCCCCAATCTCAGCAATCTTCTCCGGTCCCGCCCACGCGCGGCCCGGCATCGATTCCGTGGATTCGATACAAAATATATCGCTACTCCGAACTCGGAACATAAGAATGGGCATGCGCGTTGTCAAGTACCTGAAATACGTCTACTCTGAACACGCCTGCGAGGGGAGTTTGCGATATGGCTACATCACTTGGCGAGCGAATCAGGGACCTGCGAAAGAAGAAGGGCTACACCCTCGACGAGCTCGCCGCGCACTCGGAATCCAGCAAAAGCTACATATGGGAGCTTGAGAACAAAGACCCGCCCCGTCCTTCTGGCGAAAAGCTCGCGCTCATCGCCGTGGCCCTCGGGGTGACGCCTGACTATCTGCTTGGCGTCGAACCTGAGGTCGAGAGCGCCGAGGACAAGGCGTTCTTCCGCAAGTACCAGAAGATGGATGCACCGCGGAAAGCCCAGATCCGCGAGATGCTGGAGATCATCAACAGGAAGAAATGAGCGACCACGGCCGCAAGCCCATCCGGTGGGCGAACGATCTCAATACGATCCTCGCCGCTGCCATGGGCGACAAGCGGTTTCCCGTGCCTGTCGAGCGGCTGGCCGCTGAATATTCGAGAATGCGCTGCCCCGAAGCCCCGATCGTGGACATCAAGGGCGGGTCCCTCGGATCCTTCGAAGGCGCTCTCTATCCCGTCCATGACGGCAAGGGCTGGGCGATCATCTACAATATCGATGTCTCGGAGGGCCGGCGCCGTTTCACTATCGCCCATGAGTTCGGCCATTACCTCATGCACCGGCAGCTTCTTCCGAAGGGCATCGAGTGCAACGAGGAGGCCGTGACCTTCCGCGACGGGGCCGCGGTTGAACAGGAAGCGGACACGTTCGCCGCTTACCTGCTCATGCCGCTTGACAGTTTCCGCAAGCGGCTTCCACCCGATGTCGTTCCCACACTAGATGACCTGAGCGAGCTTGCCGGCCACTACGGCGTGTCGCTCATTTCCTGCATCATCCGGTGGCTTGAGTACACGCATCGCAGGTCGATGCTCGTCATCTCCCGCGACGAGTTCGTTCTCTGGTCGAGGTCAAGCGGTCCCGCCTTCAAAAGCGGACGCTTCATCCGCACCCGCAATGTGCCTCCCGCCCCGGTTCCGGCCGATTCACTTGTCGGGCGCCGGGACTTCGCGGACATTGCCCGCGAGGGTGTTCTGCATCCTGCCGGAGTTTGGTGCGACGAGGAATGCACGGAGATCACCTTGCACGCCGATAAGTACGATCAGGCTGTCACGATCCTGCTCTTCGGCCGCGCTTTCCCTCGTGCCGACTTCAGGGACGACTCTGCGGAGCCAGACACTTTTGACCAGTTCAGTTCGAGGGACCGCACGCGTTTGGATGACTAGGTGATTATCTGACCACTCGGCAAGACGCTGTCGCCCATCTGCTTGCTGGAACTGTCGTGCCCAAAAGAAAACCGCTAGCCGCCAAAACGCCGGTGATTGCCGTCGACCTCTGGCACCAGATGCTGGAGCGGGCGCACGCCAATGAATGGTCTACATTCGAAAAGCCGGAACCACCCAATCCGGCGCGTGAAGCGCAGATCAAGCAGGCCTTGCTCGATTCTGGGTGGACCGAACAGCAAATCGCCGCGCACGCCGAGATCGACCGCCAGCGCCTACTCGAAGTGCCCACCACCAGTGCGGGCGTCGCAAAGCAAACGGAATTCGGACTGGAGCGGCTGCGCAGCGCGCTGGCGCGCGCAGCCCGCCGAACACCTCACCATAGGCGACTTCATCGCATCGGCTGAGAACATCCTGCACTGCGTCGCGCTGGAGCTAGCGCCCATCATGGAAGACTATCCGTTCGACAAGCTGGCCAAGCTCGTGCCCGCCGATTGGGAAGTGGCGCAAGGTTGACTGCTCCTCGCCGCATAAGTCAGCGCGTCGAGCGCGCCGTTCCACATCTCCGCGGACCATCACCGCAGCACTCGCCCCATGCCGCCACGCAACGTGGCCACGCACAGTCGTTTCATGACGCCCCTGGATGCCACCAGCCATCCTAGAAATGTATCGCGTCCTTCGCTGCATTCGGCGTTAGCGCGAGCCTTGGCGCTCGCGGGCAATGCACAGGCGGCCTGGGTGCCGCTGTCGATGCGTTGGGTAGCGATCCCTCGCTTCGGTTGGGCCACGCTTCAGCGCGTGCCGGAGCCGCTAATGCGATCGTTGCCATTTGCGATATCAGCGAACAAGTGCTTGGACGACGGTCTCTCCCATAGCAAGTTCCTCCTGGAGCTTCGGAAATACCGACACCAAGCGCTGATATACATTCTCGCCGATGCCAGCGGCGCTAATGTGGACACCGATATCACCCAAGGGAAAATCAGGGTCGCTGGACGCCGATCCCCAATTCAGGCTCGAAATCACCACATTGTCCTCGTCCCACAACAGGAACTTGCCGTGCAGCGGTATGTCGCTCATGCGCATCAGCTGCACGCCGTAAGCAGCGGCCTCTTTTTGCAGTTCGCGGGCGTGACGGTTCTTCAACGGGCCACTCGGCATCGTGTACAACACCTTCACCGACTTCGATGGGCCCGATGCAACCTCCGCCGGCAATAGCGCACCCGGCCGCGCCGTGGCACCCAGCTTGTGCATGCCGATAATCAGTCGTCGCTGCGCCTCACTGGTTGCCTTCTGCATCATCGCATCATGGCCAGTACCAGTAACCACATCAACGGTTGCCACTCCGATGCCCGCCCGCTGCTCCGCGAGATGCCTACGCAGAACTGCCATTTCGTTAGCAAGCTCATCGGCAAGGCCGCGTTCGCCCGCCATCTTCTGGATGGCCGCCGCAACGCGCGCGACAACACGCGCCGGACGCAACACCGTCGACATCTCCACCGACCGAAAGGGCGACTTTAGCCAGTTGCACGAGCTCGCAACACCAAGCCACCCCTCTTCCAGCGTATCGAGCAACAAAAGCTTGGCGTGAGATCCAGTTGATTGCAGCCCGACCCTAACACGACGATGCAGGATCGGATCAGCGCGCACCAGATCTGCCATACGCGCTGCCGTGTCCCCATAGCGCTCTTTCGCATCATCACCGTGCGCCGCTCCCCACAAGATGTCGACGATCACGTCGCGCTGGCAGGCGGAACGGAACTCCGGCAACAGCAGTTTGAAATCCTCCATGTCAATGAACGTCGAGTGGATGACCATCCGCGACGCGGCCTTCTCCAAGAGACGCTTCAACAGTTCGCCCTGCACAGAGCCGCCAATGACAATATCCTCGGGCGCGAACACGCAGCTTTCCGGCTCGGGCACCGTGATCGATGGCACGGATCCCACATAGGGCACCGACAACGTTATCCCGGTACCCCTGTTCCCGGCCGCTGAGACAACCATATCGCGCAGCTTCTGGCCGGCACGCTCCGGTAGATCCCGGACGACGCCGTTCTCAACCGTCACGCCGATATACTCGCCGCTCATGCTGGCTGTGCCCGCAACGATGCCTGCGAGCTTCTCCTCGCGTCCATGGGTCACCAGCTGGGCAACGCGCGCTACCATTGCATCATGACTGATGTCCAGAGCCTCCCCAGTCACCGCGAGAACTACTGTACGCCGCCCTCTCGGACCGGATCGTATTTTTTCCAGGTCGCGTTCGCGAACGCGCCGCACATCACCAGCCCAAAGCACCCGCCCGCCGACGCGCTCGATGACATAGCTGATCCAGATCTCGCTGCGCTTTGGGAAGAACGGCAACGCTTCCCCACTTGTCACCGCCCTGGCGCCGAATGAACTGGCTGCGAACTTGTGCACACCGTTGACGACATCGACCTTCGCGAACCGGAAGCGCATCAGGCGCGAGACTGCCGACACCACGATCTGATGCGAAAGATTAGCCTCGCTAACCAGCTCGGCTATCGACAAGGGCCGGCGCGAGATCGCCCACAGGATGAGTTCTTCGACCGGTGTCCAGGCACGCCCCTCGTCGACGAGAACCTGGCATTTGACTCGGTGCACGGGAATGCAAACCAGTGCGCTCATGGAGCCCTCAGCTTTTCGGGCGCAAGGATGCTGGCCAGCGGCAACCCCGGACGGCGCTCCTTCCCGCTTAGCCCACGGATCGTCGCGATCATCTCCGTGATGAAAGCAAGCTCATGGTCCGCCCGCCGATCGGGGTTCACGCCGCGCACCGCCTCTTCAAGGAACGACAGGCTGCCGACCAACACCAGCTTGTGCTTGGCACGGCTGAGCATGACATTCATTCGACGGCGTTCGCGCAAGAAGCCAAGCGCTCCGAAGCCTACCCGGGGATTATTCCGGACTAGCGACACGATCACCACATCGGCCTCGCTGCCTTGGAAGGAGTCGACGGTCCCGACGTAGCTCATGTCCTCCCGCACCCTCGAGAATCCCGACCGGATGTGCGCGAGTTCCTTCTTCAGCGCCACCTGCAAACGTTGCTCGAGCAGGGTCACCTGGCTGGCGTAGGGGGACAGGACTGCCAGCGTCGGCTTTCTGCCGACGCCCTTGTCAATCCGCATGTGCCGCAGCACGTCGACAACTGCATCGATCTCGGCCGGGTTGTGCCACTTCGGGCCCGCGCGTTCTCCACCCTCACGCTTCTTGGTGGCACTTACGTGCGGGAAATTCACCACGACGAGCGGTGACGCCGTGAGCGCCTCGGCGCACAAGATCGGCGACGCGCCACTCAGGGCGTCCGAAATTCGGTCCCCGTCCGTCAACAAGGTGCCACTGTAGAAAGTTTTGGAGATCACCTCGGCAATCGCCGGATCCATGCGCCGCTGCACGGTCAACGTAGCGGAAACCTGCTGCGGCTGTCCTGACACCAATGCCCTCCGCTCGTCCTCCTCAACCACCGTTTTGAACGGCTCAACGAAGCCCTGAGCGCGCAGCATGATCTCTTTATTATACGTCTCGTTGACGAGCAGTTTCGCCAATCCTTCGAGGATCGCTTCATCAAAGAGAGCGCCAACGGCGCTCTGCGCGTTTGCTAGCATCTTCGCCACCAGACCCGCATTGGCGAACACCTTGCCAAGCCGTTCAGCATCGTAGGGCGGCAGCTGGCGATGATCGCCAATCAACAGGCGTCGGCTGCCCAGAGCCAGCGGTCCGGCCAGTTCCGGCCCCGTAGCCTTTGCGGCTTCCTCAACGATCACCCAATCGAACGGCTCTCGGGCGACGACCATGTGCTCGACATCACCCGAGTTGAGCGTGGTCACTACAATGTTCGCTGCCTCGATCATGAGGCTCGACAAAACGCCCTCGGTCTGGCCGTCATCTTCATCGATGGTTTCGCTTACCGCAGCCAGCTCTTCCACATGCCGGCGCAAGCCGAGCGGCGCATTGCCCACCAGGCTGCTCCGCATGAACCGGGCCAGCGCCTCATCCGCCACACGGTCAACCCGGCGCGGGCTCTTGACCCTGTCGTTGGCTGCCATCGACCGGACCATCAGCAGGTCTTTGGCCAGCCCGCCTTCCTTTTTTAGGGCGGCGATCTTTTCCTCAATATGATTGAGTGCATCATGTCCTTGCGCGCAAATGAGAACCCGCGATGCCGGATCGTGCCGAAAAATCGTCTCGGCAATCGCCGTTGCCAAGGTCGTCTTGCCCACCCCTGGAGGGCCAACGATCCAGAAGCCTGGTGACGTGAGCCACAGGGACCTGAGCGCCCGCTGCTTTGGGTCGTCCAGACGCTTGAAGGCCGCGGTTTCCTCGTCAACCGGGTGCCGCAGCTTGCGCCGAGCGCGCCAAGGATCCGCAAGCATCCCCACCAGATCTAAGCGCGTATACAGCGCCTCGATGTTACGCATCCGGCGTTTGATCTGCCGCTCAGTGCCTTTCTCCTGCGCAGGCCGGAGATAAAGCTGCGAGGCTTGCGGCAGCATGCCTTCGACATCGAAGCAGTAGCCGTCAAGCCCATCAACTTCCTGCTTGCCGACATAGCTGACGCCGACATCCAGGGCGCGCGAGGCTCCCAGATGCGCCGATGCGCTGATCCTCCACCGCACGCCGCTGTCGCGCTGCTCGTCCTCGAACAGGTGCTGCAACGTACTCGCGGTGTCGCCAAGTCCAATATCGCGTGCCAACCCATCCCTATCGTTGTCGGGCAGCGCACGCACCACCATCTGTCCACCACTGCCACGGCCCTCGCGCAGCACCTCTATCGGAAGGATATCGAAGGACTTGACCACGGCCCCGATGACCTCAAGCAAATGCAGGGCAGACCGCACCTGCACATGATCATCGACCGCCTCTTCTGCCGGAGGCCCTCCGAGTGCCTCCCAGCTCAACGATGCGCGCCCAACCCTATCTCGCAACGCCTCGGCCTCTCTGTCTGAGGTGGCAACATCGGTAGCGATATGCAGCTCATGCGGTTGGAACCTCGCGCCAAACGGCAACTCGCCTTTCCGCACCTCTAGTTTGTCGCAGACGGCAATGTCCCAGGACTCGTCTCCGTCCTTCAGGAAGGCGCGTAGCGGATACACCATACGTTGCGTGACCAGATATAGGCGGCGAAACCCCTCATCGCCCGTCCGCGGCACGTACAGCATTACAGCGCTATCGAGATCACCACGGACGAAAGCTAGCTGCGCCGCGCGTTCATCGATTGCGATAGTGCCGCCGGTTGCATCGAACACCGCTTCGGCCATATTTGCCGTGCGCGGAATCAGCAATGTGCAACGACCCTCGCGTTGCCCAGTCGCGCTGCTGGCCTCGACAACAATGTCATCGCAAGCACGGGCCAGCGCGTGCGCTTCCAGCGCTTCATGCCTCCGCGGCTGGCACACTCGCCGCAGCCAGCGCCGCTCTCCAGCCGTGAGATTGGGCATCGGCCGCCCAGCCTCTGGGCCGATACTACCTGAGGCTTCCGCGCGCACGCCCAGAAGCCGACACACCATATTGCCCAACGCCTTCCAGTCATCTGCGAACGACAGGCCAGCCTCGTCCGGACGGACGCCAATCTTGCTCTTGTCTGCCGTCCCCGTGGCGCGCCGCTCTCCGTCGAGCCAGAGCGACCACTCAAATCCGCCTAAGCGAAAATCGGGATCCAAGCTGCCGGCCGAGAAGACGACTTTCTCGCCCACCCGGCCGTGCACTAGGCCTTGGCCGTGAACGATGCCGAGGCCGATCACAAGGCGACGTACGTTGCGCCACAGACGCGCACGATGCACGGGGATGGCGAGTGAGCGCAGCCAGTGGGATGCGCTCACTCTTTCCTGCAGCACCGCGAGCGGGCGGCCCGCCCGGTCCATCAGCACACCAAAATCGTTGCCATCCTCCACAAATTCGACCACGTCGACGACGACGCCTTTGGCGCCGCTATGGTCCATCACGCGCTGCACATGACGCATTTCGTGGCGCCAAAGTTCGCGCAGCTCCGCGTCGGCCGCCGTTCCGGTCTTACGCCACAGTTTCAGGCAGAATTCGTCGCCACTCTCGCGTTCCCTGACCTCGTAGAGCGTGCCCCGTAGCTCGGCGCGAGCGCCATCGCCCTCGAACTCGAAGCGGTCGTCGATCGACGGCCGGTTGCGTGCGATTTTGGCCGAGCCCGTGCGCATGGGCCCTCACCATGGCGGTAGTCGGCCGCGCCGGCTACTGGTCCGTCATGCCGATTCGCAACCTCTGTGGAAAAGCTCTCACGGTAGCCACAACGGGACTTCGCGTAGTGGGTTTCCCTTTCCGCGTCCGACCCCACGCGAAGTCAGCGAGGGTCGATGACAAGGCGTGCTGTAGGAAAGCCGCCAACGTCCGACTTAAGCCGTGTCGGGCGGGAACCCCACGGGAACCCCAATGGAAATTGCGCAGAATTCAATTCCAGATAAGTCGTTGATTTAATTGGTCGGAGCGGGGAGATTTGAACTCCCG
>JBJXDX010000086.1:0-20604 GCA_046154585.1 Hyphomicrobiaceae bacterium | reverse complement strand
ACCCGCGCACGGGCGCATCGGTCGCCGTGGATGAGAAGTTCGTGCCGTTCTTCAAGACCGGCAAGGAACTCCGCGAACGGCTCAACAATGCGAAGGCGAAGCCGCAGGCCTAGGCGCTTCTGCGGATCAAGAGCGAGGCGATAGCTGTGCTGAGACGCGTGATCTGGCTGCTTCTGGCGCTTCCGGCGGCGGCTTTGCTCGTGACTCTGGCGGTCACCAATCGCCATCCCGCACGCCTGGTGCTCGATCCCTTCCGGCCGGAAGCTCCCGTATTGTCTCTGCAGCTTCCGTTCTATGCGTGGCTTTTCCTTGCGCTGATCGGCGGCGTCATTCTGGGCGGCGTCGCGACCTGGATGACGCAGAGCAAGTGGCGACGCACCGCACGCTCTCGGGCGCTGGAGGCGTTGCGATGGCAGGCCGAAGCCGATCGGCTGGCCCGTGAGCGAGACCGGAACGTGTCCGCGTCCAAGGCCGTCGCTCTCGCCGGGCGCTGATCCGGTTTCACCGGCGGCATTCTCGCAGACTACGGGCGAAGATCCGACCGGCCGCCATTTTCCGAAAGCCCCCTTGACGGCGTTGGCCGACTGGCGTTGGTGACAGAGCGGACCGCACGTCAGGCCCGCACCGTGAGACGCAAAACAGCGATGACGACGAAGGTCAAAATCTGCGGTTTGAAGACCGAGCCGGCACTCGACGCGGCCCTCGCGGGCGGCGCCGATTTCGTCGGCTTCAACTTCTTCCCTCCGAGCCCGCGCAGCTTGGCGCCAGACGTCGCGCGCGATCTGACGGCGCGGGCGCGCGGACGCGTGCGAACGGTGGCTGTGCTGGTCGATCCCGATGATGCCCTGCTGCGCCGGGTGGTGTCGGCGGTGGAGCCGGACCTGATCCAGCTACACGGACAGGAAAGCCCGGAGCGCGTTGCAGAGATTGCGCGGCAGTTCGGACGGCCCATGATCAAGGCGCTTTCCGTCACCGCTGCGGCCGACGCCGGCAGAGCGGAAGCCTATCGCGGCGTCACGGAGTTCGTGCTGTTCGACGCGAAAGCGCCACCGGCGAGCGCCATCCCGGGCGGCAACGGGCTGACGTTCGACTGGCAACTGCTGGATGGGGTGCGCGGCCGGATCGACTACATGCTCTCAGGCGGGCTCACGGCCGACAATGTGGCCGAGGCCATCCGCATCGCCGAGCCTTTTGCCGTCGACGTTTCATCCGGCGTTGAAACGGCGCCGGGCGTAAAGTCACCCGATCTCATCCGGCGTTTTCTCGCGGCCGCCAAGTCGGCACACGCCGCTACCTCGATTCAATCGTAGAGCGCCCACCCATGGCAACTGCCTCGACATCTCCCAACAGCTATCGCACCGGCCCGGACGATCAGGGCTTCTTCGGCCTGTTCGGCGGACGCTTTGTGGCCGAAACACTGATGCCGCTGATCCTCGAGCTCGAGGATGCGTACAATGCCGCCAAGGCCGATCCGGCGTTCAAGGCCGAACTCGACCATCTCAACACGCACTACTCGGGCCGCCCGAGTCCGCTTTATTTTGCGGAACGGCTCACGGAGCATTTGAGAGGCGCGTCCGCGCGCGGAAACGGTGCGAAGATCTATTTCAAGCGCGACGAGCTCAATCACACGGGCAGCCACAAGATCAACAATTGCCTCGGCCAGATCCTGCTCGCGCGGCGCATGGGCAAGACGCGCATCATCGCCGAGACCGGCGCAGGACAGCACGGCGTCGCGGTGGCGACGGTGTGCGCGCGCTACGGCATGCCGTGCGAAGTCTACATGGGCAAGACCGACGTGGAGCGGCAGAGGCCCAACGTGTTCCGCATGGGCCTGCTCGGTGCCAAGGTGAATCCGGTCACATCAGGCGCGGGCACGCTGAAGGATGCGATGAACGAGGCGTTGCGCGACTGGGTAACCAACGTGCGCGACACCTACTACATCATCGGCACGGCGGCTGGCCCGCATCCCTATCCTGCGATGGTGCGCGACTTCCAGTCGATCATCGGCAAGGAAGTGCGCGAGCAGATGATGGCGGCAGAAGGCCGGTCGCCGGATACGCTGGTCGCCTGCATCGGCGGCGGCTCGAATGCGATCGGCCTGTTCCATCCGTTCCTCGACGACAAGACCGTGAAGATGTACGGCGTCGAAGCGGCAGGGCACGGGCTCGAGGTCCCCAACGGCCACGCGGCATCCATGAACGGTGGAAGGCCCGGTGTGCTGCACGGCAACCGGACCTACCTGCTGCAGAACGACGACGGGCAGATCCTGGAGGGACACTCGATCTCGGCCGGGCTCGATTATCCGGGCGTCGGGCCAGAGCACTCCTGGCTCAAGGATTCAGGGCGCGTCACCTACGCATCGGCGACGGACAAGGATGCGCTCGACGCGTTCCAGCTGTGCACACGCCTCGAGGGCATCATCCCGGCGCTGGAGCCGGCACATGCGCTCTCCTGGGTGACGAAGCTGGCGCCGACGCTGCCGCAGAACGATCTGCTGGTGATGAACATGTGCGGGCGTGGCGACAAGGACGTGTTTGCGGTGGCGGGCCACCTGGGACTGAAGCTGTGACTGCGACCGCGCAAAGGCCTCACGCCGTGACGACACAAACACGCATCGATCGCCGCTTCGCGGCGCTGAAGAAGGAGGGCCGCGCCGCGCTGGTCACGTTCGTGACGGCCGGCGATCCGGACTACGAGGTGTCGAAGGAAATTTTGCTGGGGCTGCCCGGCGCCGGCGCCGACGTCATCGAGCTCGGCATGCCGTTCTCCGATCCCATGGCGGACGGACCGGCGATCCAAGCCTCGTCGCACCGAGCGCTGGCAGCCGGGCAAACAACACGGCGCACGCTCGATCTCGTCAGGGAATTCCGCAAGCGTGACCAGGACACGCCGATCGTCCTGTTCGGCTATTACAATCCGATCTACGTCTATCCGCGCGAGCAATTCCTCGACGACGCGGTTGTAGCCGGTGCCGACGGCCTGCTGGTGGTGGATGTGCCTCCCGAGGCAGACGAAGAGCTGTGCCTGCCGGCCATAAAAAAGGGGCTGAATTTCATTCGCTTGGCGACTCCGACGACGGATGCCAAGCGGCTTCCAGCGGTACTCAGGAATACCAGCGGCTTCCTCTATTACGTCTCGATCACCGGCATCACCGGCACCGCCGCCCCCAATGAAAACGACGTGCGCGCCAAGGTTGCAGAATTCAAAAAACACACTGATTTGCCCATCGCAGTCGGGTTTGGGGTGAAAAAGCCCGAGCAGGCCCGGGCGATCGCCCGGGGCGCCGATGGGGTTGTGGTTGGCTCCGCCTTGGTTACCGCGATAAAAGATACCCTTGATGCCGACGGCCGGAGTTGTGGCAAGACAGCCCCTGCTGTCCTAGATCTGGTGAAAAACCTCAGTCAGGCGTTGCGTACAGCCTGAGCCCGCACGACATGTGGTGCCTTGGAGCTGCCACATTGTCGTTCCGTGTGGGAGAAGCAGCACGTGCGCGGAGCCGCTAGTGTGATGATCGAGAAATTCGCCGACATTTGCCGCACATCTCGGAGCGAATTTCTCGATCTGAATCACACGAGCAAGTCTATGATGCTAGTGTCCCTTTGGATTCCGAAGTTCGCTCCCGGACCTAGCAGCGAGATCAGGCGAACTTCGGAATCGGGACACTAGCGTGAATTGGATCAATAACGTCGTCCGGCCGAAGATTCGGAGCCTGCTCACGACCCGTCGCGAGCCGCCGGATAATTTCTGGCTGAAATGCGGTGGCTGCGGACAGATGTCCGACCGCAAGGCGCTGGAAGAGAACCGGTTCGTGTTCCCCTGTTGCGGCTTCCACGCCCGCATGACGGCCGAGCAGCGCCTGCAGAGCGTTTTCGATGGCGGCGAGTACTCCGTCGTGGCCGTTCCGCCCGTAGCCCAGGATCCGCTGAAGTTCCGCGACGGCCGGCGCTACACAGACCGCCTCAAGGACGCCAAGGCCAAGACCGAGCTCGAGGATGCCGTCCTCATCGGCGACGGCAAGCTGGATGGCCAACCCGTGATCGCGGCCGCCCAGGATTTCGAGTTCATGGCGGGCTCGCTCGGCATGGCGGCGGGCGAGGCCGTCATCACGGGCATGCTGCGCGCGGTCGAAAAGAAGGTGCCATTCATCCTGTTCGCAGCGTCGGGTGGCGCGCGCATGCAGGAAGGAATTCTCTCGCTGATGCAGATGCCGCGCACGACCATCGCCGTGCAACGGCTGCGCAGCGCGGGCCTGCCCTACATTGTGGTGCTGACCGATCCGACGACGGGCGGCGTGACGGCATCGTACGCGATGCTGGGAGACATCCACATCGCCGAGCCCGGAGCGCTCATCTGCTTCGCCGGGCCGCGCGTCATCCAGCAGACCATCCGCGAGCAATTGCCGGAGGGTTTCCAGCGCGCGGAGTATCTGCTGGCGCACGGCATGATCGACATGGTCGTGCACAGGCATCATTTGACGCAGACGCTGGCAACGATGCTGGGCATCCTCATGTCTGGAGCGACGGCCGGCAAGAGCGTCAAGACTGACAAATCGGTGACGGCGCGCCGGTACATGAACGGCAGCTCCGTCGACGGGAAGATGCTCGAAAATCTTGCCCGCACGGGCGATATCGTCGAGCCGGAGGCTGTCGAAGGCTCGGAACGTTTCGACCCGAGCCGGATTGAAACGCGCAAGCCGGCACGCGAGGCGGAAGCCGCTGGTCCGCGGACCCAGCCCAAAGACAGCCCGCGAAGCTCGTAAGAGCCGCACGGCAATCCACCCGTCAGACCCACCAACGCCTATCCGTGCGTTCAGGTATTGTGCAAATTTGGAGGCCGGTCTTCGCCGATGCGCACGAGCGACGATATTCTGAGCGAGTTGAGGCGGCTGCACCCGCTGCTCATCGACCTGTCGCTGGGGCGGCTGGAGCGACTGCTTGGCCAGCTCGGCCATCCGGAGAGAAAGCTGCCGCCAGTGATTCACGTGGCAGGCACGAACGGCAAGGGCTCCACCATCGCTTTCCTGAAAGCGATTTTCGAGGCTGCGGGCTGCCGCGTGCATGTCTATACGTCGCCGCATCTGGTTCGCTTCAATGAGCGCATCGCCATTCCCGACGCGGACGGGCGCGCGCAGCCCATCCAAGAGCCACAATTGATGCGCCTGCTGGAGCGCGTGGCGGAGGTGAATGGGGGTGCGCCGATCACGTTCTTCGAGATCACGACGGCAGCGGCGTTCCTTGCCTTCTCCGAAATGCCGGCCGATGTGGTGCTGCTGGAGGTGGGCCTCGGCGGGCGCTTCGATGCGACCAACGTGATCGACGCGCCGGCGCTCACCGTCGTCACTCCGATCTCGATGGATCATGCCGACAAGCTCGGCGATACGGTGGAGAAGATCGCCTTCGAGAAGGCGGGCATCATGAAGCGCGGCGTGCCGTGCGTTGTGGCCAAACAAACGCCGGCTGTTTCGGGCGTGCTGGAAGGGGAGGCGGCAGGCCGCGGCGTACCGCTCATTCGCTGGGGCCAGGATTTCGACGCGTTCGAGCAGCGCGGGCGGCTGGTGTTCCAGCAGCAGGACCAATTGCTGGACCTCGCGTTCCCGGCGCTGATCGGTCCGCACCAGATCGTCAACGCCGGGACGGCGATCGCGGCTGCGCTGGCGTTCGGCGATCCGCGCATCACCGAAACCGCGATCGGCCGCGGCCTGACGGACGCCCGATGGCCGGCGCGGATGCAGCGGCTGGGGCCGGGCGCGCTCTCCGGCCTGCTGCGGGAGGAGTGCGAGTTATGGCTCGACGGCGGACATAACCCGGCTGGGGGACAGGCCATCGCCCAGACGCTGGCCGACCTGGAGGAGCGCTCGCCCCGTCCGCTGCACATGGTCGTCGGAATGATGGGCCAGAAGGACGCTGCGGGCTTCCTGGAGCCCTTCCAGGGATTGGCGCGGCGCATGATCGCCGTGCCGATTCCAGACGCCCACGAGGCCGCAGCAGCGCCGGATGCCCTAGTCGATATCGCGGAAGGCATCGGACTGCCGGCAGAAACGGCCGACTCAGTGCCCGCAGCGCTGCGGCGGATCATGGAGAGCACTGATGGGCCCGTGCGCATCCTGATCTGCGGGTCGCTCTATCTGGCGGGCCACGTGCTGGCCCTGCAGCAGGGCGTGACGCCGCAAATGAATTAGGGCTGGCTGCCGCGTTAGACTCTGGGTTCCGGGTCGCGCGCGTGAATATTCACTTCAAGTAGTGGCCAACGCCTCGGCCCGCGCTTGCCCGGGATGACAATTGGCGCGCGACCCTCTCTTTTGCCGTCCTGGCGAAGGGAGCGTCATGCGGAGCGTGCTTCCGGCATGAGTGCGAGCCGGATCCAGGGCGACACGCGCGATTCATCTCAGCAGCAAAACTTCACCCAGGTCTGAAACGAAAAGGGCTCCGGACGCGAGTCTGGAGCCTACTTTCAATTCAGTGCGTGGCGACTACTGGATCGACGACTTGATCCAGTCTTCCAGCTTCTTCTTCTGGACGAGGGCGCCGACCTGCTGGGCGGCGACCTTGCCGTCCTTGAAGATCATCAGCGTCGGCATCGCCTGGATGCGGTACTTTTGCGTGATCTCGGGGTTTTGGTCGACGTCGATCTTCACGACCTTCACCTTGCCGGCCATCTCCTGAGAGACCTGATCCAGCGCCGGCGCCATCGCCTTGCATGGACCGCACCACTCGGCGAAGAAGTCCACCACCACTGGCTCAGCGGACTTGATCACCTCAGCCTCGAAGCTTGCGTCGGTAACGAACGCTGTCATTTCAGGTTATCTCCTAGAAGTGTCCGATACGGACAGGCACGATATGTTGAGCCGGGAAATTAGGTATCGCTGCCCCGAGCGTCAAGGCTGGCTCGATCAACCGTGAACACACGTTTTTCCGCGTTATCGAGCACATCGGCCGGGATTTCCATGATGCGGGGGCCATCCGTCCATAAAAGGGCCGCGCGCACGGACGCGCCCTCGAAGACCTGCCGCACGGCGAGCCGGTAGGCCGCCAGTTGCAGTGTATAGGCCTCAGAGACGTCCTCGACGCGGTGCGGTGGCGGGCGGTTCGTCTTGTAGTCGACGATCAGGATGTCGCGGCCGACGCGGACGAGACGGTCGATCTGCCCGGTGAGGCGGAGCTTGCGGTCCTTCTCGCCCGGACAGGCGATCTCGGCGACGATCGGAACTTCGGCGCGGCTTGCAGGACCGAAGAGGTCCGCGAAAGCCGGATTGGTCAAAACGGCCAGGGTCTCCGTCACGATGCTGTCGCGCGTGCGTTGAGGGAGGGCCGCGCCGCGGACGGCGACGAAGCGTTCGGCTGCAGCCTTCCAGCCGCGGCGGTCGAGTGCCGGCAGATATTGCAGCAGTCCGTGCGTCAGCAGCCCGCGCGCGAAGCGATGGCCGTCCGCCATGGCGACGGGTCCAGGAGCCCGTTGCTCCGAGGTGCGGCGCGGCGCAGCCGGTGCGTCGACGGGATCGCCTTCGGCATCGGTCTCGAGCGGCGCCAGCCGCGAGGGCGCGAAGGGAATGGCGAGATCGCGCTCGGGGCGAGCCGGCTTGCGCGCCCAATCAGGTGGCGGAAGGGGATCGGGGTCCGCGGCTATCGTTTCTTTCGTCGCTTCGTGCTGAGCGGCTTGGCCGGCTTCCAGACGCCGAACGAAATAACCGTTGCGATCGCACGTCTCGGCCAAGGTTGGTGCGAGCGCTTCGCTGATGAGGTCGTACCAGCATCCGCGCTCGCGGCCGCGCGTGCCTTCGAAGCCCGCGACGTACAGCCGGTCGCGAGCGCGGGTGAGCGCGACATAGAGCAGGCGATTGCGTTCTTCGGTCTCGCGCTGCTCGGCGGCCTGCCGTGCATTGCGGACGCCCGACGTCCGTGCAGTACCTTTGATGGGCCAGCAGAACGGCTCGGCCGTGCGCGGGGGACGTTCGAGGCCGGGCAAGGCCACGAGACCACCGGGCCGCTCTCCCGACCGGGTGGTGCAGGTGTCGGGCAGGAAGACGATCGGCGCCTCGAGCCCCTTGGCGCCGTGCACGGTCATGACACGCACCTCGCCGCGGCCGTGCTCCATGTCGCGCTTGATCACCACATCGCTCTGGCGCAGCCAATTGAGGAAGCCTTGCAGAGAGGGCGGAGCGCCGTCGTCGAATTTCAGGGCCAGGTCGAGAAACTCGTCGATGGGCTCCGCGGCTTCGGCGCCCAGACGTTCCAACAATCGCTTGCGGCCGCGATCCGAGTTCAGGAGCTCCGCGAAAAATTCGAACGGCGGCGCGTAGTCGGCGCGAGCACGCCAGCGCTTCAAGGTGTCCGCGGCGTCGCGGAAGCGCGGCTGAGTTTCGGCAGCGGCGAGCAGCGCGGACCAGAGCGAGCCCTTGCGGTTTGGCGCAATGGCGATCAGGTCGTCGTCGTCAAGATCGAAGAAGGGGCTCTTGAGGATGGTCGCCAGTACGAGATCATCCTCGGGCAGGAGGATGAAGTCGCCGACGGTCATCAAGTCCTGCGTCGCAATCTGATCCGCGAGCTTGATGCGATCGGCGCCGGCGACAGGAATGCCGCGCGCCTTGAGCTCGGCGACCATGGCCTCGGCGAACGGACGGCGCTTGCGCACCAGGATCAGGATGTCGCTCGGCCGGATGGGCCGGTTGGCTGAGGCGAGGGTCTCGCCGATATCGATCCAATGCTTGATGGTATCGGCGATGCGCCGGGCGAGGCGCACGACGGGAGAGCTCGACGGCTTGTCGTCAAGCGGGGTCCAAACGTCAGCAGGCTGAACGTCGTCGCTCTTCTCGGTGTCCCAAATCTCGACGAGGCCGGCCTGTCCGAGCCGCATGGCGACGTGCCTGACGGCCGTGTCGTCGGCCGTGATGCCGCGCGTGCGGTTGCGGTCGGCGAAGACGGCGTCGACGGCGGCAAGGATCGGCGCCACGGAGCGGAAGGACAAAGTGAGCGGAACGTGCCGCCAGTCCAAGCCCGCGTTCTGCGCGGCCGTGGCAAATGTGCGACCGAGGCGCGCGAACAGCTCGGGCCGCGCCCCTTGGAACCCATAGATCGACTGTTTCTCGTCGCCGACGGCGAAGAGCGTGCGCACCGTGCCTTCGCGCGCGCCGGTACCAGCGAAGAACTCGGTTGCGAGCGCTTCGATCACGTCCCACTGGATGGGGCTCGTGTCCTGCGCCTCGTCGACGAGGATATGGTCGAGGCCGCCGTCGAGCTTGAACAGCACCCATTCAGCGCTGGCGTGATGGCCGAGCAGATTTGCGGTCTTGCGGATGAGATCGTCGAAATCGAGGGCGGCGCGACGCGCCTTCAACCCGGTGTAGCGCTGCATCACGCTGTCTGCGAGGCGAAGCAGCGCCATCGTCGCCTCGATGACGAGGAGATGCCCGCGCTCGGTTTGGAGCGGGATCAAAGCGTCCTGCGCGCGCGTGAGGTAGGTGAGGACGTCGCTGTGTTCCGCGGCGAGGCCGTTGGTCATCAGCGCTTTGCGCGGGCCGTTGTCGCCGGTGAGGAAGAAGGCGCAGATAGCGTCGGCGCGCTGTTGCGGCGTGCGGGCTTCGAGGATGGCAGAGGCGCGCTCGGCGCTCTTCACGTCGTTTGCCGACCCGGACGCGAGCACGCCCCGCGTCCGGACCCAATGCTCCTGGGACAAAAGCTGGCTGATACGCGTGTTGATCTCGTCCAGCGTGACGGTGCGTCCGACGCCGAATGCGAGGCGGTATAGAACCTCAGCCGCAGCGAACGGCGGTCCGACGCCAAGCTCCAGCCGGCTGGCGGCCTCGAGCCATTCGCGCTTGATGAGCGCATCGCGCAAAAGCTCGTCGAAGCGGTCATCGGCCGCGTAGGCGACGATCTTGCCGAGCGCGCGCCCGACCTCGGAATTGCGATCACGCGTCGCCTCGACGAGGAGATCATCGATCGCCTCGCGCTGCAGCTCGCGGCAGGCCTGCTCGTCGAGGATGGCGAAGTGCGGAGGAATGCCGGCCTCCAGCGGGAAGCGCTGCAGAAGGCGCTCGCAAAAGGCGTGGATGGTCTGCACCTTGAGCCCGCCGGGCGTCTCGATGGCCTGGGCGAAAAGCTGCCGGGCGCGCTCGCGCTCGCCTCCCGTGGGAGCGCGGCCGAGCAGATCGGCGAGGGCCGTGTCGAGCGCGGCATCCGCCATCGTGACCCAGCCGGAAAGGCGCTGGAACACGCGCTGCGACATCTCGGCGGCCGCGGCCTTCGTGTAGGTGAGGCAGAGGATGCGGTCCGGCGGTGTGCCTTCTATGAGGAGGCGCAGAACGCGCATGGTCAGCACGTGCGTCTTGCCCGTGCCGGCGTTGGCCGAAACCCAGGCGGAGACGGCCGGATCGGCGGCGCCGCGCTGCAAGTCTTCGGTGCGCCGGCGTTCGGCCTCGAGCTTCTCCGGCGTCAGGGCGACGGCCATGCGTCGTCCTCCTCGGTGCTGTCGCTCGTCCACTCGGCCACGCGGGCGAGGTGGGCGTAGTCGTCGTAGTCGTAGTTGAAGCGGAAGCGCCGTACGGCGCGGTAGGGGGTGGACTCGTCGTCGAAGCGCGCGATCAGGCGCTGCAGGCCGGCGAGAGAATTTGCGGCGAGCGCGGTGACGTCATCCGTTTTGACGATGCGTTCCGCGCCGGGTGGCTCGGCGCCCGTGGCGCGGATGTAGCGCAAGGCGGCTACGGAAGTCTCCGGCACATGGCCGAAGCCGCCGGCCGCGAGGATGGCCGCTTCGAGCGGCAACTGCGGGGCGTATCCAGACACGACGGCGGTGTCGCTCGGCAATGCGCCGGTCTTGTAGTCGGTGATGACGACGCCGCCACGCGTGACGTCGAGGCGATCAGCACGCGCGCGCAGCGTAAAGGGACCAGCCGGACCGCTCAGCACCTGGGCGCCGGCAACTTCCGCAACGAGACGCGTGACGCCATCCCGGCGATCGGCTTCGGTCTGCGCGAACCACTCGGCGAAGCGGGCGAGACGGGGCATCCAGAACGCGGCGACGCGGGGATGCGCGGACAGGTCGTGCAGAACCTCGGCGGCGATATCGAGGAAGGCTTTACAGACGTCGGGCGGCAATTGCTGCGGAAAGCGCGCCGCGAAACGCGACAGCGCCTCATGCACGATCTGGCCCTTTTCCTGCGGGCCGGGCTCGGCGCCGAGCTCGGGCAACTGTTCGAGGGCAAGAACACGCCGCGCGAAAATCTCGTACGGATTCCGGACCCACGTCTCGACATCGGAAACGCTGGCGCCGCGCGGGCGGAGAGCGACGGGCGGGCGCGGCTCGGGCGCGCGCAGCGGAGGCCGTCGCACGACATCGTTGCGCGCGCGGGCCCACGCCAGCCATGGAGCACGAGTCGCGAGCGCATCGGCCTGCCCGACGCCTTCGAGTAGCGCCTTCAGGCGCATGAGCCAGCGCGAGGGGACGGTCGGGGCACCATCGACTTTGCGGGCGCGGGTGAGCACGACTTTCCCGGCACCGAGGAAGGTCGTGAAATCGTGCGCCGCGCGGCCGATCTCGATTTCCGGTGCCGGCAAACCCATGGCCTGGCGCATGGGACGATTGAGCCAGGCGCCGGGATCGGCGGGGGCCGGCCACGTGCCTTCGTTGAGCGAGCCAAGCACCATCACGTCGGTCTGCTGCAAACGTGCCTCGAACGGACCCCAGATGAAGAGGCGCGGATGCACGGGCACGCGCGGGCGCACGCTCTCGCCGGCGATGAGGCTGCGGTAGAAGTCGGCGTAGTCTGCGGCCGTGATGTGCGGCGCGAGGAGATCCTGGTCGAGCAGGCCGGCAAACAGGCGCGCGGCGGCCTCGCCGGCTTCGCCCTGCCACAGCGGCGATCCTTCGGCTTCGGCGTCCGGCGGCTGAGCCAGAGCTTCGGCTGCGGCGATGTGAGCTGCGGCGAGCGTGCCCAGCGGCATCTGGCCCGGCGCTGAGAACACATCCGTCAGCGGTGCCATGGCGGTTTTCAATCTCTGGACGAGATCGCGCGCGGCGGCCCAATCCGCATCCCACAGGCGGCGGACGGCACGCTGACGGCGCGCACCACCGGCGACCTCGCGCGCGGCGCGTTCAAGGGCCGCTTCGACGCCGGCGAGACCGCGATCGAGATACAAGGTGCGAAAGGCCGCGATCTCCAGCATGCGCGCCGTGCGCCGCAACTGTCCGGGCGGCAGGCCGAGACGCGTCAGCGGATGCTTCAGCAGCGCCATCAATTCAGCTGGCTGGAAATGGCTGGTGACGGCATCGGCCACGAGATCGAGAAACGTGCCGGGCACCGTCTTGGCGAAGGGACGGCCGGCAGAGTCGTCGACGCGAACGCCCCAGCTCTGCAGGCGGATGGCGACGCGGCGCGCGAGCAGCCGGTCCGGCGACACCAGCGCCGCGGTGCGGCCTGGAGTTTCCAGGGCTTCGCGGAGAATGAGCGCAACGGCTTCGGCTTCGTCCTGGGTGCCCGAGGCTTCGATCAGCTCTACGTCGGCGAGCGCGCCAGCGAGAGCGGCTTTGTCCGTATTGGTCGCGAACACGCGCCAATGGCTTATGGAGGACGCGGGCCGCAGCGCCTCTGCCACGATGGTGCTGCGCATGGCGGGCATGGGAGCTACGGCGCAGCCGGGCAGCATCGTCACCTGACGGCGCTGGACCTGAAGCTGATCGAGCAGCGTGCGGAAACCCGATTGCGGATGGCCGGGATCATCCGCGAGTGCAGCCCAGGTCTCGTCGTCGAGGTGCGGATCGAGGGCGGGGAGGACGATCGCCCCGCTAGGTGTGGCCGCAACGGCCCGCATCAGCTCGGCCGTGGCCGGGACCGAGCCGGTGACACCGGCGACGATGACTGGGTGTGCGGGCGGGTGCGCCGCAAAGCGCGCGGCTTCCATGCGCACGAGCTGATTGCGCCGGGTCATGGGCGAGGCCAGGCCACGATTGCTCAGGTACGCGGGCCACGCCTCGGTGACAACGGTGAGGAAGTCGAGCGTCTTCTGCCAGTGCTCGGAGAAGGTGTCGGGCACGAGGTCGCGCAGGCCCGAGAAGTCGGCGCTTTCGGTCTCCACCGCATCCATCAGGCGCGCAAGGTCGGTGGCGAGCCGCACGGCCTGGGCGGGAGTGGGCGCGGTGACGGTCGGCTGCTCGGCGCGCTGCTTGTCGGCCCACGCCATGACGAGGCGAGTCAGCACAAGCCGGCGCTCGAGCTCGCCGACGGCCGGCAGCAGCGTGTCGGCGGCGTCGCCAAGATCGAGCGGACTGATGGCGCCTTCGAGCAGACCGAGGTCCTCCTGGCCTTCGGCAATCGGCGTGATGCGCGGCAACAACATGGCCTTGCCGCCACCGGCCTTCAGGAAGGCCTCCTGCAGCGCGCGGGCGGCGCGGCGAGTCGGGAGAAGGATGGTGTATTGCGGCAGGTCGAGCGGTTCAGGCGCCGCGCCGCCGGGCTTGGGAAGATCGCCGCGTAGAATGGCCTGCGCCAACGCCGTCAGGAATGGCTGCTCCGGCGGCACGGTGAAAATCTGAGGGCGCCGCCCTGCGGGCTTGGCTCCACCGAGAAGATCAAAGATGAGTTGCAAGGGCCAGCCGTTTCTCTGCCTGATCGAGCGCGGCAGGATCGCCGACATGCATCCAGACGCCGTCGAGCGTCAGGCCGAAGTTGCGATGTGCGGCAATGGCCCTGTCCCACAGGAGATTGAGCGAGAACGCGCCGGACGGACTGTCGGCAAACAAACGTGGATGCATCAGCGATACACCGGTGAAGACATAGTGCGCATGACCGGCTGCGCCGCGCCGGATGACTTCGCCGCTGCCGGTGAGGGAGAAGTCGCCCTTTCCGCTATAGCCGAGGCTGGTCTCGACCGGGGCGAGCAGCATGAGGCAATCCATGGCGCGGTCGTCCCAGTGTGCGAACAGGCGCGCGAGATTGGACGGTCCGTGTTCGATCCAGACGGAGTCGGAGTTGTGTATGAGGACGGCTTGGCCGCCGAGGTGCGGCAGGGCTTTCCTGACGCCGCCGCCGGTGTCGAGAATGAGATCGGTTTCATCGGAGACGACGATGGCGGGGCGCGTGCGGCCTGCCACGTGCGCCACGATCTGATCGGCGCAATAGTGCACGTTCACGACGGCGCGCGGCACGCCGGCATCAGCAATGCGATCGAGCACGTGATCGATGAGCGGCCGCCCACCGAGCGGCACGAGCGGCTTGGGAAGGCCGTTGGCAGCCGGGCGCATGCGCGTGCCGAAACCCGCGGCAAGGACCATGGCTGATTGCGGGCACCACGTCATCGTCCCCAGTCCCCCTGTGCGTGCGCAATGATATCACGCGGCCAAGACACGTGTGCGATCAGCCTGTGGAAAATGCCGGTCGTACCATGCCTCGAGCGGCGCCAGGGAGGGGTGAGCCAGGTCGCGCGCGAGATAACGCCAGATGCGCGGCATGTGCTGGAGATACACGGGCTTGCCGTCGCGCCGCGCCAGACGGGCGAAAATGCCGAGAATCTTCGTGTTCCGCTGGGCACCGAGCGCTGCATAGGCATGGGCGAAGCTCGTGCGGTCGAAATCGGGCTCTATTGCGGCTACGCGATCGCAATAGAGATCGAAAAGCTCCGATTCGAGCACTGCCGGAACATCGAGCCGGGCATCCTGAAGGAGCGACACGAGATCGTAGGCCCAGGGGCCGGCCATGGCGTCCTGAAAATCGAGAACACCTATTCGTGCGATGCCTTCGTTCTGCGGCATCCACATCAGATTCGGGGAGTGATAGTCGCGCAGCACCCAGCCTTTGGGCAGACCCACGAGCCAATCGAATTGCGTGGTCCAAAGGTTGATGAACTCGTCGCGTGCGGTGACGGGGATAGGCTGACCTTTAACGGCGGGCCAGTACCAGTCGACGAGCAGCTCGGCTTCGATGCTAAGCGCGCGGCGATCGAAGGCCGGCAGGGCGTGCGTGGCATCGTCCGTCAGCGGAAGGGCATCGGGCGGACGACCCGTGCGGCGCAGGGCGATCAACGCGTCGACGGCGGCGCGCCACAGATCGGGTTGAGGTAAGCCCGAGGCCACGGCGCGGCCAAGGGTGAGATCGCCTAGATCGTCGAGCAGTAGCAGGCCTTGCGCGAGATCCTGCGCATGAACTTGAGGGCTCGCCAGCCCGCGCTCGCCGATCGCCCGCGTGACGGCGACGAACGGCCGGACATCCTCGGCCAGGTGCGCGATGCGGCTGTAGGGCAAGCCGTCGCGGACGGGAGGTCCATCGGGCATGGATGGCGCGTTCATGAGCACGCGCGTGCTGCCGCCGAGGTCGAGGCGGGCGTAGGCACGCGGCGAGGCGTCGCCCTGGAGATAGCGCAGGCGCCACGCGGCCAATCCGGTTCTGCGCGCGTGGCCGACCAGGAATTCGTGCACTGCATGAATGCGGTCGAGCCGCGGGGCCCAATCGCCGAGGCCAATCAAGTGCAGCGTGCGCAGGTCCGGATCGGCAATGCTCTCCAAATGGATTTCGAGCCGAGCGGGCGGCAACTGGGCCCCTGCGCGCTCCGGCCATTCCAGCAGCACGACGCTGCCGGCAACGGCTTCGTCGAAACCGAGTTCCTCGAGCTCACTGGTCGCTTCCACCCTGTAGAGATCGAAGTGGGAGATGGGGAAGCGGCTGGTCTCGTAGGTCTGAAGCAGCGTGAAGGTGGGGCTCGGGACGTCCATGCCCGGATCGTCGAGCACGGCGCGGACGAAGGCGCGCGCGAAGGTGGTCTTGCCGGTGCCCAAATCGCCGCGCAGCGCCAAGACATCACCCGGCCGCGACGACAACGCCAGCACTTCGGCGACGAGGCCGAGGCCGGCCTCGTCAACGCCGGCGATGGTGAAACGGGTTGTCATGGCTGCGGAGCGAACAGCGCGGCCGCCTTGGCGTCAAGCACGCTTGGGTGCGGCATCGGCGGTTTCGGCCGGGCGGACGCCGTCCTGCGGGAAGCGTACCGTCACCGACGTCCCCTGCCCCGGCTCGCTGTGCAGGAGAATGTCGCCGCCGTGCAGCTCCACGAGGCTTTTCACGATAGAGAGACCAAGGCCGGCGCCGCGATGCTTGGAACCCTGGCTGCGCGAGACGAAACGTTCGAGCACGCTGCGCTGCTGATCCTTGGGGATGCCGACGCCCTCGTCCACCACGGTAAAGGCGATGCGATCCCCATCGCGCTTGCAGGCAAGCTGGACACGTCCGCCGGGCATCGAGAAGCCGATAGCGTTCGACAGCAGGTTGTAGAGAATCTGGCGCACGCGTGCTTCGTCGGCGATGAACTCAATGGCATCGCCGGCAACGGAAATCTCGAGCGCAATCTTGGCGCGGGCGGCCCGGTCCCGCACGCCGAGGACGGCGGCATCGATGATCGGCGAGACCTTCACCGGCGACAGCTTGAGCTCGAGCGCGCCGGCATCCAAGTTGGCAAGGTCCAGGATGTCGTCGATGATGGCGAGCAGCGTCTTGGAGGACGCCGACACGTCGGTGAGATATTCGCGCTGCTTCGTGTTGAGCGGCCCCGTGCGCGGGCTCTCGAGCAATTCGCTGAAGCCGATGATGTTGGTGAGCGGCGTGCGCAGTTCGTAGGACACGTGGCTGATGAACTGGCTCTTGAGGCGGTCGGCCGCGACAAGGGCCTCGTTGCGCTCGATCAAGGCGCGCTCGTAGCGCTTGGAGTCCGTCACGTCGGCGAAAGTAGCAAGCGTGCCGCCGTCCGGCAGCGGCAAGGCGGAGAAATCGATCACGCTCTGATCGGCGCGCGTCATCTGTCCTTCGACCGATTGGCGCTGGTCCGATATGGCCGTTGCAGAGCGGGCGATCCGGTCCCAGCCCCGGGCATCGTCGTGCAGCACGCGGCATTGGCGGACGATTTCCTCGATGTGCGGCTGCTCCTGCAATGCGCGGCGCGACAGTTTCCAGATGCGCTCGAACGCGGAATTGAACAGCTTGAGCCGGCCGTCCGTGCCGAACACGGCGACGCCTTCGGTCAGATGATCGAGCGTCTCGGCCTGCACGCTGATCAAGGCGTTGTAGCGGCTTTCGAGGGCAAGCTGCTCGGTGGCGTCCTCATAGAGATAGGTGATGCCGCCGTCGGGCCGTTCCTCGGCCATGACGTGCAGCGACCGGCCATCGGGAAGGTGCCACCATTCCTCGGGCTCGGAGCCGGTCTTGTAGCCGGCCAGCACCTTCGTCTTCCATTCGCGATAGTTGACGACGGGCGGCAACCGCGAAAATTCGCGCAGACGATCCAGCACCTCGCCGTGCGAGGGGCGCGACGCCAGCCAATCGGCATCGAGCTGCCAGAGCGTGCGGAAGGCATCGTTGAAGAAGGTCAGATGCTGATCGCGGCTGAAGATGGCCACGGCGGTCGCGACACGATCGAGCGTACGGTGGAAGGCCGCCACCTGCCGCTGGACCTCGCCCTTTGCGTCCTCGAGCGCGGCGGCGTCCAGGGCTGCACCGGCACTTGCCTCGCCAACGGGCAGAGAGACCACGTCGTGAGATTTGCGCACGCCACCGATGATCAAGGGCACACGCTGCTTGAAGGTTTCGCCCAGGCCGATGGTGCGGCGCAGCTCCTGACGCTGGCGCGATTCCAGCAATTCGACCTGGCGCTCGCGAACCTCCTCCTCGTCGGCGGCTTCCACCGCTTGCACGTAGGCCTTGTTGACCCATTCGATGCGCCCGTCGGACCCGCGAATCCAGACCGGCAACGGCAGCGCGTTGAACAAGGCGCGGCCGAGGCTGATGTCGCGCGCGAGCTGACGATGCTGGTCGATGATGCGCGCGAGATCGCGGCGGTAGCCGGCAACGTCGCGCAAGCGCAAAATGGCGCGGCCGCCGGACACACGCCCCTCGGCTTCGACGTGTCCGCCGGCGTTGGTCTTCAGCAGCATGCTGAAGGGACGGCCGGATTCGAACAGTGCATCAAGCCCGCCCTTGAGCTCGTGGGCCGCCGACGGCTCCAGCCACTGGCCGAACCGGAGAAGCTGCTGGGGATCCTCGGGCACACCTGGAACAGTGGACAGGGTATGCGAGACGATGCGCACGCTGTCGCCGTGCTGCCAGTAGACCAGGACCTGCGGCTCGGCCCGGAGCATCGATTCGGCGGCGGCGAGGTTGCGGCGCAACTCGGCGACCTCGTCCTGTCGGCGCCCGCCGATACCGCGCGCAAGGCTGGTCGATCGCCACAGGCGGACGGTCGCCGCCGCAATGGCGCCGGCCGACACGGCAATCGCTAGAATGTGGATGAGCCGCAAGGACCCGATGGAATCGGGTCGGCCGGTGGCAGCCACTGTCAGGACGATGGCACAGCCCAAGCTCGCCGCGAGGAGCAGGATAAGCTCCGTGCGCGCGCCAGTGTCCTTGCCGAAATTGCCCGCAATCCACATCGAGGCCAGAGCACTCTTGAAGGCCCCGATGTGCTCCGGTCTACGCGATACGATTTGGCCTTAGCGACGAGGCTGTCATCGACGACTGATCGAGTTAACGAATCAGCAAGCAGTATGATGGCCTTCCCGCGCTCTGACCATAGACGGCGCGCGGTTCGCCTTAGAGCGCGATCGTTTCGCGTGAAAGCACTTTCGCTTCCATGCGAAACGTGAATCGCACTCTAAACTAATGAAATAGAGCAGGATTCACGTTTCGGCCGAGACTCTTCGGGTGGGGCAAGGTGATTCGATTCCGAAAGATCCTGCTCTAGGCGTGGCTCAATAGCGATAGTGGTCCGACTTGAAGGGGCCCTGGGCGGGAACGCCGATGTAGGACGCCTGCGCAGGGGTCAACTGCGTGAGCTTGACGCCGATCTTCTTCAGATGCAGCAGCGCCACCTTCTCATCGAGGTGCTTGGGCAGCGTGTAGACCTTCTTCTCGTACTTGCCGGGATTGGTCCACAGCTCGATCTGCGCCAGGGTCTGGTTGGTGAAGGAGGCCGACATGACGAACGAGGGATGGCCCATGGCGTTGCCGAGATTCACGAGGCGGCCTTCCGACAGGAGAATGATGCGCTTCCCGTCCGAGAATTCGATCTCGTCCACTTGCGGCTTGACGTTGTGCCATTTGAAATTCTTGAGGCCCGCAACCTGGATCTCGTTGTCGAAGTGGCCGATGTTGCAGACGATGGCGCGGTCCTTCATGGCGCGCATGTGGTCGACGGTCAGCACGTCCTTGTTGCCGGTGGCGGTGACGAAGATGTCGGCGCGCGCGGCGGCATCCTCCATGGTCGTCACCTCATAGCCTTCCATGGCCGCCTGAAGAGCGCAGATCGGGTCGACCTCGGAGACCATGACGCGGCAGCCAGCTTGGCGCAGCGAGGCAGCGGAGCCTTTGCCGACGTCGCCGAAGCCCGCGACCATGGCCACCTTGCCGGCCATCATGACGTCGGTGCCGCGGCGGATGCCGTCGACGAGGCTCTCGCGGCAGCCGTAGAGATTGTCGAATTTCGACTTCGTCACCGAGTCGTTCACGTTGATGGCGGGGAACAGCAGCTTGCCGTCCTTCTGCATCTGGTAAAGGCGCAGCACACCCGTGGTCGTTTCCTCCGACACCCCCTTGATATTCTTCCCTAATTCAGCGAACCAGCCCTTCCTCTCGGCCAGCATGGTCTTGATCAGGGCGAACAGCACCTCCTCCTCCTCGGAGCCGGCCTTGTCGAGGAAGGCGGTGTCGCCCTGCTCGGCGCGCAGGCCGAGATGCACCAGCAGCGTGGCGTCGCCGCCGTCGTCCAGGATCAGGTTCGGCGTGCCGCCGTCGCCCCATTCCAGGATCTTGCGGGTGTAATCCCAGTACTCCTTCAGGCTCTCGCCCTTGTAGGCGAAAACGGGGATGCCGCTGGCCGCGATGGCGGCGGCGGCGTGATCCTGGGTGGAGTAGATGTTGCAGGAGGCCCAGCGGATGTCGGCACCGAGGGCGGCCAGCGTCTCGATCAGGACGGCCGTCTGGATCGTCATGTGCAGCGATCCGGCGATGCGGGCGCCCTTCAAGGTCTGGCGCGGGCCGTATTCCTGCCGGGTGGCCATGAGCCCCGGCATCTCGGTCTCGGCGATGGCAATCTCCTTGCGGCCCCACTCGGCGAGACCGATGTCCTTCACGACATAATCGCCCTTGCCCGCCATGTTTTCCGTTCCCTTCGCTGGAGAGTGCATCCGGCCCGCTGACCGCGAGCGCCCTCTATAGCGGGCGTGGGCGCCATCGGCAACAGCGACATAAAGGAATCTTTATGTCCTGAGCGAAGCTCTGCGCCCAGCAGCTCGACTGCGCGAGAACAATCGGCGTACTTAGGGAACCTCTGAGCAACGCGGTCTTGCGTTCGTCAGGGGCGTTGAAGGAGCAATCCTCAGCGACGTTCACCGCCTCGGCGGTGGCGCGTGGGCCGTTTGGCCCCTGCCGGCGTCATGCGCGCGCAAGCCTACCGCGGGCGAGGTACAGGTTGGCGAGCGCCAGCAGCGAGAACACCTGCGCGCCATTCTTGGCGATGCCGCGATAGCGCACCTTGCGGTAGCCGAACTGGCATTTCATGACGCGGAAGATGTGCTCGACCTTCGCGCGGACTCTGCCGAAGCGACGATTGCGGGCACGCTGCCGCGCCGTCAACTTGC
>JBJXDX010000085.1:0-45244 GCA_046154585.1 Hyphomicrobiaceae bacterium | reverse complement strand
CCGCATTGCCGATCACCCCGCCAAGCAGATCGCCGACCTGCTGCCCTGGAACTGGAAGGCCGCCAAGGCCGGTGCCGCTCAAGCCGCCTGAGCACTCACCCCTGCGGTCTTCGCCGGATGCGTACATTGCAGATTTGCCTCGGAGCTTCAGCTAAGCCCGAGACAAGCTGCAATAGTTCGCCGTCGTCGATGTCCGGTTTCGACTGCCTCGCGTCACGCGGGCTCTTCGCGTCGGCGTCGCGCCGACGATACGCGTCGTACTCATTGAGACCGCGGACAGCCATCCCGGCATCCGCTCGCGTGATACCCCGCCTCTCGCGGAGATAGGCCTCAAACTCTCTGAACTCCGTTACATCATCCGACTCGCGCCGACGATGCGTGCTCGGTCGTTAGAGGGAAAAGTTACGATTTACAACGCCCAAAGCTCAACGTCGAACAATGTGCTCCAAGGTTTGTCTTTAGTGGTGCCAAAGCGCAACTGTTTGATTGAGAACCCGATCAAGAGGCTTCTAGACGGCTTTCAGGCTCTCATAATGTATCGGTCGGGGTGGGTAGCGGCGCCGTCATGAGCGCGCCGTTGGGACTACATTGGTCGCTGTTTCACCAGCGACGATTTGCTCGATGTGCGTTGCCCACCGCGACCAGGCCAGTTTTTTTTCAGCTGCGTACTCGGCCCTATTGTATATGCCGGCGACGCCGGCGCGGGCGCCGCTGATATGGTTCAAGCACGCTTCAACGATGTGCGGCGCGACGCCAACATCCGCCATGCCGCTCGCGCATGTGCGTCGCAAATCATGAAATTGCCAATGCGGCACGCCTTCGCTCATTAGGCGATCGATGATTTTCTTAGCCCGTGAGAAACCCGAGACAGGCGTAATGCCGGTGCCGGTGAACAACAGCTCGGTGCCTTGGACCCGCGGCACCTTTGCAAGAATCGCTAACGCTGACTTACTCAGAAACACGTCGTAAGCTAGTTCGTTCTTGGTACGCTCGCCCGGCAGCGACCACGCGCCCCTTTCAAGGTTGAGTTCCGCCCGGTTCATGCCCGCGACCTCTTTGCGCCTCGCGCCCGTCAGCAGCATAAGCTGCGCCACGTAGCCGAAGGGATGGCCCAGGATCTCGGTCGCTTTCCAGAACAGCCGGATTTCATCATGCGTCAGGACCCGTGCTCTTCTGCGCTCCACCGCAGGCGGCACAATGCCCGTGCATGGCGACGCCGTAATGAGATCGCGCGATGCCCCCGCCCATTTGAAGAACGCTCCCAGCGTTTGCAGCGTTCGATTGGCAGTGCGGCCCTTGCCGCGATCCATGATCGCGTCCAAGACGTCGATCACGTCGCGCTTGCGAATTTCGCTCAAGGCGCGGTGACCCCAGCAGTGGACCAGGCCACCCTTGATCGCGGTCAACACCTGCTCGTCGGTCGGGTCGGGCTTCAATCCAAGCAATCGCGCATTTTCAACCCAGGTCTTGTGGTGATGGCGGGTATGTCGTTGGACGTAGGTTTGCAGCACTCCCGCGAATGTGTCCCGATCCTCGCCGTCGCTCGTCGTCGATGCGCGTTTCTCAGCGGCGGGATCCCTGCCCATCGAGATCAGCTCAAAGGCTTCGCGTGCCTTCGCCCGGGCTTTCACAGGATCAATTCTAGGAAACGGCCCGAGCGTCAGCTTGCGCGGCCGTCGGTTGATCCTGTATCGCACCGCCCAGCTTTTTGCGCCGGATGGCTGCACGATTAGATAGAGCCCTTGCAATCCATCGGGCTCTTCGTAGCGCTTCGTTTCTGGCTTTAGCTTTTCGACCGCTAGTACAGAGAGGTATCCGGCCATCGCCTGTTTGCGTCCTTGGGTAACGGTGGGGTAACGAAAATCACGTGTTATGGAGTGTTAACATGCGTTCGAGAGCGCACACAAAAAAACCGATAACTCCTGATCTTTTAAACACATTTTCCGGTGAGTATGTTAGGCGGCGTTGGGGGATGCATATCGCAGGCACCTGCTTGGGAGCAGGGGGCCGGGGGTTCGAATCCCTCTGCCCCGACCAATCTTTTCAACGACTTACCGAATCGATGAGAACATCGGAGGGCGGGTTGGAGGGCAGGTGTGTAGATTTTTCCGCGCTACGCACACGCGCGCGCTTGCCGTCCGCGGCAGCGGCGGTCGTCTGAAATTTCGGATGATGGTGACCATAAACATCCCACAGCACCTCCGGCGACATTCCCAGAAATCCTGACGCTTCGAAGGCATCAACGCCACTGCGCATCATCCATGTCGCTGCTGTGTGTCGCAGAATGTGCGGGCCATCCTCACGCCGGCTCCCGGCGAGCATCGCCACGCTCTTCCAAGAATGGCGTAGCTTGCGGATTGCCTCGCCCTTGTAGTGCACGACACTCGTGATACCGCAGGCGATGTCAGCGGCACGCCAACGTTGCAAGTGTGGCATCAGCCGACCGTGTATTTTTGCTGGCGGCTGCCGCTTCTTCGACTGCGCCACGTGACTCCCTGTCCGGTACAAAATGCCGGCATCGAGATCGAACCATCCCGCATCGATCGATGGCAACCAGCCAAGCGCAAGGATCGCGCCTGGCCGCGTGCCGGTGTAGATGCCGATCATAGCATGCGCGCGACGTGCCGCGTGTGGGGGTTCTTGCGCGCTGCGCGGATGCGAGCGGCGACTTCATGGCGCTCAAGACAATATCCCAACCTAGGCGGCGCTTTCTTCGGCAACGTAACCGTCGGTGTGACCAAATCAGGGGAGGATAGAAGGCCTTCATCTGCTTTAGGTAGCTATCCATCACGTCGCGGAGTCGAAGCATCACGACGATCAGCATCAAGCTGAACCATCCAGCCACGTAGATGAGGGCGAACTTGATTTCAGGGCCAAGCGTGGGTTGCACTCCGGCAGCGAACCAGAGTCCCCCCGTCAATGTGGTCGACAGCGTGGGCAAGCGGTGAAGGTGGTCGTTGAGGTTGCGGAACTGGGCAAAATTTTGATCGTAGGCCGCCTTCTGCCTATCAAACTCAAGCTTGCTGCGGTCGAGATTCAGCTTCTCGCGGTCCAGTGCCAAGCGTTGCTGATCCATTTCGCTGATGGCCATGCCACTCTCCTCAAGCGGGGACGAGTTCATGCTGAAGCTAGCGCTTTCCAAATGAGCTCAACACACGGCGACCGTCAGCTCCTGTTGAAAAATCCATGATCCGTTGGCTCCGGGCTGACGATATCGCTGATCAGCACAAAGGCTGACAAGTGGCGCCCAGCAGTATGACCTCTCATGCCTCCGGCGGCTCCTTTTTGTCGTCGATGTTTTGGCTACGCAGACGAGTCAACAGTTCGCGCAACTCAGTAACTGGTCCGCCTGGCTGGGTTGGCGGACTGTTTCGATGGACGTTCACTCCCAGCTGCGCAAGCATCGCGACTGCCAGTTCCATTTCCGCGTCATTTACGTTGAGCGGGAGGTAGAGACGCAGCTCGTCCCTACTCGCGTGGCCGCGCTCTTGCGCGAACTGGATGAAGTCTCTCGTGATTGGCGCGGACAGATACTGATCCAATCGCGCAGTGGTCATGATGTTTGCCCGATCTCAGGTTTGCTGTCCGAGGTTGGTTTTGAAATCTTTCCCCCACGTCAGCCCAGCACAGCCGCATGCCCGCTCAAGCCAGGCCTTGGTGCCGTCGGCTGAATTGTTAGTGCCGAACCACCACCCTTCCATCAGCGGCTCGGCGTAGCGCTCCGCCAGATGGATTTCGTCGAAGAGCTCACCCTTATCTCGCGCCACGATCCGCCGCGACCGAGGCTTGATCTGGGAAAGCTTCTCCAGTGTCCCCGGTGCAGCAGCTTCGATTGCCCTCAAGCTCTCGGCAAGCAGGTGCTTAAGCGATACGCAGCCCTCACGCACACCCCTGAGATCGAAAAAAAAGGCGGCGCGTCGGCGGTAGCTCGTCGAGAAGTCGGGAGGGCTTACCATGGGGATGGGATCGCTCATCGCCTCAGACTTTGTGAGGGGGCGGACGCTTTCACTAGCAAAATCCACAAGATGGGTGAGCGAGGCAGGGTGCCGCCCGACAGCCAGGCCGTTGGCAATAGAGCAAGCGTAGAGCGCCGCACCCTGTGCCTTGACGAGCTGGCTCAACTGATCGATCAATTTCGGGAGTGGAATGAGAGCAGCCATCGGCTCACCTCCGTTATTATTGCTTGAGCAGCTTCGCTTGTAGCTTATCTAAGCAAGCTTGTCGAGACGGCTGGGCGCCCGCGGCGTTTGCGGCGCCGGGCTCTAGTTCGCTGTCGCTCACCGGAACCCGCCAAAGCGGCTTCCGCCCATTCGGGTTGCGATCCTGGCGCTCAAGGTTGCGAGGCGTGGAGGATGCTTAGGATCACCACTCGGTCTTGGTCGATCCGGAGGACGCGGTAGGAGGGGTTCGAGGAGAATGCGCACGTCGGCTTCGTCAGTCAATTTGCCGAGCCGAGGCAGGTGCGCGAGGCGTGCAATGGTGAGTTTGATGCTCGCGCTGACGTCAGCCGCCGCACGCGGGTTTCGTTGCAGGAGGTACTCATAGACTGAGGCAAGCTGCGCGAGCGCACGGCGCGAGTACGCGATCGTCATACCCCGATGCGTCTGTAGAGATCCTGCACTTCGTCCTCGCCGCTCTTTATCTCCGCGAGACCAGCACGCGCTTCGCTGCGCTCAGCATCGGTGAGATGGTAGAGGTCATCATCGTGTGATGCGTAGTCGAGAATTGCCTGAGCGAGCGTCTTTTGCCGATCTTCCGGGAGGTTGAGGATGGTCTCGATCGCCTCACGCACAAGCTTGATCATACGCTCTCAGTATACAACACCGGCCACTTGAGGGCGAGACGGCAGGAACGAAGACAAGAGGACGCGAACTCAGCGACCTCGTGCAACGACTCCCCTTTCGCTCGCCGTGGTAGATCAAGGGGGACCTTCCTGCGAGGGCCGCTTTCTGATTTCTGAGTAGTGCCGCGGTTTTCCGGCGCTGGTGTCTATTAGCGGGCAGGTGGGCGTAGGGAAGTTCTTCTGTGATTGGAGCGTTGCGAGTAACTTTCCTGGCAGCTTCCTTTTCGGGCATGGCATCGAGGATAGGCTTTCCCGCTTTGGTGAAGCGTCGTTGTTCTTTCATGGCTCTTCCCACTCTCCTACCCAGCCGTTCTCAATCCTCCCACAACTTCTTGAACCCGCTCCGGAGAAAGTTCGGTGGAGCGCACCGTGTGGATGATGTGTGGCCAAGGTAGTGATCAACGCTCAGCGGGCGAGCCTCGTCACGGCCAATCACCGCAGATCCAGAAACACTAGCTGATGATCAGGCCGGTGATCCTGGCCTTGTCAGTCTCCACATACGTGCACTCGACATTGGCGCGCATCGCGTAGGCGAGCGTCGCGATGCTGACGAACCCGGCAAAAACGCCGTGTTCAATACCGTCCCGCGCCTTTTTCTTATCGTCGATGATCCCCGCGTAGAAATTTTGCCCCTTGCTTGGCGTCCCGATGACGAGCGTGAGTTCACCCGAGTTGGGGCCGAAGCCTGACAAGCCAATGCTCTTGATCTTACCTGTCACCTTCTTTGGGTCCGGTGTGCCGTTCATCTGACAATCTCCCCGAGATAAAGGCGCTCGCGCCTGTCCGTTCGGCGCGCGGTGGACATCGAGTACCCGTCTATGGATCTGTGCGATACGCGACGACCTCCCCGGTCACTGCATCAACTGTGCCGCTGAAAAGATCCGCAGCATTCTCCTTCACCCACCTCGCCGCAGCTTGATTTGACAGCACCGCTCCGGACTTGTCGGTGAATATGCTGACGGTCGCAAGTGTGTCCTCCCCCGCCTTGACCACGTAGTAGGCCTTGAACCCATTTATCTTGCTGATGACCTCCATCGCTCCCGGAACGCGCCGCATTAGTTCATCCATATTTTTCGGTTCGATCCGGTAGTGGCGCAAGCTGGCGTACATGGCTTTGTCCTCAACTCGAACGGCACACATTGAGCATGCACGAACGATCATGTGCCAATGCTCAATTGCGACGCAAGGCAAGTTTACTGCCCATAGCGCACTCATCACTTCACGCACTTGCGCGCTCCGGATTGCGCCATGCAAATTTCGTCAAAAGCTGGTTGCTTGCGCATTTGATCAGTTAACGCATAATCTCGCCGGGTGGGACGGCGCCGCACGCTGATCCAGCTCGGGCTCGCCCTCGCCCTGCGCTCGCCCGCTGCCTGTCGCTGCGCTCTCTGCACAAGCGCATCCCGTCAGCCGGCACTCAACGGGCAATCGGAGCTCTCGCGCATCAGTCGCGGGAGCTCCTTCTAATCGCCAATGGATTGGGCGACGGGACCTGCGACCGGATCAGTGACGCCGAGGCCGCCGCCGAGGTCCTCAAGCGCATCGCGGAATGAATCGAGTATTGCGATCATCTGCGTCCGTGCGCTCCCCAGCGCGTCCACATACGACCACTCCGAGATGATGCAGGAGGTGCGCTCGCCGGTCTTGATCATGTTTGCATGACGAAGCCCCGGCCAATTGGCCACCACTTTCTTGTGAGCATCGAGGAATTCCTGGTCCCGCCCGGGTTTCACCCGGAAGCGCACAGCGCCACCTCTCATTGTGAATGCCCACCCTACCCCATCTCTTTGCTGGCCGTCACACTACCGGCGCGGGCGGCCGGTCAAGGGCGAGCTCTGCTCGGCCGCGAAGCGGCGCACCCTTGACGGGCCGATCGAAGCGCCGGTTATACTCGCGCATGCACAGAGACCACATGCAAACTTCACGATGCCATGCTATGGTGTAGACGTGCTTGTGGGCGAAAGCCCTGTTCAGCTAAACCCTCGGGTAAGCTGAAGAGCAAGCACATGAAAGCGCCGCCTCCGGGCGGCTTTTTCATTGCACTAACAGGCACGTTCAATCCGCTTCCAGGTTGTCTGGGGCAAGTCGCTGCCGACCATCAGGCAAGATTTTCGATCCCCGCATCACGCTCCAGAGCGTGATGTTGCCGGTCCCGACGCGCCGGAGGATGACGCGGACCTTGTCAGGTCGCGGTCCGATGATGGCAACGAACCCCCAGTACTCAACTTCCTTCGCGCCCCGCATACCGTCACCGCCGACCTTACCAAGCGGCTGCCAAATTCGGCGGTACTCCTGGACGGTCCCGGAATTCTTGATGACCTCGAGGGCAAGCGGCAAGAGCCGGAACTTGAGCATTTGCTCGGGCTTCCCTCGCTCACGCTCTGCTGAATAGCGAAGGTGATGCAGGCCTTCCGCGTTCAGGACGATATCAACACCGAAGTAGGGGCAGCGAATTTTGGGATTGTGGGAGAAGAGTTCTTTCGCGCGAGACCGCAGCCGAGCGTATGCATCCATAGAGCGTCGCGATTATAGCATGCGCAGGATGCACTCGCCGTCTGTGCACCGACGCAGCCGGCGATCGGCATCTTTGCATGGCGTGTGAAGATTCTTCACAGGGTGAGAAGAAACTTCACACCTAGGACTAGGCGGTGCCCTCATGAAAGGTGAAGCGCGTACATCAAGTTGCGCGCTGCGGGGCCAGCCTATAGAAGCTCCGGATTGTCTTCATCGACCCGCTCCACAATCGCCGCGTCGTCGTTCTCAGGCTTGTTCGCGCGCGTGCTGATCGGCCACATAGCCATGGGCTCGGACGGATACGGCACGAGGAGATCGCGCGGGTCGGGCTCGATGTTCGAGAGCCAGCGATCATAGGCAGTGACCGGAGCGATCACCGGCATGCGGTCGTGGACGGCGCTCACCAGATCGTTGGCGGGACACGTGAGAATGCAGAACGTGCGCACCCATTCATCGCTGCCCGGTCGGCGCCACCGCTCCCAGATGGCGGCAAGCGCAAACGGCTCACCGTTCTTCATGGCAATGGCGTAGGGCTGTTTCGTCCTTTGCCCCTTCACCGCCTTCCACTCGAAGAAGTTATCAATGGGCAGAATACAGCGACGTCGCTGATACGCATCGCGAAAGCTCGGCAGCGATGCCACCGTCTCGGCCTTGGCGTTGATGGGCTTTCTGCCGCCGCTCTGATCCTTGCACCAATAAGGAATTAGGCCCCAGGTCATGAGTTCGCGCTCATACACATCGCTGCGGATGCTTGCGGATGATCCAGAAATCCTGAGACGGTGCCCCATTCCACCGTGGCTTTCGCGTGCGTGAGTCGTCGGGCCCGCCCATCATGGTCACAAGGCCCGGAAGCTCGCCGCTCTTTTGTGTGATGCGTCCGCACATGGTGCTTCATGTGGATGCGCGTGAGGCCGCCTGCAATGTCAGGCTCGCCGCTTTTCAGGTCGCCATTTCGGCCGGTTCTCGGGCGTCATCCGCTCGCCACCGAAATGCATGTGGAAGAACTCCGCGTCCCTTTCGTCGCCAAAGCAATAGACGATGAATTCCTCGCTCTCCTGCCGGTAGCTCTGATGGCGTTGGCAGACCGAAAGACCGCGGCAGAACCGATCGATGATCGTGTAATTGCGGCCCCTCACGACCTCGGCCGGCAGTGCCACCTGGTGTGGCCATCCGCGGTCTATGCCGGCTTTGCTCAGCTCGCCCTTACGACGCACCATGGCTAGCTTCGCGGGCCTTCGATCGCCGCTATCTGCATTCGGATCTCGATCCGGCGGTGGCCCACCACCATTGCCTGGTGCTGCATCAGGCGGAACGCTGCGGCATCACCTTGCTCGGCTCTGACCCGCGCAATCGTATTCAGTGCAGTATGAAGCCAGGTCCATTCGCGCTGCACCTCCTGTTCACGCGCGCGCAGTTCGGCCAAGTTTTGCATCTCCGCACCTCCAGCATGTTCTTGATTTGTTCTATGCGCATTTCGACGATCTGTCCATCTGGTTGTTGCAGGGAACGACGAGCGAGTGACTATCTGCGGTGACGTCACGGTGCTGAGCAATGACACGTTCGCCGATAGCCTTGAGACCAGCCACGATCGATGATCTGGGGTTTGCCTGGCAGCTCTATCGCGAGACGATGCGCTACATCACGGATCAGCTTTCCGCCTTCAATGAAGCGCGCCACATGACGAGCTTTGCGGAAAGGTTTGTGCCTGAAGAAGTCCGCATCATCGCGAGTGGCAATAAGGACATCGGTTGGCTTCAGGTGAGCGAGACCGAGGACGAGATCTTCATCAAACAAATGTTTCTGCAGCCAGCTTCCCAGCGGCAAGGCATCGGATCAAGTCTATTGGTCAATCTGATCGAGCACGGCCGCCAGGCCAAGAAGCCGGTGCGACTGGGTGTGGTCAAGATCAATCCTGCACTGCGCCTCTATCAACGGCATGGATTCACAATCACGTCCGAGGACGACTTCAAATTCTACATGGAGAAGCAGCCTCAGTGACCCTCCCGTGATGCCGCGTCAATCCAAACTCCCGAAACAACTCCAGCCCATGCTGGCCACGCTCATCGATGCACCATTCGATGGCCGCGATTGGGTATTCGAGAGCAAATGGGACGGCTTTCGCATCGTGGCCGCAATCGAGGAGCGCAGCGTCACGCTGTACTCGCGCAACGGCCTGATCGTGAGCGACAACTACATGCCAATCGCCAAGGCGCTGGAGAAGGTCAGGAAGGACGCCGTCATCGACGGCGAGCTGGTTGCGGTCGACGAGCACGGCATATCCCGCTTTCAACTGCTGCAGAACGCGCTGCGCACCGCAGCCAATCTGCATTACTGCGTCTTCGACCTCATGTTCCTGGATGGCAAGGATCTGCGTGGGCTGCCGCTCGTCGAGCGCAAGGAGCGCTTGCGCGCGCTGCTACCCAAGGACCCCCTCCTCATCTACAGCGAGCACCTGGCGGAGCATGGCAAGCGCTACTTCAAGGAGGCGCAGAAGGCGGGCCTCGAGGGCATCATGGCCAAGCGTGCTCAGAGCCGATACCTCTCTGGCGCGCGCAGTAAGGACTGGCTGAAGATCAAGACCGCCAAGCGCCAGGAGGTTGTCGTTGTCGGCTTCACTGCGCCGCGGCGGACGCGCCCGCTTTTCGGGGCGCTTGTGCTGGCCGTGCGGAAGGGAAATGCATGGCAGTATGTCGGCCGTGTCGGGACAGGGTTCTCGCATGCGAGCCTCGAAGCCATTCACGCCAAGCTGTGGCCGCTACGCACACCTTCATCGCCCTTCACGCAGCGCGTCAAGGATGAGGCGGTCACCACCTGGGTCAAACCAAAGCTCGTCGCCGAGGTGAGGTTCACAGAATGGACTGACGCCGGTGAGATGCGCCATCCGGCCTTCCTCGGCTTGCGCACGGACAAGAAGCCGACGGACGTCGTTCTTGAGAAGGAGGCGCGGCCTCCCAAATGACGGTGTCGCCGCGCATGTCCCCTACACATCCACAAACAGAAGCTTGGCCCGCCTGCCTCCGAGGTCGCGTTTGTGCCAAAAGCCGCGAGCATCGTGTAGGATTGTTGCCTCGCTTTAAGCGTTGGAAAGAGCTCGCCATGAGGGATGAACACCCCGGCCTCGAAGAGTCGCGCCTGGAGGGATTTGCCCGGTTCGCCAAGCGCGCTTGGGAAGATTTTCGAGCGGACATGTGGGGTGAGTCCGCGAGAGTGCAGCCGCTCTCGGGATGGTTGATCCTCGCTCTCGTCGGGCTCGTCGCCTATCTCACCCTTCGGTTCGCGCCAGCCCAGGGCACCGCTCCAGGCCGGCTCATAAGTGTAGAAGCCGGCCTCTGTACCATCGGTCTCGTGGCTGTGCTTGCACTGGTTGCCGGATTCCAGCCTTACATCTCTCGATGGTACGAAGATCAGCTATTGCCCGCGGCAAGGCCTTGGTTTGGCCGTCGCTCTTTGGCTTCGCAAGATCTGCTCAAGGGCTCTCTTGTTGTCGCACGGGTGGCGTACAGACTCCCCTCGACCGCGTGGAGTTTCCTTGATTATGTGCTCGCGAGACCCCTTGCGGTTCTCGTTGGCGCAACCCAGCCTAGCATCCGAAGCCGGTACATCTGGGGAGCCCTCATCATCATCTCCCTGATGGCTTGCAGCCTTTTTGCGCCGCCCCCTTATGGCCTATACGCCGCTCTCCTGGGAATGCTTGCGATCCTGGCCATCCTTCGCCGATGGATGTGGATGGAAGACGATCGTCAAAAATTTCTGATCGAGCGCGGCGGGCGGGACGGGGCTCGACGCGTCAGTTTCGAAATCGACCTTCGTGATCAGGCCCTTGTAGGTTTGACGCTTCTATTGCTCCTGATCCCGCTTGCCCTACGGCAGGTTCAATTGGTCACGTGCGCTGCCGGTGCTGAAAACTGCGCCTTCGCCTTGGAGAATGATGCCGACAAGATAGAAGGAATTCTACGGCAGCTTCTCGGATGGCTTGGATTTTTCGGCGCCGAACTGGCAAAAGCGGTACCGTTTGTTGACTGGTCCGAAGTCTTTCACGTCGCCAACGAATCTCCGATCAAACCGAAAACGACCCTTGGTAGGCAGATTGTCTTTGCCATGCGTGCCTCCCTCGATCTTCTGTTGCTGGCCGCCGTCGTCCAGGCTGTGCAGGTTGCCGGACGCTTGCACAACCAGAAGACCGCTTTCGAAGCCAGCAATCTGCCCATCCTTGACCCTTTCGAAGAAGCCCGACGGCTGCGCCGCGCTGGTGACGGCATTGATGAGAGCCTCGAACTCAGAGCCTTTGAGCAGCCCTCGATTGCCGGATTTCCGGCCTACGACAGGGAACGTCTTGGCGAACTCGTGTGCGACAACAACCATGAGGCCGGGCCGCTCGTCCGTCGCGCGGCCGTTGCACTGCTCGACCGACAACATGGAGGGGAGAGCACCAACAGGCTTTTCACCGCGCGCGCACGCGCCGAGGCCAACCCCGAGATTAGAAACTGGATTCTTACGGTGGCAGGTGGTCTCGCGATTAATCCCGACCCGGACAAGAGCGGAGCGCGTCGCGAGAGGTTAAGATCGCTGCTTGCGGATCCCTGGGAGGAAAGACTTGTTCGCGCCGCAGCGGCGCGGGCACTGGGCAGGTTGGGACCAGACACCGCCGCTGCTGACCTCCTAATCGAGCGGCTCAAGGATCATCGCGAGCACGTCGAGGTGCGCGCCGACGCAGCCGTGGCACTCAGTAAAATGGGCATCGCTGAGGCGCGTTCCTCAATCCGAGACCTGGCGGAATTCTTTAGACGTCCCCTGGAGACGGACGTGCTGATCCCGGTCATGGCGACGGCCTATGCTTGCGTGCAGTCTGACCCGCTCGCGCATCTTCATGGGCAGGGCATAGAGGAATTGTTCAGACAGGAATTGCGACCACATGCTCTCAGGGCAGCGTGCATCCAGCATGCGCCGATGAGCTACAAAGATGCTATTCGGAAACCCGTTCCGTTGTTTGATCAGCTTGATCAAACAGTCCTTGTGACGCCCGGTACCGGTCCATTCTCGCTGAGTTTTTTGATGGGAGGCGACGGTGATCCCAGCGAAGAGCCCCCACATCCAGTCACAATAGCGCGGCCCTTCAGCATCGGACGTTTTCCCGTTACCCAGGAAGAGTATCTCGGCTTCTGCATCGCGACCAGACGAGCGCCGTTGAAACATAGCGAATATCTTCCCCGCCCGGCGACAGGGGTCCCGTGGCGCGATGCCATGATGTACTGCGACTGGCTCAACCGGATCACAGGCGAGCGCTATCGACTCCCCACCGAAGCAGAGTGGGAGTATGCTTGCCGCGGCGGCAAAACGACCCGCTATTCCTGGGGTGACACCTGGGACAACGGAAAGGCAAACAGCAGCAGCACCGAGAACGGTTCAGAAGAGGAAAAAGGCGCTTCCGATGTCGATGCCTATGATCCTAATCCGTGGGGTCTATGGGACATGCACGGCAACGCAGCCGAGTGGTGCGCTGACCCGTGGCATGATGACTACGCGGACAACCCTCCCACGGATGGAAGCGCCTGGATAGAGCGCGGTGATTTCACGCGTCGCGTTCAGCGGGGTGGATCCCGCTTTGAGGATCCTCGCAACATCCGCTCGGCTTTTCGCGAGGCCGATCAAGCCGAAAGCAGCGCCGATGATGCCGGTTTCCGCATAGTGCGGACACTGTAGAGGCGGCTACGCCCACAATGAACGCCAAACCGTACCTCATACGCATTCCTGCCAGCGGACAGGAGGTGAAACTGACAATTCATCGAGCGCAGCATTTCTTCGGTGATGACGCTATTGAACCGGAAGCCGATTTCGCCTCATTCGTCGCAGACCCGTACAATACTCTTATCCTGAAGCGGGCCCCCGAGCACATCATCGGTTTTACCGACCTAATATATTTTGAGCGCGCCGTATTCGACAAATATTTCGCCGGCGAATTGGACTTTGAAAGCGCCTTCGCGACCGGATCCTTAGGGCATCCTGCCGCCCGACAGGCCGCCGTAGCCTTCATCCCGACAGTTTGGCTTTTCTCGAAAGCATCGACCGTCCGCAAGGCAGTCGAGGTTGGCCTTCTTATCTGGGGCTTGTCGAAGCTGATTTCCATCGGTCAACATTTCCCTTCGTCCGGGATTGACTTTTACAGCACAGGATGGAGCGCCGAGGGTTCAAGCCTTCTGCGCCACCTTCAATTTGAAAAGGTGCAAGCGGATCCGCTCAGCAGCAAGGGCCTGGCGAGCACCGAACAACTTTTTCGGCGGCTCCGAATGTCGAAATCCGACTGGGAGGCGATAGGCGACCCTTACGAAAAGCTGGCGGAGCGTCTGTGTCGTCTCGAGCTGGATTTGAGGAACGCAAGACCGCACTGATGCATCAGTGGGGCCCTGTCGCGTTATCCTGTCTCGTTCGTGGAAGGCGGCGGCGTTCAGAAGCGCCGGAGCGTTAACGCGATCAACGCGAAGGACGTCAATCCAGCCATAGAGTCGGTTTTCAGCGGTATGCCTCTCATCCGAAGTCGGCAGCGGTCAACGGCGTAGACCGAAGTCCACGGACCCGCGATTGATACCTGGGCCGTGATACGGGACGAAGCGGGAGCGGATGGGAATCTGAACCAGTCACGCTCGCTTTACGGTTGGTTTAGCGAAAGGACATGCCCACGGTATTTGAACCTGCTGTATCCTCTGTGCTCGATGCCTATTTGGCCGGGATTTCGCAGAATACCCTCGATAAGCGGGCTATATGGTGACTTGCTTCGGTTGATCATATGAAGCGGAAACGTTCCGTCCTTTGGCTGACAAATCCTCAACGCTTCCCTGAGTTCCGCTCGGATTGTCTGCACCCATGCCTCCCCACAAGCAGCGATCAAATCTATCGCGGTATCGGGCAAACCTTGGTAGGGGTGCGTCTTGATTGGCTGCCGTCTTTCTTGCACAGAACACGCGGCATCCATCACCGCGTCCTGAAATCGAGCAACAGCCAATGTGATAGGGTCCCTCTCCCACAACGGCACCGAACGTGGGTGAAAACGGGGATCACGATACTTTCTAAGACCCTCCTCATCGTCGTTCCAATGTCCCGATCTCGCGGGCGCCGCCGCAGGTTCCAAACGAGGGCGGACAGCCAGGAGTAGAGCTCGAATCTCTGTCAGAGTTGCCTCAGAACGCGATGTGATCGCCAGTAGCTTGGACGCCTGCTCGGGTATATCTTCCAGCGCCGTCAGCCGCTTAAGAACGTCCCCCTGCTGCTGGTCCAAGATCGTCAAGAGTTGTTGTAAGGCCGAAAGCTTCTCCGCCTGCGCCAATGTAGCCAGGTGCGCGTCCAGCGCGATGCTGTCGTGGGCGAAGCGATGGGTTCCATCGAACGCCTTACCCGCCAAGTCAATCAGGTCCGAGCGGTCCGGGAAGTAGAACCGCATGATCGTTTGGACGGCGAATTTCGCCGCCTGGCCATAGCGAGCGACATACTCCAGCAGAGTTCGACGAAGGATCATGAGATCACCGACCCGAAGGACCTTGGTAGCGAAGCGCATCCGCTTTGGCTGGTCAACCAAGACTCACTTAAGCCTGAGCAGATTGCGCACCGCAAGAAGGAAGAGAAAGATCAGTACGGCGCTCAGCAAGGACTGGATCGTCGAAGCGACCGACACGCGATAGGGGACAACGGGACTGTCCTGATCGCCGATCCGGTCCAGACCATAGAGACAACCGTAGACGCGCCGGGCCACGTCGGCGCGTCTGCTGTCCAGGAACAGCAGTCCATTATTGAAAGACAGGTACAGCGCCTCATTCACGGCGTTGGTGGTGGCAAACATCCTGTTCGGATCGTCCTTGCCCTGCGGCCGACACGCGGGCGGGTTGCGCCAAGCAGTAAATGTTGTCTCGGCGTAAGCTAAGAACGCGTCAGATCCCCTAGCCTTCCTCATGTCGGGATGTTCGCCAAGGTAGAAGGCTGCGAAGAGCACGAACAACACGATCCAAGACGACAGGGGTCGCCACAGGCTCCGACCGAAGTCCGAGAACGTACCGTAGAACAGCCCGAACCAGAAGCGCCACTCCCACACGCGCGGCACGTAGGCAGGCAGCCCCTTCGCATTGAAGCGCGATGTACGGATCTCCTGTGCGAAGAATTCCAACTCGCGGTCGTGATCCTTCGCTTCGGCGGCCCGCCTTTTCAGTTCGCGGAAACGCGCCGGAGCATCTTTATCGGCGGTCCACCCAAGAAGGCGGTATCGGGGAGTTTGCACATTGTCGAGGCGCAACGTTCCCGAAAAGGTTGCTCCGATGAAGCTCGGCACGTGACGGAATGTGACCGCGGCTAGCGAGAAAGCCGTCTGACTGTTGATTGCGTCAAAAACAGCAGCCTCAGCAAAGGCAGACCGATCGAGTGTAATAGTATCCTGGAATTTCGAACGCGAAAAGTCAGCAGGCCCGAAAAACTTGGTGCTGCTCATGTCAAGGATTGCACCAGAAGTCACCCTTACGAACCGCACCGCGTCTCTAAACGTGGCATAATGGAATCGCGAATACTGCGAAAAATTGGTTCCTTCAAAGCTAACCTTTGAAAACTTACAGCGTCCAAACAATGCAGAACCAGCGAATTTGATGCCCCAAAACCAATTGTCGTAGCCTTGGAAGGTTGCATCTTCGAAGCTGGCGGTGTCGTCGAACTTCGCATCCTGAAATTTGCAAAACGACGAGAATGTTGCCCTTACGAAACTGGCGTAGCCAGAGAAGGTCGTCTTCTCAAACATGGCGCTGCCGTGAAACTTTGCCTCTGTGAAAAAAACGACACTCGAAAAGGTGGCACGTTCAAACCATGCGGTCCCATTGAAGACGGCACCCTTGAACCGGCACTCTCCGGAGAAGGTGGCGTCCTCAAATTCCACGTCGCCGGGGAAGGTGAAGTTCTCGAAATCCCAATCTGGTTCTATTGTTTGGCGTCGGGAAGCCGAACTGAAAAATGCTACTGCCAGGTTGCGCCACAAATGCGCCTCGGTGGTGCCCCCTCCACGTTTCCTTTCATCGTCCCAATCTTCTTCTTCTTCAGGGTCAGATTCCAATCTTCCTGCCGCTCTGAGTTGTTCCTTGAACCCCAGCATCGAGTTGGCCCAAGCTTTCCAAGCCTCACGTCCCTGCACGTATCGATCAAGAGTCGCCTTGTGCTGTGCAGCTTCGAAAGCCTTATCCTCTTCATCGATCCTGAGCCCTCGTGCCCATGGGTTTAGCGCCAGAAGCCTCTCCTTCCATGCCGATGCATCAAAGGGGCCTGAACCCTTCGGTACGTCGTTCATGGGTGCTTCCCCGATCTGTGTCCAGCGCACGTCACCTGGCATAGTGACAGAACACGGGCTCTGGGCCAAAGAGGGCAACGCCGGTCACCAGCCAACACGCCATAGCCATCGATCAGCGCACCATGCGCCGTGGTCACTAGGCGCGACCGCTGCCAGCGGATCGCGAGAGGTAAGAAGAAATAGGCCTCAGCTTTCATTCCGGCGCGCCGCGAAGGCGAGGTAAGAGGCGCTGATGTCTCGCGAGTGGAACAAGCGCGCCCAGCATCAGGGCGGGATCAACCTCGGTCCGTTCTGGCGCTCGCGTCTCGGGTGCAGCGCAAAGACGGTGAACCCTCATCCGCTGTTAACGTCAACGTCGTTTCCATGGGTGAGCGCATACCTCGCGCAAGCACTCGAAGTGTGACCACTGGCCGGCCATTTTCTGAGGAGGGGCCATGGGTGTGGACTTCAGTTCTGGGTCGACAATCCGTTCGCGGGGACAAACCGGACGTGCCGCACGCATAGGCGCCCCTGATCGCGCCGCTGCCGTCCCAGCGAGTCGACATCAAGTGTGCACGGTTCAATGAGGAGGATTGCGATATGTTTTCCCGAACTCTTGCGCCTCGCGCCTAGGAGAAAGAATTTGCGCGTCCGACGTACCGATCAAATTCCTGTGTCCGAATTGATCCGCGCACGTCTCGTGAGGAACGGAGGGCACGTGGAGGGCGGGTTGGGGTGAACTCAACGAGAACGAAACGAAACCAGCCAGCACTGAAGAACATTGAAATGCAAGAGAATTCACGGGGACCCTTCTCTTTGGGAGCAGGGGGCCGGGGGTTCGAATCCCTCTGCCCCGACCAATCATATCGATGACTTGGCGGAAAATTGGCGTGCGCCCGCTACCGTCCGGGTAGCATCAGGGGTAACAAGACCCCCATATGAGCGAAACGCGGGAATGCGAGAAAAGGTTCCGCCGCCGCTCCGAATGCCAAACGAGAAAACTTTAGGCACTCCCCCGTCCCCAGCCGATGAGACGCGTCAAGCATTCCCCGACAAGATCGAAGCGATCTGGGGGCGCAGCCTAACCTGTTCCAGTTTTGGGTGAAGCAGCGACGCAAAGAGCTGCGCCGATACCGAAGTAGCAAACGGCCACAGCCAAGGCGGTGTTACCTCTCGAGAAGCGTCGCCATGTTGCGCTATCGCCCATATCGCTCTTCAATCATCGAGATGGCCCGCAAGAAGCGCTTCTTGCTGCGGCCGGCCGGCGAGAGCGGACGGTTCGAGATGATAGAGCTCGATATACTCGCGAGCGGCGGCTCAATAACTTGAGCCTCGGTGACCAGACCGCGTTCTCGCTCGATGACGCCGCTCGCTGGTCAAGGCAGCACGCCTAACCGCTGGCAAACAATTCGGCGACAAATATGCGAAGGGCAAAGTTGGGCCTTTCATGAAGGTGCCGGCGCCACGCCGAGGTTACATCTTCGCCGTCCATGTCGCGAAAATTTAAGCGATCGGCGAGTTCGGCGGCTGCCGAGCTGCAAGACCAGTTCTGCAAGTATTGTTCTAGAAGCGTGCGATCCTCCAATGCTGCGATGAAACAACAATGGATGAGGCGCCGCGTCGGAACGATGGACAGCCTTGTGCACCTTTGGTGCCTAGTCGCTCAGTGCCACATCACAAGAATCGGAACCGCCGAAATCAATCCGGAGCAGGCTTGACCTCAATCAAATCCTTGAGGCGTGGGCCATGGGAAATTGCCGGGCCAATCATGAATGGACCCGGCACATGCGCGAAACCGTTTTCACGGCACGTGGTCTCACAAAGACTTACAAAACGGGCGAGGTCGAGGTGCACGCGCTCGCCGGCGCCGACCTTGACTTGTTTGCAGGTGAGCTGGTCGTCTTGCTCGGGCCCTCCGGTTCCGGAAAATCCACCCTTCTCAACATCTTGGGAGGCCTCGATCACGCCAGTGCCGGAAGCGTGCGTTTTCGCGACGTCGACCTCGCAGCGCTCGACGATGCGGGCCTCACCCAGTACCGGCGCGAACACGTCGGTTTTGTCTTCCAATTCTATAACCTCATCCCCTCACTCACGGCGCGAGAGAACGTCGCGCTGGTGACAGAGATCTCCCAGGATCCGATGGCGCCGGAGGAGGCGCTGAATCTCGTCGGCTTGGGTGCGCGGCTTGATCACTTTCCCGCCCAAATGTCGGGAGGTGAACAGCAACGAGTCGCCATTGCTCGTGCCATCGCCAAGCGACCCGGCGTCCTCCTGTGCGATGAGCCGACAGGTGCGCTCGACAGTAAGACCGGCGTGCGCGTGCTCGAGGCGTTGGCGCAAATCAACCGCGACCTGGGCACAACGACGGCACTCATCACCCACAATGCCGCGATCAAGGACATGGCCCACCGCGTGCTGATTTTCGGCGATGGCCGCATAACCCGCGTCGACGTCAACGCCGCCCGCAAGCGGCCCGACGAGATCGCCTGGTGATGCGGATGTCTGTTCTGGACCGCAAGCTGTTGCGAGACTTGCGCAGAATGTGGGCGCAAGCGCTGGCGATCGCCCTCGTCATCGCCTCTGGTGTGGCCACGTATGTCCTAGCGGACGGCGCTTACCAATCCCTCGAGGCGACGCGAAGCGCCTACTACGAGCGATATCGCTTCGCGGACGTGTTTTGTGACGTAAGGCGGGCGCCAAAAGCGGCACTCGATCAGATAGCCGGCATTGACGGGGTAGCGGCGGTCGAAGCCCGCATCACGCATCTGGCTTTGATGGATGTGGAGGGCCTGGCCGAGCCAGCCTCGGCCATGGCCGTATCACTGCCGGATAGCGGCGAGCCCGGGGTGAACCTCTTGCATTTGCGGGAAGGCCGCCTCCCCGAACGTGGGCGCGCCGACGAAGTAACCATCAATGAGGGCTTTGCCAAGGCGCATGACATGCGCGTCGGTGGAACGATAACGGTTCTGCTCAACGGCAAGAAGCGCGTCGTTAAAGTGGTTGGGGTCGCGCTATCTCCCGAGTTCATCTATGCGCTCGGCCCAGGCGACTTGATGCCCGATGACCGGCGATTTGCCGTGCTGTGGATGTCGGAGAAGGCCCTCGCAGGTCTCTTTGATCTCGATGGCGCCTTCAATAGCGTCACGCTCAAGCTCTTGCCAGGCGCGTCCCAGACGCACGTCATCAAGACACTTGATGACCTGCTCGGCCGCTATGGCGGCACGGCTGCTTATGGGCGCGCGGATCAGCTTTCGCATGCGTTCCTCGATGCTGAGCTACGTCAGTTGAATGCGCTTCGCCGCGTGATGCCGCCCATATTCCTGCTGGTCTCCGCGTTTCTGCTCAACATGACACTGTCGCGCATGATCGCATTGGAGCGCGAACAGATCGGACTGCTGAAAGCTCTGGGCTACCCAACGGCGACGATAGCCGGTCACTATCTCAAGGTTATCCTGGCGATCACGGCAGTCGGGGTGATGATAGGGTTCATCGCCGGCGCCTGGCTTGGCGAAGGGCTGACACGCCTCTATGGCGAATTCTTCCACTTCCCTTTCCTGTTGTTCCGACACGATCCACAGACTTATGCTTTCGCAGCGCTTGTCTCAGTCCTTGCGGCGGGCGCGGGCGCGGCCAAGGCCGTGCGCGAGATCCTTGTCTTGGCACCGGCTGTTGCCATGCAGGCACCTGCGCCAACCCGGTATCGACAATTCTTCACCGGCGGCGCTCATCTCGCCGTGATGTCACAGCTGACGATCATGGCCCTTCGCCACATGGTCCGACGGCCATTCCGTGCGATTGCCACATCTTTTGGGATTGCCATGGCCGTGGGTCTGCTCATCACGGCGCTACTGTCATTCGATTCCGTCGAGCAGATGATCGAGGTCGCCTTCTTCAAAACTGATCGTCAGCAGGCCACCGTTGCCTTCACCGATCATAAGGACCCCCGCGCGCTCCAATCCGTGGCGCACTTGCCCGGCGTCCTGCGCGCGGAGGCCTACAGGTCGGTGTCTGTCCGCCTGCGGCACGAGCAGCGCGCACGCCAGCTGTCGATCGTCGGCCGGTCGAGCGACATGGATCTCTCGCGCATCCTGGACTGCGACCATCGGCCGATCCCCCTGCCGCCTCATGGGTTGGTCATCAATTCGCACGTCGCCAAGCTCCTCAAGGTTGGGAAAGGCGACATGCTCGACCTTGAGATCCTGGACGGCCGCCGCGGGTCGCGGCGAGTGGTGGTGGCTGAAATTGCCAACAGCTACTTCGGGCTCACGGCGTTCATGGATTTGGAGGCGCTCAATCGGCTCATGTACGACGCGCAGCTCACGGGCGTACACATCTCGTATGATAGCCTGGACGAGACGAGGCTCTTCTCAGCCATCAAATCCACCCCGGGGATTGGATCGATTGCCTTACAGCCGCAGGCACTCCGCCGGTTCCGCGAGACGATCGCGCAGAACATCAACTATTCGGTCACCATCTACGTCGCGCTCGCCGTCATCATCGCCTTCGGCGTGGCCTACAACAGCGCACGCATACAGTTCTCGGAGCACGCCCGCGAGCTGGCGAGTCTGAGAGTTCTCGGCTTCTCCAGATCAGAGGTCTCACGCGTATTGCTGACCGAGTTCGTGCTGCTGACCCTCATTGCCATCCCGCTTGGTTGGGCCATCGGCTATGGCTTTGGATGGCTCCTCATTCAGGCTTTCTCGAGCGACCTTTATCGCGTGCCGTTCGCCATTGAACGCGCCACGTACGCCAAGGCCAGCCTCGTTGTTCTCGCGGCCACGGCCGCCTCAGCGTTGCTGGTGCGGCGGCGCATCAACAGACTTGATTTGATCGCTGTCCTGAAAACCCGGGACTAGGAACTTTGCCATGCACATGGTCTTCTCTCAACAGGCTAAACGTAGCCTGATCGGCTTGGGCATAGCCGCGATCTGCGCTGCTTTTGCATGGGCTCTGTGGCCGAAGCCGATAGCGGTCGATGTCGCGCGGATCCAGCGCGGCCCAATCCTGATCACGGTTGAGGACGAGGGAAGGACCCGCATCAAACACGTATACACCGTGTCCGCGCCAATAACCGGCAAGGTTGTGCGCCTGTCGTTGGAGGCGGGGGATCACGTGACGAAGGATGTGACGACCGTTGCCATCCTAGAGCCCATGGCGCCGGCGTTCTTGGACGTGCGTATGCAGCGAGAGCTGGAAGCGCATGCGGAGGCCGCAAAGGCCAGTGTGACTCTTGCCGAAGCCGAAACCAATCAAGCCGCAGCAGAGCTCGAGTTCGCGCAGAGTGAGCTTGTAAGGGCCAACTCCCTGATCCGCTCGAAGACAATATCTGAGCGGGCGCTGGAACGGGCGCGCATTGATGTCGAAACGAGACAGGCGTCGCTTGCCCGGGCAAAAGCTGGTCTTGAAGTGCGTAAGCGGGAGCTTGAGAGCGCGCGCGCCCGCCTGATGGCGCCAGAAGAGGCGTGGAAAGGCGAAGTACCCGTCGGTTGCTGTGTCACCGTCAAAGCCCCGGTGAGCGGTCAAGTCCTGCGCGTCCTGCAGGAGAGCGAACGCGTCATTGCCGTCGGAACACCCCTCATAGAGATCGGCGATCTCGAAAACCTGGAGTTTGTCGTTGATCTGCTTTCGGCGGATGCCGTCAGGGTTGCCGATGGCGCGGCAGCTGTTATCGACGGGTGGGGCGGTATTCCGTTGGACGCCAAAGTGGTGCGCATAGAGCCGGCAGGCTTCACCAAGGTCTCAGCGCTCGGCATTGAGGAACAACGCGTGCGAACCGTCTTGAAGATTCGCGGTCCGAACGTGGGGGCGGCAAAACTTGGGCACGAGTATCGCGTGTTTGCGCGCATCAGCGTCTATGAAACCAGCTCGGCGTTGCGCGTTCCCATAAGCGCCTTGTTCCGAAAAGACGGTTCCTGGGCCGTCTACGTGGCTGAGAATGGAAAGACCCGCTCTGCTGTTGTGCAGATTGGTCATCGCAATGGTCAATTTGCTGAGGTTCTCGGTGGATTGGCGGAGGATGCCCTCGTCGTTCTCCACCCGAGCGACCGCGTGTACGAGCGAGCTCGCGTCGTTGCGACGGCCCAGCCAAACAAGTTGCAGTGATTCTGGGATTGGAGGGTGGGTCGGCACCCGCATGCAAAGCAGGTGCTTAGCGTCGCCGCGCAAGGCACGGCCCGGGCTGGTGTGAACCAAGCCGCCTCGCGCCTTGGCCCTGCAGGCCTTGGATCGATTGACACAGGTCAATGTAGGGCAAACGCCAAAGAACGAAGCTGGGGTCTTGCTACGGGAGCGGCCCCATGTCCTACAGAAACATCTTGGTCTACCTCAACGACGCCCGGCGAGCCCGCAAGATTGTCCAACACGCGGCTGAAATCGCGCGCGCCTTCGAAGCGCGGCTTGTAGGCTTGCATGTCACCGTCGGGGCAGGAGGCCGCGAGGGCTCCGGACCTGCTTTAGCGATCGAAGGCTTGCAATTTAGCCGCAATGAGGAAGCAGATCACCTCCGCGCGGTGTTCGAAGAGGTGACGACCCAGTGCCGCGTAAGCGGTGAATTCCGGCAGATCAAAGCGGGCGGCCATCGACCCATCGACATCGTGATCGCGCGCGCGTTCGCGGCCGATCTTGTCGTGGCCGGTCAGACATCCCGGGACTGGATGTTATCTCCCATGGAATTGCCCGCCCATGTCATTCGGGAATGCGGCCGCCCCGTCTTGATCGTGTCGGAGAACGCAGAGGGACAAGCTCTGCCCCAAAGGGTGGTGCTGGCTTGGAATCAACAGCGTGAAGCCACGCGCGCCATCTACGATGCCTTGCCACTTCTGCGCGGCGCCAGCGCGATTGAACTCCTAGTGCTCGAAGAGCCTGGCGCAAAGGGCCGCTTTGACGGCTATTCCGATCCAACCCTCGGGGCCCCGAACGACTTTGTCGCGGGCCTCGTCGAGCACGGCGTGAGGCCGGTCATCGTCACCATGAAATCCTCCGGAACACCGATCGGTCAACAGATCTGCGCGCGCGCGAAAGACCAGCGCGCGGATCTTCTGGTGATGGGAGCCTACGGTCAGTCACCCATGCGCGAGCTGCTCCTTGGCGGTCCGACCCATTACGTCCTGTCAAACATGTCCACACCCACGCTGTTTTCTCACTAATCGAGGGATCGATGACCAAGAAGCATGAAAAGATGCTGCGCCTGGTGCGGCTCGAACTAGCCCGCGACCACGACTATCCCAACGGCAGCAAGGAGCGCGGGTATGACTTCATCGCGCCGTTGGATGACAAAGGTCACATCGATCTCGACGCCTGGAAGGACGTGAGGACGTTCTGCCGCGTCAAACGTTTCTGGGCGCACGAAGCCGATGCAGTCGGCCACGTCGTCCACAAGCGCGGCAACGTGTGGGCGTTTCACTACGACATGCATGGCGATCCGGCCCATGACGAGGCCGGGTTCAAGTTCGACACGCACGCCTTCATCCCCGGCGAATACGTGTCAATCAATGAGCAGGACGGGCAATTGCGTACGTTTCGCGTTGCCTCGGTGCGTGAACTCGAAGACTGACAGCTCACAAGGGAAGTGCTCCTATGCTTGGCCACCGTGACTCTTCTTCATGCATTGTCCGGCCAGTGGCCAAGGCTGCCTTGGCGGGCATGACCGTTGGCGCGCTGGCACTTGCCCTCAACGCGGCGACCGCGACGGCGCAACCCGCGTCGCCACAACTGGGCTCCGATCTCATGCAATGCGAACCCATCGTGAGCCTGGAGAAACGCCTCCATATGGAGCGGTGGGCGCCGAACGGAGAATGCAATCGGCCCACACGCGCGCGCATTACGGATCACTACTTGGGATATTCATGCGTGATGCAAGGCGGCATCGATTCTTGCCGTGCTTTTGTGCCGCGTCCGGGAAGCCGCGACCTGGACACAGCAAAAGGCTTTCGCTGCCTCGAGCTGTCCCTGACCATAGACCGCGGCGGCGAATACCATGTTCATCGCCTGAGGGAATGGGCCACCACCTCCACCGAATGCGAATGGGATCCAAACTTGGGTTTGCTGGCCACCGAGGTGGATTTTGATGAAAGCCACGTCTGCGCGGCCGGCGCGTGCATACCCTTTCAGCAACTAAGCGGCATCGGCAAGGCGCGGCTTAAGTATCTCGTCATAAGTGCGTTCAAAGAGAATGGCGTAACCTCCGTTCCCAATCTTGAACCGCGAATGGCTTCTTCATCGGCGCCTAAAGCCTTTTTTACGAGGAAAGCCTCCCGCTAGCGGACTGACAAACAAGACACAGAACGGCGCGCGGCGAGTTCGGCGAAGCCCACCGCTTTTGATTTGCAAGGGTATGCTGCGTTGCCGCATACCTTCGTCGTACTGCGCCGATCTGCACGAGACGCGCCTTGCGTGTATTCAGCCCTGTTGTTCCGTGTCGAGAACGACAGGGGTTGAAAAGGTCGCTTCAGGCAATGTAGCGCACCCTTCTGCTCAAAGACTGTAACCATTCAGGAGGAGGACGTTATCGAGTCCGAGACAGCGCAGTGCAGCCTCAACGAGGGAGCGGCAACGGCGAGGCCCCTTCGTGCAGTGGCCCGCCGCTGGTGTCCATCCGCCTGCGGTTAGGCGCTTTATGAGTCCACGACCTAGTGAGAAAACAGCGTCGGCACGGTCATCTCGCGCATCAGATGACGGGTTACGCCACCAAAGATCATTTCGCGCATCCGCGAGTGGCCGTACGCGCCCATCACCAAAAGGTCGGCATCGAGATCCACGAGACGCGACAGGATCTGCTCCCCCACGCTAGTGTCCGGGGCAAGGGCACGCACGCCGGGTGCCGCGATGCTGTGGATGACAGGTTTGATGCCGTGTCGTCCGAGTGCGGCGCCAATGGACGTATCCGCTGCCAACCTGCGCTGCGATTCTTGCGTCTCCGTGAACTCAAGGATGTGGACGTTGGCCGCGTCCTTAAGCAATGGAAGCGCATCAAAGACGGCCCGGGCCGATTCGCGGCCCGCCTTCCAGGCAATGACCACATTCCGGCCTACGTTGACATGGGATCCAGCGTGAGGAATGACCAGCACAGGCCGCCCGCTCTCAAGCGCGAGACGCTCGGGAAAGTCAAATAGCGGGGAGAGATCCCATGTGCCATCAGTTTGCCCGGCAACGATAAGATCGGCCGCGCGCCCAGAGCTCATAACGTCCGCCGCCAGTTCGGTCATGGGGACGCTGTGAAGCTGCCATTCGCTGACAAACGGCCGGCCGTTGCTCATCCGCGAGAATGTCTCGGCAATGCCTTCGGCATTGGCTCGAACCTGCCCCGCGAGCTTTGCCACAGCCCCTGACGCGTAGGGCATCGGGACCGGTGGTGCATGAACGACCGCGTGGGCATGGAGGCCGATGAGGTGGGAATTGTACCTTTCAGCCAAATGCATCGCTGGAGCGAGGATCTTCTCCGCGCGACGGCTATCGCTGAGATGCACAAGGATGGTCTTGTAGGACATGCTCGATACTCCTTGAAACCGTTGTGTTTTGCCGATGCTGCTCAATGGGACATGAGAACGGGGATTTCCGCCTCGCCCAGGAAGTAGCGGCTTGCGCCGCCCAGAATGAATTCGCGCAAGCGCGAATGGCCGTAACAGCCCATGACCACAAGGTCCGCGCCGAAGTCCCTGGCCGATGCCTCGAGCGTCTCGCCCACGCCTGTGTAGAGGGCGATAATGTGGGTCCGGTCGCAGTTGACGCCATGGCGCGACAGCGTGCCGGCGATATCGCTGGTGCGTGCGAGGACGTCCTCCGCAGTGCTCTGAGCAACGCGAACGATCCGGACCTCCTCGCTCGTCTTGAGAACGGGCAATGCATCGAAAACCGCCCGGGCGGATTCACGTTGGCCACTCCAGGCCACCAGGATCCTCGTGCCAATGCGCGAGCCGGCGTGGTCGTTTGGCACGACGAGCACCGGACGACCGCTTTCCATGACCAAGCGCTCCGGCACGTCGAGTGTCTCGCTGCCTGCCCATTCCGGATCATCATGGCTTGCGATAATAAGATCCGCCGCGCGGCCGTGGCCCAGCACAACATCAGCGACGTTGAAGGCGCCGGCATCGCCATCCCGCCATTCCGTAGAGAATGACTTGCCGCGCGTCATTTCCTCGAACGCCCGGCGCAGCTGCGGAATTTGCTCCCGGTACAGTTCGCAGTGCGCGTCGATGAGAACCGGAGGGGCTTCGACCGAACCAGCCGACGCGATCAGCACCGGCGGGACGACGGACAGGCCGATGAGATGGGAATTGTATCGCTCGGCAAGTGCCGCGGCTGACGTAAGGAGCGTGTAGACGCGGCGGTGATCGTTGCAGTGGACGAGGATCGTTTTCCAATCCATTGGAGTCCTCCCTTGCTGGCGATAGGGAAAGTCTGACAGAGAATCGGAAACACTCCTTGATCCACGTCAATCCGCTTCCTGAGCAGTTGACCTCAATAGCGTTGTCGCGAAGATTTAGATGTGGAGGCCAACCGTGACTTCGCCCGCAGCGCAGCTCGCACGCCAGCCTAGGCTTAGCAGGTCAATATCGGTAGCCCAGGCCACCTTGTACGGGCTCGGCGTGACGATCGGCGCGGGCATTTACGTGCTCATAGGCACCACAGTGGCGCGCGCAGGTCCTCAGACCCCTCTTGCCTTCGCGCTGGCCGCTATTCTGATGGGGTTGACCGCGGCCTCGTTCGCTGAACTCTCAGCACGGTTTCCTGTGGCCGCCGGCGAGGCCGCGTACGTAAAAACCGCCTTCGGCTCGAACGCTCTGGCAACCGCCGTGGGCGTACTCGTCGTAGCCATCGCCATCGTGTCCGCCGCAGCGATCAGCGTCGGAAGCGCCGGATACGTTGGCGTGTTTGTGGCACTTCCGCAAACCGTTCTGATCGTCATTATTGTTCTATCAATGGGTGGCATCGCAGCCCTGGGGGTTAACAAGTCGGTGGGTTTCGCGGCAGCGATGACCGTGGTAGAGATCGGCGGGCTAATTGTGGTCGTCCTCGCCGGACTGCTGCTCGAGCCAAAGGTCTTCACCGCTCTCCCGGAAGTCATTCCACCTGAGCTCAATCTCCCGGTCATAGCCGGACTGATGAGCGCCACCCTGATTGCCGTCTTTGCCTTCGTGGGCTTCGAGGGCATCTCCAATATCGCGGAGGAGGTGCGCAATCCCGCGCGCGCCCTGCCGCGTGCGATTTTTCTCACACTTATTGTATCGACAATACTTTACGTGCTGGTGGCTTGGATTTCGCTGGCTAGCGGCGATCGCACCGAGCTGGCCCATTCGCCCGCGCCGTTGGCATTGGTCTTTGAGCGATTGACGGGGATGTCCGCAAAAACGATGAGTCTCATTGCCAGCGTAGCAACGCTAAACGGCATCGTTGTTCAGATCATCATGTCCTCGCGGGTTCTCTACGGGGTGGCGCACCAGGGCGGGCTCCCCGCGCGGTTTGCCGTCGTCAGCAGCTTTACACACACGCCGGTCTTCGCCACCGCGTTCACGACCACACTGATACTCTTGTTGGCTCTTTCTCTCCCACTGCACGATCTCGCAGAGTCGACCTCTCGCCTCACCCTCCTTGTGTTCGCGGTGGTCAACGTGTCGCTCGCGCGCATCAAGTACCGCGATGGCCGAACGGGTCTCGACACCTACGTGGCGCCGATCTGGGTGCCCTATGCTGGCGCAACTGCCTGTACCGGATTGCTCGCAGCCGATTTCCTCTTCCTAGATTGACGCGGATCAAATCCGCCCAGCATCCGCGCGAGTTAGCCTGCCGTGATGCAGGTTTGGAATCGGCAAGCTTCCGAGGTTGGTCATGTTCAACAACATACTTCTCGCCGTGGACGGCTCAGAAATAGCTCAACGCGCAGCCGAAGAAGGTATGGCGCTAGCCAAACGCCTGGGCGCGATGGTCACGATTGTGACGGTGACACTACCCTGGGACACCTATTTCTCGCGTGAATTGGCTGTGGTCGTCCCGGATGTGGTCATCCCGCAAGTCGAGTATGAGCAAAAGCGCGACGCAATTGCCACCGAGGTAATGCAACGTGTTTGGAATGAAGCCCGATCCGCAGGAATAGACGCGGTCGTCAAGCATCGATCTCATCGCACCCCCTATCAAGCCATCATCGATGTTGCAATTGAAGACGGCTGCGACCTGATTGTTGCCGGATCGCATTGTGATCGCGGCCTTACCGGCGGCTTGCCCGGTAGTGAAACAATGAAAATCGTGACGCACACAACCATTCCGGTGCTCGTCTATCGCCAGCCCTGAGCCAAACGCGCCTTTGCGCCAGATCAAGTTCAATTCCGTGAAGACGCGCGACGAATGCACGGCCGCAGGGCTGTACATTCAGTTTCTCACCGCGTCGGGGTTCAGCGCCAACCTCTCCCCTCATTGACCTGGATCAAAGCCATGTCCGTCGCAGCTGCGATAGGATCTCGGGCACAGCGGATGGGACCATCACATGGTACGCGCGAATGGGGACGAGCGGATTGCCTTTCTGGACAGTCTCGCGTGCTTAGGGTGCTTTCTAAGTGCAGCGTTGGGCCTATTCCTTGTCGCGGGTGGCGACCACCCTGGCATGGTGTTGCATGGCTGGCTTTTGCTGATTTCAGCTTTGGTCGCGGCCGGATTTGTCCTCAGCATCTCCTTCGACAAGAACCCACCATCCGATGCCGGCTACATGGACGGCCCCATCAAGGTTGCCACCATTGCAGCGATCGTTTGGGGACTTGCCGGCTTCATCGTTGGCGATCTGATCGCCTGGCAGCTCGCAATCCCGGCGCTCAACTTCGACCTGCCGTGGACCAGCTTCGGTCGCCTGCGACCGCTCCACACCTCCGCCGTGATCTTTGCGTTCGGCGGCAATGTCCTCATCGCCACCTCCCTGTACGTGGTGCAGCGGACCTCTCGCGCCCGGTTGGCCGGACGTTGGTCGCCCTGGTTTGTCGTCTGGGGATACCAGCTGTTCATTGCCATCGCCGGCACGGGTTACTTGCTCGGCATCACGCAGAGCAAGGAATACGCGGAGCCCGAGTGGTACGCAGACCTTTGGTTGACCGTCGTATGGGTCGTTTACCTCGCCGTGTTCCTCAGCACGCTAGCCAAGCGCGAAGAGCCTCACATCTACGTCGCCAACTGGTTCTATCTCGCCTTCATCGTCACCATTGCCATGCTGCACCTCGTCAACAACGCAGCGGTGCCGGTGAGCTGGACGAGTACCAAGAGCTACATCGTCTACTCCGGCGTGCAGGATGCCATGACGCAATGGTGGTATGGGCACAACGCCGTCGGCTTCTTCCTCACCGCCGGCTTCCTGGGGATTATGTATTACTTCATCCCCAAGCGGGTAGAGCGTCCGGTTTATTCCTACCGTTTGTCGATCGTGCACTTCTGGACATTGATCTTCCTCTACATCTGGGCCGGACCCCACCACCTGCACTACACGGCCCTCCCTGACTGGGCCCAAACGCTCGGCATGACCTTTTCGATCATGCTCTGGATGCCGTCCTGGGGCGGTATGATCAACGGGCTTATGACGCTGTCGGGAGCCTGGGACAAACTACGCACCGACCCGGTGGTGCGGCTCCTCGTGGTGTCGGTGGCCTTCTACGGCATGTCGACGTTCGAAGGCCCGGTGATGAGCATCAAGGCCGTCAACTCTCTCTCGCATTACACCGATTGGACCATTGGGCATGTGCACTCGGGCGCATTGGGTTGGGTCGCGATGGTCTCGTTTGGTGCCATCTATTGCCTTGTGCCGTGGTTGTGGAACCGCAAAGGCCTTTACTCTTTACATCTCGTCGAGTGGCACTTCTGGACGGCCACGATCGGCATTCTCCTCTACATCACGGCGATGTGGGTGTCGGGCATCACTCAAGGATTGATGTGGCGCGCGTACGATCAGCTCGGGTTTCTGCAGTACTCCTTCATCGAAACCGTCGAAGCCATGCGCCCCTACTACGTGATCCGCGCCATAGGCGGCCTGCTGTTCATCGCCGGTGCGTTGATCATGACCTACAACGTCTGGCGCACCGTGCGCGGAGATGAGCCGGTGGATGCTGCCGAACAACCCCGCATCGCGGCATCGCCCGAATTGCGCCTCAACGCTCCAGCGTGAAACACATGAAACACGAAGTCTTTGAGAAGAACTCGCTGATCCTGCTGATCGGTGTGTTGATCGTGGTCTCGATTGGCGGGCTGGTGCAAATCGCGCCGCTGTTCTGGGTCGACAGCACCATCGAGAAGGTGAAGGGCATGCGTCCCTACACGCCGCTGGAGCAAGCCGGACGCGATATTTACGTGCGCGAGGGCTGCTACGCCTGTCACAGCCAAATGATCCGGACCCTCCGCGACGAAGTCGAGAGATACGGGCACTACAGCCTTGCCGCTGAAAGCATGTACGACCATCCCTTCCAATGGGGCTCAAAAAGAACCGGTCCGGATTTGGCGCGCGTGGGCGGCAGGTATTCCGACCAATGGCACACAGAGCACCTGATCAATCCAAGAGCTCTCGTTCCCGAAAGCATCATGCCTGGCTATCCGTGGCTCTCCGAAAACAAGCTCGACGTTCGCGACACGATGCAAAAGCTGCGGACGTTGCAACGGGTAGGCGTCCCTTACACGGAAGAAATGGTCGAGAAGGCCCAACAGGACATGATTGCGCAGATCTCGCCCGACACACGCAACGCACGCGATCTTCTTCGCCGTTACCCGAAAGCCAAGGTCGCCAAATTTGACGGCAAACCCAATCTTGAACCCAGCGAGCTGGATGCCCTCATCGCCTATCTGCAGATGCTCGGCACGTTGGTGGATTTCGCGACCTTCGATGCCTCCGGTCCAAACCTGCGGTGAACAGATCATGACCTACGATGTCGTTGCCACCATATCCCAAGTTGCGTCGCTTCTCATGTTCATCGGCATGTTTGTCGCGGTCCTCGCTTATGCGTTGAGACCGTCCAACGGAACACGTTTTGAGCGCGCGCAGCGCGCGGCCCTTGAGCTCGAGCGTTCACCGACCGAGAAGTCCCCGTCATGACGAAGACCACACGTGACATCGACAGCGTCACCGGCGTGGAGACGACCGGCCATGAATGGGACGGCATCAAGGAGCTCAATAAGCCATTGCCGAAGTGGTGGCTGCTCACGTTCTACGCCACCATCGTGTGGGCGGTCGGCTACTGGATTGTCTATCCAGCCTGGCCGACCATAAACGGATACACGCGCGGCCTCCTCAACTATAGCCAACGCGCGATTGTGGCCCAGGAAGTCGCTGAAGCGCAGGCGGCCCAGGGACAGTATCGCAAGAAGCTGGAGGTGACCCCGCTCGACACCGTAAGGCTTGATGCCGATCTGTATCGCTTCGCCATGGCTGCAGGCGCGGTGGCCTTTCAGAACAATTGCGCCGCATGCCATGGCCGTGGCGCCCAAGGGATAACAGGCTATCCCAATCTCAACGACGATGATTGGCTGTGGGGTGGTCGGCTCGAAGACATCCACACGACCATTTCGGTCGGCATCCGAAGCGATCACAAAGCGTCTCGAACCTCGCAGATGCCGCGCTTTGGCATCGATAAGTTACTACCGGACGCCGACATCAACGATGTGGTCGATTACGTCCTATCGCTCTCGGGCAAGGCGACCGATGCGGGCGCCGTCTCGCGGGGGAACAAGACCTACACCGACCAGTGTGCCTCATGCCATGGGGCCGACGGCAAGGGCAATCTCGAGCAGGGCGCTCCCAATCTCGCGGATCCTATCTGGCTTTATGGAGACAGCCGACAAGCCGTGCGCGAAAGCGTGAGCACGGGGAGGGGAGCAATGATGCCGGCCTGGTCCGGGCGCCTCGATCCCGCAACCGTTAAGGCGCTGGCCGTCTATGTCCACAGCCTTGATGGTGGCAAGTAGCTGCGCCAGTTTGCGCCAAATCAACGCCGGGAGCGCGGAGGGCGACGATGCTGCCGCGTTGCCAACCGTTCGGAATCTACGCCGTGACGCATATGGACGCTCACATCACACCTGCGGCACGGCCGAAGCCGACCGCGAGCGTGCAACAACATGATGTCAGCGCCGTCAACAAGACCGAGACCCGCCAACTCTACGCAGAGAGGCAAAAGGTCTACGCCAAACTCGCGCAGGGCTCGTTTCGAAACCTCAAATGGGCGGTCATGGCTGGCACGCTCGGCATCTACTACGGCCTGCCATGGCTACGCTGGAACCGTGGACCCGATCTCCCCGATCAAGCGGTCCTCCTTGATGTGGCCCACAACCGATTCTTTTTCTTTTTCCTCGAGATCTGGCCGCAGGAGTTCTACTTCGTCACTGGCCTTCTGGTCCTCGCCGCCCTAAGCCTCTTTCTCGTGACGTCCGTAGCCGGGAGAGTGTGGTGCGGTTACGCCTGTCCGCAGACAGTCTGGACCGATCTCATGATCGTGGTCGAACGGTTCTGGCAGGGGGATCGGAACGCTCGCATTCGCTTGGACAAGGAACCGTGGAGGCCATCGAAGCTTTTCCGCAAAACCATGACCCATGCGTCATGGCTGGCCATCGGAGCGCTGACCGGCGGCGCCATGGTGTTCTACTTTCGCGATGCACCGACCTTGGCCGGCGAGCTTCTGACCGGCACCGCCCCAACCGTCGCGTACCTATTTCTGGGCATTTTCACTGCAACAACCTACGTGCTGGGCGGCATCGCGCGGGAGCAGGTCTGCATCTACATGTGCCCCTGGCCGCGCATCCAGGGCGCGATGGTCGACCACGAAACGCTTCTTATAACGTATCGCTCTCCCCGGGGAGAGCCGCGCGGCCCTCACAAGAAGGGTCAACCTTGGGAGAACCGGGGCGATTGCATCGACTGCAAGGCCTGTGTTGCCGTATGCCCGATGGGCATCGACATTCGCGATGGATCGCAGCTCGAATGCATCCAATGCGCGCTGTGCATCGACGCGTGCAACGACATCATGGGCAAAATCGACCGTCCGCCCAACCTCATCGCCTACGACACCATTGCGCGCCAAGAGGCGGTCGCAAAGGGCCAAACCTGCGGCGTGCAGATATTGCGCCCCAGGACGCTGCTCTATGCGGGGATGATCGCGTTGGTTAGCATCATCATGCTGGTGGCAGTGCTTCTCCGCACCACGCTCGACGTCAATGTTCTGCATGAGCGAGCCCCGGCGGTTGTGCTGCTATCGGATGGCAGCATCCGCAACGCCTATGTCGTCAAGATCCTGAACAAGCGCCATGAACCGCGCGAATTCCGCCTCGACCTGGCGGGATTGCCGGACGCCAGTTTGACCATCGCCGGAGGTGTTGATGCACAAAGGGTTCGCGTGAATACGGACGATCTCCGGGAATTGAGAGTGTTTGTGACCATGACGGGTGGCGCGGCAGCGGCGCTGCACAAGACCGCCCCTACGCTCTTTTCATTTGTCGTGACTGATATCGCCACCAATACCGTCAGCACGCGCGCCACACACTTTCAAAAATAGGCAGTGTCCCGATGTTAGCGCCATCGCCGCCCCAATCCCCGCGGCCCTACCCACGCCGCCAAATGGTTGGATGGCACGTTCTTATGTGCATGGTCGCGTTCTTTGCAGTCGTGATCTCGGTCAATGGTGCAATGATCTACTCTGCGATCTCGACCTACTCCGGCGTTGTGTCCACCGAACCCTATCGCAAGGGCCTGCACTACAACGACCGCGTGCAAGCCGATGAAAACCAGCAGCGGATAGGCTGGAAAGACTATCTCACGATTGAGCGCGATGGCCAGGTTCAGCTGGCAATCACCAACGCCGATGGCGTCCCGGTGCGCGGGCTTGATGTGCGTCTCGTCATCGGCCGGCCCACGACCAATCGGCATGATGTGCACGTCGCCCTCGTGAGCACCCCCGCCGGTCAATACGCTGCTCGAACTGAAATTCTGTCACCGGGGCACTGGATTGCATCGGTCGAGGTCCGGCCTTCTGAAGCCGACCCTGAACCTGTGTACCGTGCGAGGAGGCGCATATGGATAGCGCCATAAGGCATCAGCTCGAGGCCCATCCGACATCCACCGCGTTCGCCACGACAACGCTGGCCGTCGCCAACATGAACTGCGGCGGTTGCATGCGGAAGGTGGAATCCACGCTTGCGGCGGTGCCAGGCGTCATCAGCGCTCGCGCCAACCTATCTGCGAAACGCGTGAGCGCAGTGCATGCGCCAGGTGAGACCGAGGCGATTGCACTCATCGATGCACTAGATGCAGTCGGGTTTGTAGCAGCTGAACTCGCGCAGGCCAACACATCCGAACGCGACACGGCCGATCGTGACTTTCTCCGGCGGATCGGAGTCGCGGGATTTGCGGCCGCCAACATCATGCTGCTCTCCATCTCGGTTTGGGTGAGCCGGGGAGGAGACATGTCGCCCTCGGTGCAATCGCTTTTTCACTGGCTGTCCGCACTCATCGGCCTGCCGGCAATCGCCTATGCTGGTGTGCCCTTCTTCCGCTCAGCCGCACAGGCCCTATTCGCACGCCGCGTGAACATGGATGTGCCCATTTCGCTCGGCGTGACGCTCGCGACACTGATGAGCGTCTACCAAACTGTGCGTGGCACGGAACAGGTTTACTTCGATGCTGCAGTGACTTTGCTTTTCTTCCTGCTCCTTGGGCGCTTTCTCGATCAACGCATGCGAACACGCGCGGCTGGCGCGGCAGCGAATCTGCTGGGCCTCAGCACATTCAGTGCAACCGTTGTCGATCGCGAGGGCAAGGCCGCGAGGGTAAGCTCTAAGGCGTTGACACCGGGCATGCACGTGCTCACGGCCGCCGGCGAGCGATTTGCGGCCGACGGGAACTTGCTGGAAGGGAGCGGCGATGTCGATCAGAGCCTGATAACAGGTGAGAGCGCGCCTCGTCGCGTCGAGCCTGGGGCTTTCATTTATGCGGGCACCATAAACCTCTCCGCGCCTATGTTGGTCGAAGCGACCTCAACAAGCGACAACACGCTGCTCGCCGAGATTGCGCGCCTCATGACTATCGCGGAACAGGCGCGCGGCCGCTACGTGAGGCTCGCCGATCGCGCGGCAGGGCTTTACGCGCCGCTTGTTCACGCATTTGGCCTTTTGACCTTCCTAGGCTGGGTACTGGCCGGCCACGGGTGGGAGGAGGCCCTCACGGCCTCCATCGCCGTTCTCATCATCACCTGCCCCTGCGCCCTGGCGCTAGCCGTCCCCGCCGTGCAGGTCGCGGCCACGAGCCGCCTCTTCGCGCAAGGCGTGTTGGTGAAATCGCCCGATGCCCTCGAACGTTTGGCCGAAGTTGATACCGTGGTGTTCGACAAGACCGGCACGCTTACGCTCGGACGCCCCAATCTGGTCAATGCAGGCGACCTCGACGCGCGCACACTGACGGCCGCAGCATCTATGGCCGCCAGCAGCCGGCACCCCTATGCGCGAGCCCTTGTGAAGGCCGCAGAGGATCGGCAAATCTCTCTGAAAGCATCGACCACCGTGAAAGACACCGCCGGCTTCGGCCTGGAGAGAGACACGGACGCAGGGCGCGAGCGCCTGGGTTCGGCCCTATGGTGCGGGTTATCCGATGATCGCCGAGGTGCCTCCCTCTGCTATCGGGATGTCAATGGCAACGTAACCACGTTCATTCTTGAAGATGCCATGCGCCCACTGGCGCTCGACACCGTGAACGCCATCCAGCAAGGCGGCCTCTCAATTGAAATTTTGTCGGGCGACCGCCAGAACGCGGTGGCTCCCGTGGCGACCGCGCTCAACATAACGCAGTACCGCGCGCAGCTTCTTCCCACGCAGAAGATCCAGAGACTCAAAGATCTGGCGGAAAGCGGCCATAAGGTTCTCATGGTCGGCGATGGGCTCAACGACGCTCCCGCGCTTGCCGCCGCGCACGCATCGCTTTCACCATCCACGGCCACCGACATCAGCCAGACCACCGCCGACGTCGTGTTCCAGGGTGATGCGCTTGCCCCGGTTGCGGAAACGCTGGCTGTTGCTCGCGCCTGTCAGCGCATGGCGCTGCAGAACTTCGCAATTGCCATCGGTTACAACGTCATGTTCGTTCCCCTCGCTATGGCCGGGCACGTAACGCCACTCCTCGCCGCCATCGCCATGTCCGCGTCGTCGTTGGCGGTGACAGGTAACGCGTTGCGGCTCAGAACTCGCAAAGTGAGGCTTTGATGACTGCGCTGGCTTGGCTCATTCCCTGCGCCTTGGCGCTCGGCATCGCGGGCCTGCTGGGCTTCCTCTGGTCCCTCAACTCAGGACAGTTCGAAGACCTGGAGGGCGCGGGATGGCGCGTTCTGCAAGACGAAGAGCCATCATCGAAGCGTCCCGATCACAAATAGCCCGACGGCTCGGGGATGACGACATCGCGGAACGCGTGCCAGGTGGCATAACCTATGAGCGGAAAGGCCACGACCAGGCCCACAAACAGAGTGGCCAGTCCCAACACCATGAAACCGGCGATGAGGCCGGCCCACAGCAACATCGGTTTCGGATTTTCCGCGACGGCGGCCACGCTGGTTTTTACCGCGGTCACGGCATCAACGTTGCGCAGCATCAGCAACGGCACCGAAACGACGGACACGCAAAAAACCAAGAGCGCGAGCAAGCCCCCGGCGCATGTGCCGGCAACCAACAGAGCCAAGCCGCGATGCGTGAAAAGGAGCGTGGGTATAAACTCACTGGCAGGGGGAAGTTGACTGGTGCCCAGGAACAGCATCACAAGCAGGAAAGCTATCTGTACCCAAACCAAGTAGATGAAGACGAGCATGGCGGCAAAGAAGCCGACACGCCCCGCCTTTGTAAGCGCGGCGCGCGTGATGTCGACGAGTTCAACGGAGTCGTATGTTTCAAGCCTATGGCTGGTCTCATAGAGTCCAAGGGCGGCAACGGGACCGATGAGCAAGAAGCCGCCGCTGAGCGGGAGTACCAGCGCTTCCAGGCCGTAGGAGAGGAGCCCAACTGATAGCGCTGCGGCGAGACCGGCGAACACGCCGCCATAGCAGAGGCTCACAACTGGCGCGAACCAAAGGTCGCGCCAGCCGGCCCCGAGCCACGCCCAAGGTGCGTCGAACGCAATGCGTTGAAGATCGACCCTTTGGACAAGGGCCCGCTTTCTCACTTGGGTTTCAATATTTGTCATCTGCGTTCGACCCATAGCGGCGTAGGAAGCCGCTAAGATCATTCATTCGGGCTTTGCAGCCCTTGACCTGCATCAAGGTGAAAAACGCGCTCCTTGTCCGGCCAGATCGTGCCGATAAAGCGGGCAATAATCTATCGGCACACCAGCACTGGTACCGTGCCGAGCGTCACGACGCGCGCGGTTTGGCTGCCAAGGAACAGCCGACTGAGGCCGCGCCGTCCATGAGACGCCATGACGATGAGATCGCAATCTTTTGCCTTGGCGGTGGCCATGATGCCCTCGGCCGGAAAATCTTTGACGTGAACGGTATCGCACGCCACGCCCTCCCGCACCGCATCCTCGCGGACCTTCCCCAGAATGCGCTCGGCGCGTTCCGCGCAGCCCCGATCGTACTCCTCCATGGGGAATTCCAAGGCGTAGCCATCCCCACCCACCATCGCGGTCCAAGGTTCGCTCGCGACCACCGCCACGACCTCCGCCCCCAGGCTTTTGGCAAGACGCAAACCGGTGGAAACGGCTTTGCCAGCCAACTCTGAACCATCCGTAGCAATGAGCAACCGTTTGAACATGGCGTTGATCTCCCAAGTACAAGATACGGATCAACATCACGCAAGCGGCGCGCACACTCATTGATTTAGCGCAAATCCTGCTGGGCAAACGGCGAATATGGATCATTCATCGATTGGAAACTGTCTTGATCCTGAGTGAGGGACTCACCAATGACGCACTATCATGCGGCGGTGTGGATTGATCATCACGAAGCGCGTATCTTTGATTTCAACGCCACAGACGCCAATACCCGAGCCATTCGTCCCGAAAATCCAACCCGGCAGTTGCATCGCAAAGCAGGTGTCATCGGCAGCGGTCGCGCCCCTGAAGATCAGGACTTCCTGCGGCGAGTGACGTCTGCGGTTGCCGAAGCCGGCGTCATTCTCATCGCCGGGCCCGCCAGCGCCAAAGCCGAACTCGTCAAGCACATGCAGCGCCACGCTCCAGACATCTATGCCAAGGTGGCGGCAGTGGAAGCCACCGACCATCCGACCGACCGCGCGTTTCTCGATCATGCGCGCCGCTACTTTCGCGCGGATCACCAGGCGCCATTACGGTCGAACTAATACGCCTGAACGATTGCTCTACCTGCCGTGGCGGTTCACCTCAGCCGTAAACATGTAGCCCGCGCCACGCACGGTCTTGATGAGGGACGGGCGCTCGGGATCGCTTTCGATCTTCTTGCGCAACCGGGCAATGAGATTATCCACGGAGCGATCGAGCGGGGACCAGTCATGGCCTTTCAAAAGGTCCATGATGTCGTCGCGCGACAGGACCCGGTGGGGTCTTTGGACAAAGGCCTGAAGCAAATTGAACTCGCTGGTGGTGAGCGCGGCATCGCTGCCGTCAGCGCTTTTCAAGCTCCGCCGATTGATGTCCAGAGTCCAGGCCTCAAACGCAAAGATGTGGGTGGGGGAAGGGGCGGCGACGGCCGACCGTCTCAGCACCGCGCGAATACGCGCCACGAGTTCCCTGAGCTCGAACGGTTTGACGAGGTAATCGTCCGCGCCCAGCTCTAGGCCCACAACGCGGTCGATGGCATCGCTCTTGCCGGTGAGCATGATGATCGGGATGCTGCGGTCCTTCCGGATCTCCCGCGCGAGGTCGAGCCCATTGTCCTTGCCGAGGTTAAGGTCAAGGGTAATGAGATGGACAGGCTGGCGGTCGAGGCAAGCGATAAGCTCCTGGCCATCCTTCGCCTCGACAACGGAAAACCCTTCACCTTCAAGGCAGCGCCGCAACAACGTCCGCACCTTGGGGTCATCGTCCACGACAAGTATGTGTCCAGCGCTCACCCGGGTCCCCAGTCGATTTTGATCCATGCCGCCCGGCAGCTTCTTTGCCGCCGCAATGCCTCATCCTATAGTGTCACTATAGCAGCCTTGCAGCGGGTCGTGCTCGGGGAGCCACCATGTCACAGTTCGACAAATCCGCACCGTCACCGGCTGCCCAGGCCGCCAAGCTGCACGGCATACTTGAATCGGCGGTGACAGCCATCATCACCATCGATGAGCGCGGGCTGATCGAGAATGTTAATCCCGCCACCGAGCGCTTGTTCGGATATGCCGCCGCAGAGCTTGTGGGTCAAAACGTTAAGATGCTGATGCCCGGGCCCTATCGGGCCGAGCACGATGGGTACATCGCCAGCTACGTCGGTACCGGGGTAAAGAAAATAATTGGCATCGGTCGCGAAGTGAGTGGTCGCCGCAAGGATGGGACCACTTTCCCCTTGCACCTCTCGGTTAGCGAATTCGAGGCTGGCGGCCGGCGCTACTTCACCGGCATGATCCACGACATAAGCGATCGGCAGCATGTCGAGGAAGCGTTGCGTGAAAGCGAGCGCCGGCTCGCGCAATCGCAGAAGATGGAGGCTGTGGGCCAGCTGACCGGCGGGATTGCGCACGACTTTAACAACTTGCTGTTGGTGATCACCGGCAATCTCGAGCTGCTCGAACCGCTCCTTCACACCGACGACCAGCGCACGCTTATTAAAGAGGCGCAAGATGCTGCCACGCTCGGATCCAAATTGACCGACCAGCTGCTCACGTTCGGCCGGCGTCGGCACATGGACACCCAGGTCATCCAAATGAACGAGCTGGTGGTCAGCATCGCGGACATGCTGCGCAGGACACTGGGGGAGAACATTACCCTCTCCACATTGCTTGCACGCGACGCTTGGCCCACACAGGCGGACCCTGATCAGTTTCAAAGCGCGATCGTCAACATGGCTGTCAATTCACGCGATGCCATGCCGCAAGGCGGTAAACTCGTCATTGAGACCAGGAACATCACCCTCGACTCCGACCACAGCGACTACCAACCGGAGTTACAACCAGGCCAATACGTCCAGCTTTCAATCTCCGACACGGGTTGCGGAATGGAGGCTGCGGTGCGGGACCGCGTGTTCGAGCCATTCTTTACGACCAAGGAAATGGGGCGCGGGACGGGGCTGGGTTTGGCCATGGTCTACGGGTTCGTCAAACAATCCGGCGGGCACGTGACCATCTATAGCGAGCCGGGACACGGCACGACCATGAACCTCTACTTCCCCCGCTCCGATGCACTCGCCGGGAATTCGCGTCCGCAGGAAACGGTCGAGACTGTAACTCCGCCTGTCCGCAAAACCATCCTGGTTGTGGAGGACGATCCTCGGGTCCGCTCACTGACCATCAAGCGTTTGAAGCTGATAGGCTACGATGTTTTGGAAGCCAGCGATGGACCGACTGCGTTGGACATCCTCAAACGCGACGAGAAGGTCGACTTGGTCTTCACTGATCTCATCATGCCGGGCGGCCTTTCGGGACATGATGTGGCGACCCGGGCGCGTGAGATAAATCCCGCCATCCATATCCTTCTCACATCCGGTTATGCCGAAGAGCTCGTGCGCGGCGATGACCTCCAGCGCGAAAACCTGCGGGTGCTCCGCAAGCCCTACCAGCAGGCCGATCTGGTGACGGCCCTTCGCGAAGTCCTGGGTGACGGCGCCCAGGCCGATTGATCCTCGTCAAAGTCACGGCCTTTCCCATCGTATACCAGAGGCAAGCTGGCCCAGCGCCGAAAGCTGGATCCGCGAGCGTGGTCGTTATCCGGGAGCAACTCAGGACGCTCAAGGTGGGAAACGTCTGCGATGATCGGGAGCAGAAACCCTCGATGAGTGAGACGCGAACCAACTTGGCGGTGCCGCGCTTCGCAGTTGCAGGCTTCAACAGTTGGTTGGAAGCGCAAAAAACCGTCGACGAGTTGCGCGACAGGTCAAAGCCACCCGGGGACATCAGCTATCTGGGCCTTCGGATGGCGTTGGAAGGTTTACCAGCCCTCAGGTTGACCGACCTTTCCTTCCCTGGCAATACGGCGCGCTTGGCTTGCTCGGCTGGCCATATCGCCGACCAGCTTACCGCCAGGACAACGGCCGGCGCACCGACGTTGCAGGCGGCCCTGTGCACCTGGCTCATTCCCCGTCACGCAGAGCAAATCCAGCAGACTGTTGACAAGGGCCAAATCGTGGTCTGGGTCAGGCTTGACGACGCTGATGACGAGCGACGGGCGTACCGTGCTCTGCTCGCTGCCGGCTGCGGCTGGGTCGGTGTCCACGACCTGATCTAACCGCTTCGCGGGCTCAGCCGTTACAATTCGTTACAATCGAGTACACGGTCGGGAAATCTGCGCGACCGCAGCGTGGTCCAAAGGTGGGGCGAGACACAAACCCCAGGAGCCACCGATGTCGATGCAGACAATCGCCTACGCCCGACCCAGCACGCAGCGTTTCGGCCAACCTAAAGTTGCACTGGGCGGCTTCGAACAAAGTCTGGCGCATGGACAGCTGCGACGCGTCGAGAGCAAGGAGTTCCTCTTTGCCGAGGGCGATACAGTCTCTCATGTCTATCGCATCGAAACAGGCGCATTGGCGCTATACCGCGTGCTGAGCGATGGCAGGCGCCAGGTGATGGGGTTCGCCTACCCCGGCGAGATTGTTGGCCTCGGCATTGATGGCACCCATACGATGAACGCCCAGGCCGTGAAACCGACGCGCGTACGCTGCGTGACGATCGCCAGCTTGCGGCAGTCGGCCGCGACGGACCCGGCGCTCGGTTTCAGGCTTTATGAGGCCATGGCCCGCGAATTGGCCGCCACTCGCGACCTCATGCTCACCACCGGTCAACGCAGTGCCTCTGAGCGCGTTGCGGGCTTCATCCTGGCACTCTCTCGCCGGAATGAGAGGAACGGCCAGGATGCCCGCTGCATCGATCTGCCGATGACGCGCGCCGACATCGGCGATTTTCTCGGCCTCACCATCGAGACAGTGAGCCGCACGTTCTCGAAGTTCAGGCTAATGAAGCTGGTCGACCTTCCCCACAGCAGCCAAGTGCACATCCTTGATATTGCCCATCTGAGGGAACTCGCCGACGGCGGCTGCTAATTCGTGCGACCCGTTGAAGCCGGAAGGCGACGCATCGCCTTCCGCGCGTGGATAGAGGCGCTCATCGGCCGCTGCAGGCGTAATCCTGATAAGCCAGAACGAAGGCGAAAAGGACGAAAGGCGCCGCAACGCAGGCAATTACGATCAAGGCATCGGTTGGCATCTCGCTCTCCATCATGACGATGAGGCGACAATGATCCGAACACCGCTCGCAATCCTTGATCTAGCTCAAATGCGATCCTGGAGTTGGTGGGCAAGGAGCAACGCGAGGTTCGGGCAGTAGTTCGGGGTCGCGGGTTCAATGGCGCTATTGTTGAGCCATTGCCGACATGTCGAGCTGGCTGCACAGAACAGGCAGGTAGCCCGGGCACGCGCGTAAACCCCACCATTCTCCTGTCGCGCAAGTCCAAGGGTATCGACGCCAAGCCTTTCCATCATGTCTTGCAAAGTGGCCTCTTGCTGTTCCACGCGTCCGTGCATCGGCCAGGGCATGCCCGCACTCCTCATTTTTACGGTTGCTCCACGTCATGCGAAATCATCGTAGTTGCTTTGCAACGCGTCCGTTTGATCCGGATCAAGCCGCTGGCGTCGAATCTCATTCACAAGAGTGAAGGGGGCGGTGAGTTTGGGATGTGAGCTGTGCGGGGAAAGAGGGGCTTGTGTCCCTTGCCGCCCCCAACCGGGCTTTTGCAATGGAGTTTCCGATGAACGACAAGATGGCCCCGCGAACTCCTGACCACGCGAGCCAGGATCCACAGCTCGCCATCGCCGTGTTTGACGACTGGCCCGCGCTTCAGGCAGTTATCGACGACCTTTGCGGCTCTTGCGGCTCGTGCCCAAGTGCGGTCGTGCTATCCCGTGACATGCCCGATATGCCGGAAAACTTGAACCTTCCCGCCGATCACACACGCATGCGGTTCTCAAGCGGGCTCTATGCCACGTGCACGCACGGTAGGATTGCGGATGAGCTTGCAACGCGTCTAACCCACCGCCCGCATACGCTTGCGCATGCCCTTCACGACTGGCTGCCTCTTGACCAAAGCTGGAAGCTTGAAAGCCATATCGAGCAAGGTCAGCTTGTCCTTGTGCTCGAGCTTAGGGGCCATGACGATCACGAAACACTCTGTGCCACCCTGGTCCGTCACAGCCCGCACATCATACGGTTGATCGAGTTCAATGTTCACGTCACCCGTCGCTAGCGCGAACTATCGTTCGTGAGCTAGGTGCCGCATGTGCCAAGCGTGCGCACGCTCTCGAGCCACTGGTGCCTCTTGGCATCCCCCATCGCCTCTACCGATCCAATGAGGGTATGTCGGCATGGTTTGATGCCGGTCAGCGCCAGGTTTTGCTTCAGGCTCTTGAGGCTGTGTGCACCGAAATACCAACGATAGACGAGGGCGGGCATGCCCATCGTTACGATAATGCGGGCGCTCCGGCCTTTGAGCAACTTGGCCCATTGTCCATTCTTGCCTTGGGCAACGGCAAAGCCGGGCCGGTAGACCTGCTCCAAAAAGCCTTTCAACATGGCGGGCATCATGCCGATCCATAAGGGGTAGAACACCACTAAGTGCTGCGACCATGTGATGTCCTGCTGTGCTGCAGTTATCGCCGGTGGCACCTCGCCATGGTCCCAATCCCACTTCGAGCGAAGCAGCGGAAAATCGAGTTCGGCTACCGCGATCGTCCTCACGTGATGGCCGGCCACGACGGCCCCGTCGACATAAGCTTTGGCAAGGGCATGGCAGAAATGGACCTCACCTCGCGAGGGGTGACCCTGAATGATACAGACACGGCGCGACATTCCGTTGCCTCAGTGCTGGTGTTCCGATAGGTCGACTTATTGAACTGCCTAGCCCGGCACGCGTTGATTCAGCGCAAGGTGATCGCACTTTGGGGGTGTTACCTGCCGAACGGTAGCGGCAACACCTGAACAGGGCTGACGATGACGACCCGCAATTCCTGTTCGGACCTCGGTCGGTCGCGCTGATTGGCGCCAGCACAAAGCCCGGCAGCGTCGGCTGCATCATCGGTCGCAATCTCCGGAGTGCCGGCTTTGCCGGACCCGTTTGGTTTGTCATGCCAGTGAGCACCATTCCTTGCAGTTCCAAGAGACCTTCCGCCCTAGCCAACACCACCATGCTGCGGATGAGCCGCGAGCTTGGTTTTGCGGCCGCTCCCGAACTCGGGGATCACAAATCCGCAGGATGACGCTCATCCTCGAAAGCGGTGACTTGGCCGCCGACCAACGTCAGCTAGACAGGCGTCGCTCTACGTAAGCTTATTTCAACGAAGCGTGATGCAACTACGGGCGTCGTGTGCAGAATCGCGAATCTCAAGAACCGCACGGGTGAGCTGCTGCCGGTTCCACGGACACATGGTTTAGGTGTCATGATGGGACTGGAGGTGGCGAATGGGACGACGGAGCTTCAGCCGGGAGTTCAAACTCGAGGCGGTGCGATTGGTGCGCGAGCGTGG
>JBJXDX010000084.1:0-16518 GCA_046154585.1 Hyphomicrobiaceae bacterium | reverse complement strand
GGTATCGTCGACTGGCGTGTGTCCGAACTTCAGCGGTTGGGCGTCGAGGTCCGCACCAACACCTATGCCGAGCCATCCGACGTGCTGGCCGAGAGCCCCGATGCCGTGATCGTCGCCACCGGCGGCGTCCCCGACCTGAGCTGGGTCGACGGTGGTGAGCTCTGTTCAACGGTCTGGGACGTGCTCGGCGAAGCGACCAGCGTCAAGGAGGACGTGATCGTGTTCGACAGCACCGGGCGGCATGCCGCCGTGTCGTGCGCCCTCCACCTTGCCGAGCATGGCCGCCACGTTCAGTTCGTGACGCTGGACGACAATGTTGGCGTTGAGATGGAGTATTCCTCGCGTGTCGTCTACCGGCAGCGCTTCGCCAAGCACGGCGTGAAGACGACCACCGATCACCAACTCGTCGGCGTGCGCAAGAGCGGCAACGGGCTCATTGCAACATTCCGCCACGAGTTGACGGGCGAGACACTGCAACTGCAGGCCGCTCAGGTCGTGGTCGAGAACGGCACCGTTCCGGTCGACGACGTGTTCAGCGGCCTCAGGGACCGATCGCTCAACCAGGGCATCACAGACCTCGACAGGCTGCTGGCCCGGCAGCCGCAGTTGAACGGCTACCGCGCCGATGTTGGTTTCGAACTGCACCGCATCGGCGATGCCGTCACCAGCCGCGGCGTGCACAGCGCAATCTATGACGCGCTGCGGCTCGCCGGAGCATTGTGAACGCCCATGCGCATTATTATCGTGGGCGCCGGCATTGCCGGCCTCTGCATCGCGCGCTCCGCACTCGACTGCGGGCACACGGTAACCGTGCTCGAGCAGGATCGAATACCCCATCCCAACAGCGCCTCTTACGATGAGCACCGCCTGATCCGTTATCAGTACGGAGCTGCCGAGGGTTATGCGCGCATGGTGGGTGACGCGTTCGCGGCCTGGGAGCGGCTCTGGCAGGACCTGGGTGCACGGCACTTCGCGGACAGTGGCGTGCTGTCGATCTCTCTCGCCAAGGGCGACTACGCCGATACGTCGCTGGCAACGCTGCAGCGTTCTCGGCTGCCGCACGAGGTGCTCGGCTCCGCCGCGACGCAAAGGCTCTGCCCGCAGCTCGATGTGCCCGATCATGCCACCGGCCTGCTTTGCCACCCCGGCGGCGCCCTCTTTGCCGACCGCATCGTGCGCGATCTGGTGAAACATGTCGGCGACCAAGGCGCCGAGCTGCTTGCGCAGACCGAGGTCGTTGCGGTGGACGATGCCGAGGCCACCGTCCGGACGCGGCACGGGGCTACGCTCGAGGGCGACCTCGTCGTCATCGCCGCCGGCGCCTGGCTCGACAAGCTGCTGCCGGCGGAATATGCAGGCCTGCCGGTTCAGCGCCAGATGCTCTGCTACATACGCGCGCCGCAGGATCACATTGCGTATTGGGCGAACGGGCCGGCCCTGTGCGTGCTCGGCGACAACAACGTCTACACCTTGCCGCCGCGGGATGGGACGGGGCTCAAGTTCGGCTGCGGCGCGCTCCGGCAGTCGCTGGGGCCGGAGCACGGCTTCGAGGCCGACATGGATCGCGGACGCAAGGTCATCGAGGCGTTTCGTCCCTTCCTGCATCGCGAGGTGGATTATCAGACAGTGCGCGGCAAGGTCGGCTACTACGTGATGGACGCGGAGCGGCGCTTCAAGCTGCAGCGCCGCAACCGGCGCGTCGTCGTCACCAATTGCGACGGTCAGATGTTCAAGTTCGGGCCGCTGCTCGGCGAGCGCATCATGGCGGCGATTGACGGCCGGGAGTCCTTCGAGGCCACGGCGCGCTGGATGGGCGGATACCTCTGAGATGCAACACTTGCGATTGGGCGGGAGCGCCGATCCTCCCTCCGTGCGCCTTGGCACGCTTGCACCGCCGGACCTCGAGGCCGCGCACCAGCTTTCATCGCTGTGCAAATGGCCGCATCGGCTCGAGGACTGGAAGCTCATGTTGCGCTTGGGGCACGGCATCGGCGCCTACGATCCGGATGGACGCCTGGTCGGCACCGCGCTGTGGTGGGCGTATGGCTCCGCGACGGCATCACTCGGCATGATCCTGGTCGATCCGGCGATGCAGCGCCGCGGCCTCGGCAAGCGATTGATGCAGGCGCTCCTCGCCCGCGCGGGCGAACGCCGACTGCTGCTCTATTCAACCGATGCGGGGCGCGGTCTCTATGCGTCGTACGGGTTTCGCGAGATTGGCCGCGCGCGTCAGCATCAGGGGGAATGCCGCGGACCCATCGCGTCGCCGCGCGTACGAGCGGCACGCGCCGCGGATCATGCCTTCATTCACGCGGCCGACTCTTTGGCGTTTGGCGCCCCGCGCGAGCACCTGATTTTGGGCCTTCTGGCGATCGGAACCGTGTTTGTGATCGAGACGGCAGGCCAAGTGAGCGGCTTCGCCGTTCGCCGCCGGTTTGGCCGCGGCGATCTGATCGGTCCGGTGGTCGCCGGATCGGAACAAGACGGGATGGAGCTTGTTGCAGCCAGCCTCGGCGCTGGGTTCAATCGCATCGATATCGCGCGCGACCGCGCGCACGTCTCGAGCGCGCTGCTTCGGCTCGGCCTGGCCGATGCGGGAGAGGTCGTGGCCATGGTTCGCGGCGACTGGCCCCCGGTTTCGCCCGGCGTCTGCCGCTTCGCGCTGGCGAGCCAGGCGTTCGGGTGAGCCGCGCTTGGCGTCGTTACCACTCGGCGTCGAGCAGCCGTTTCAAGGGTGCGGCACGTCGCACGAGGGGCGATTTGATGACGATATAACTGAAGTATTTCTCGATGCCGATGTTGCGGTCGAGAACCTGCTCGATGATCGACTGGTAGTGCGCGACGCTTCGGGCAACGACCTTCAGCAAGTAATCATAGCCGCCGCTCACCATGTGGCACTCGAGCACCTCCTCGAATTGACGAATGCCGGCCTCGAACTTGATGAAATCCTCGCGGCGATGATCCCTGAGCGTCACCTCGGTAAACACTGTGATCGTCTCGACGACCTTGGCAAGATCGATCTCGGCGCCGTAGCCGGCGATGAGCCCGGCATCCTCGAGCCGCTTGACGCGCTGCAAGCAAGGGCTGGCCGACAAACCCACCGCATCTGCCAGCGTGACGTTGGTCATCCGCCCGTTCGCCTGCAGCGTGGCCAGGATGGCGATATCGATGCGATCGAGCTTGGCTCTTGCCGTCATGAGTGATGTCGATCGTGGTTGATCTCAGGCGCTGAGCTCGGCCTGATGCGCCTTGACCAGATCCGCCATGCTGTTGAAGACGAAATCATACGTCGGCATCTTACCCGGATGCTTGGTCGCGCCGAAGCCCTCATCGGCGTGCCGGCGGTAGATCCAAGCCGACCGCAATCCCGTGCTGTTGGCCGGGGCGTGATCGTGGAACATGCTTTCCGCCGTGTGCAGAATCTCCTCCTTCTTCACCCCGAGTCCGGAGATGTTATCCAGCATATACTCGAAGTTTCGCAGGTCCGGCTTATAGGAACCGACATCCTCGGCAGCATAGATCGCGTCGAAGTCGACCTGAAGGCGCCGATTGCTGAACGCAAAACTTGCGTTGTCGACGTTCGACAGAATGACGAGCTTGTAGTATCGCTTTAGATACTGCAGCGCGCCGGCCGAATCGGCAAAAGCCGGCCAGTCTCCGACTGATCGGCCATAGGCGAGACAGTCTTCCCAGGTGACCGCCGCCCCCCATTGCTCGGCAAGGCGTTTGTAGACGACCGCTAGCAGATCCCGATAGGGCTTGGCCGGCGTAAAGCGCTGCTGCATCGACTCGTGCCGTGCGTGTGCCTCGAGAATGGCGTTGCGCGAAAGGGCCGGTGAGATCTTTGAGGTCAGCGGTTTCAGGGCTTCGATCATCCCCGATTCCCAGTCGATCAGCGTCCCGTAGCAGTCGAACGTCAGGGCCTTGAAATCAGATAAGCGCATTACGGATCTCCCGGATATTCAAGACGTCGTCGAATGTTCTCGTCATCTGTGCGACCAGATCGCCGGCCTTGACAATGGTTATACACAACGGCGGGCCAAGCCGATGCGCCATCGGCGAAAGGCTCGGAAAATCAGACCGCTTGTATTGCCGGCCGGTGCCAACTTCTGGCTGATCCGGAAGAGTGCACAGCTCCCGCAGCACTTGCACCGGCGCGTCGCGGCGACCGGCGGCAGATTGTTTGGTTTTTCCGGTGCCAGTCGACACTTTCTTTCATGCTGTGCGAGCGCGCGTTCGCGCTTGGCGAGTTTGGCCGCGGCCACTTCCGTCACGCGCGGTAGCGCAGCGCTTCGACCAATAGGACGAATGCGGGCGTGGGTGGCCGACGACTCGGGTAGTAAAGGTGGTAACCAGAGAAGGGCGGACACCAATCCTCGAGCACCCGGATGAGCCGTCCGTCGGCGAGGTGCGGCCGCACCTGATTCTCTGGTAGATAGGCCAGCCCAACCCGGCCAGTGCCGCGTAGCGGGGCAATGCTGTCCGCCGCCATCGGCACAATCGCAACAGGAGGTGCGATGGCCGCCGAGACTGGTAAGCTGGAGCCGCTGGTCATCGAACAGCAAGGCAGCTTCGCCGTTGCTACGATGCCGTCATCCCGATTCTGGGCGCAAGCATCTGTGGCCCTCGGTAAGCCAGCGCGCGATGAGAGAGGTTGCTCTGCACGCCCTTTCTACGGAGAGACAAATGCCGGCCCGCACCACAGAACTGCAGCGCTTCATTGATGTCACGCACAATGCAATTGCGACGCGCGTAGAGCCCGGCGAACCAGCTGATGCGGCGTGCCAGCGCATATTCAAAGCGTTAGAGACGTGCCAGGCCCAGCACGCCCCGCGCAGGCCGGAGCCACCCCCGGCATGGGCACATTTGCATTGGGCACTAGATTCTGCGGCAGCGTCGCCAGCGCCTGCTGCCGCCCTGGCCGATGCCCTTGCTATCATCGAGCCGCAGCTATGCTGGGAGCGCCGTCCCGGCGCAGAACGCGTGCTAGGCAACTTCGCCGACGGCCACGCAAACGCGATCATCGTCGGTGATGGTGGATTGGAGCCGCGCGGCGACGTGCGCATCGGCGTCAGCCTTTTGGCGCCGCAAGTCACATATCCTGACCATCGACACCCGCCCGAGGAGCTGTACGCCGTGCTCTCGCCGGGCTTCTGGCGTCAGGACGCCCGCCCTTGGCACGAGCCCGGGCCGGGTGGCGTGGTCTACAATCGGCCCAACGTCGTTCACGCTATGCGATCGACAGATTCTCCATTGCTTGCCATCTGGTGCTTGTGGACCGGTGCGCGCGAAGCGTGATTACGAAGGCTTTCGCTGCCCAGGATCTAGGCGGCGATCACCGCGTAAAGTGGAACGGACGCCGCACCGAACCGCGCTTCAGGCTGCCGACCTCGGGGCGCGCTTGCGCTGTGCGACGGCTGCGATCAGCTTGCCTAGCGCCACGAAATCGTGCTTGCGCGGGCAGCTGGCTCGCCAGACAAGACCCAAGGTACGCGAGGGCTCGGGTTCGGTAAATCGCATCAGCCGGACGCCGGCGCGCCTGGTCTCGAGATCAACGCTGATCTCGGGCAGCAGCGTGAGCCCGAGGCCGTTGGCGACCATCTGCACGATGGTGGACAAGCTCGAGGCACCGAACGTGTTGAAGTTCTCGACCTTGCGCAGCTGGCAGAAGGCCAGGGCCTGATCCCGCATGCAGTGGCCCTCCTCAAGAAGGAGCAAGCGATCGTCCTTCAGGAGGTCGGGCGTTGCACGCACCACGCCATGCGTCCGGCGTCCTTTCGGCAGGGCCAGCAGAAACCGGTCCTCGAACAGGCGGATGGTCTCGACATCGGGATGCTCAACCGGGAGCGCCAGGAGGAGGAGATCCAGAGTGCCGTCGAGAAGCTGCTGCATCAGGGTCTGCGTCTGCGTCTCGCGGATATGCAGATCGAGATCGGGATACTCCACGCGCAGGAGCGGCAGCAGCGGCGGAAGCACGTAAGGGGCGACTGACGGAATGACGCCGAAATGCAGCGGGCCGGTGAGCAAGCTCGCCCGATGGCGTGCGTAGTCGCCCAGGTCGCGCACCTCGGCAAGGATGCGGGCGGCGCGCTGTGCAACCTCGCGCCCCTCTACCGTCAACCTCATACCTTTCGGCCGGCGCTCGAGGAGCTGCAGCCCGAGCTCGGTCTCGAGGTCTTGAATCTGCATCGACAGAGCAGGCTGAGTGACCGCGCAGTATTCGGCAGCCCGGCCGAAGTGGTTGAATCGGGCGAGGGCGTCGAAGTAGCGGAGCTGCCTGATGGAGACCATGTGTTTGCTCTGGCGTACGCGGCCGCCCCTTGTCCTGGCCCAATCCCGATACCGAGGAGGCACGAGGAGAGGGGACTTCGATCAGAATTTCTTATCTTAGAATTAAGTTAATTCGATTGGCCCTGATGGACAAGGCCCTCTAAGCCTGACGGTGGCAAGCGGTCAAGGACTGGGACCTGGTCGAAAAATCACAGAACGCGATCGGAGAGAAACATGGACGCAAAGACTGACGACAGCGCAGGTAAGTGCCCGTTCACTGGCAGCCGCGGACACTCGAACCGCGATTGGTGGCCGAACACGCTGGACGTTTCGGTTCTCCATCGGAATTCCAGTCGTTCGGACCCGATGGGCAAGGATTTCGACTACGCCACGGCGTTCAAGATCCTCGACATCAACGCCGTCATCAAGGATCTGCATGCCTTGATGACGGATTCGCAGGAGTGGTGGCCGGCCGACTTCGGCCACTACGGCGGGCTGATGATCCGCATGGCGTGGCACAGCGCGGGCACGTACCGCATCACCGACGGCCGCGGCGGCGCGGGCGCCGGCCAGCAGCGCTTCGCGCCGCTCAACTCTTGGCCCGACAACGCCAACCTCGACAAGGCGCGCCGGCTTCTGTGGCCGATCAAGCAGAAGTACGGCCAGAAGATCTCCTGGGCCGATCTGATGATCCTGGCCGGCAACGTTGCGCTTGAGTCGATGGGCTTCAAGACCTTCGGCTTCGCCGGTGGCCGCGCCGACGTCTGGGAACCGGAAGAGCTCTACTGGGGGCCGGAAGGAACGTGGCTGGGCGACGAGCGCTACAGCGGCGAGCGCCAGCTTGCCGAACCGCTCGGAGCCGTGCAGATGGGCTTGATCTACGTCAATCCGGAAGGGCCGAACGGCAATCCGGACCCGCTCGCTGCGGCGCGTGACATCCGCGAAACGTTTTTCCGCATGGCCATGAACGATGAGGAGACCGTCGCGCTGATTGCCGGCGGCCACAGCTTCGGCAAGACCCACGGCGCGGGCGATCCGTCGCTGATAGGGCCCGACCCGGAAGGCGGCGCTCTCGAGGAGCAAGGCCTAGGCTGGAAGAGCAAGTATGGCACCGGCATCGGCGCCGACACCATCACCGGCGGTCCGGAGGTCACATGGACCCAGACGCCGACCAAGTGGAGCAACCTGTTCTTCAAGAACCTGTTCGAAAACGAATGGGAGCTGACGAAGAGTCCCGCCGGCGCGAAGCAGTGGAAGGCGAAAGGTGCGGACGCCTCCATCCCTGATGCCTTCGACAAATCGAAGAAGCATGTGCCGACGATGCTGACGACGGACCTCTCGCTACGCATGGACCCCGCTTACGAGAAGATCTCGCGGCGCTTCTACGAAAACCCTGACCAGTTCGCCGATGCGTTCGCCCGCGCGTGGTTCAAGCTCACCCATCGCGACATGGGTCCGCGCGCGCGCTATCTTGGCTCGCTCGTGCCGAAGGAAACGCTGATCTGGCAGGACCCGATCCCGGCTGCGGCTGCGTCGATCAGCGATCAGGACGTCGCGGCGTTGAAGACGAAGATCCTGGCGTCCGGCCTCACGGTACCGCAGCTTGTCGCGGTCGCGTGGGCGTCCGCGTCGACGTTCCGCGGCTCCGACAAGCGCGGCGGCGCGAATGGCGCGCGCATTCGTCTGGCGCCACAGAAGGATTGGGAGGTCAATCAGCCGGCCCAGCTCAAGACGGTCCTTGCGAGGCTCGAGGCCATCCAGAAAGAGTTCGGCAAGAAGGTGTCGCTTGCCGATCTGATCGTTCTTGGCGGCTCGGCTGCGGTCGAGAAGGCCGCCAAGGATGCCGGCGTCGACGCGAAGGTTCCCTTCACCCCAGGCCGTGCGGACGCGTCGCAAGCGCAGACCGACGTCGCCTCTTTTGCGCCGCTCGAGCCACGTGCCGACGGCTTCCGCAACTACATCAGCAGCAAGCGGCAGTTCATGGCACCCGAGGAGGCGCTCGTGGACCGGGCGCAGCTGCTAAGGCTGACCGGCCCTGAGATGACGGCGCTCGTCGGCGGACTGCGCGTCCTCGGCGCCAACGCCGGCGACTCCAAGCACGGCGTCTTCACCAAAGAGCCTGGGAAGCTGACGAACGACTTCTTCGTCAACCTGCTCGACATGAGCACGGAGTGGCAGCCCCCGAATGCTGATGGCGTGTACGAGGGCCGCGACCGCAAGACAAAGGCGGTCAAGTGGACCGGCACCCGCGTCGACCTGATCTTCGGTTCCCACTCGCAGCTTCGCGCCTTCGCTGAGGTCTACGCGTGCACGGACTCCAAGGACAAGTTCGTGCAGGACTTTGTGGCAGCGTGGACCAAGGTGATGAACGCCGATCGTTTCGATCTCGCCTGACCTCTGCGGCGAGGCCGCCACCGACCTAGCGCGCTACAGCGCCGGTGGCCTCGCTCAACCCAACAGACTGGACCCAGAAGGAGTATTTTATGTCCGCAGCACATAGCACGCTCTCCAATCGCGCCGACGCGGTAACCGAGCTTCTCACCGAGGCACGCGTCGACGCACTCAATGCAGCGCTCGCCGATCGCGGCATCACAGCGGACCGGATCATCACCATCCTGCACGTGGCGGGACAGACAATGGCCAATCCGACGCCGGCGCAGTTTCGAGTGCTGTATCGGGCGGCTTGATGCGGGCGCAGCCCCCTCCATAAGACGGTGCGGCGCAGCTCTAGCCAAACGCGGTCGCGACGGCGACGACAGCGAAAACACTGCAACTCGCTCGAAGCCGATGCGTTGGTACCTAATTGGTACCCAGCACTCGGCAGGGCAAACGCGAGAGCAGACAATAGCTCTGATTGTATTGAAAAGCTTGCTCCATGCCGCATGGCAGGGGCCTTCATAAATCGCGCAGCGGAGGGCAACAATCCGACTCCTTCCCGACGCGCCACATCTCCGCCAGTTCTTGACCCGAGCTTCTCGCGATCAGAGCCTTAGACCTGCTGCGATGGGTCAGATCAAATGCGAGTGTTCAATCGTTAAAGCGATGCCTTCATCGCTTCGCGTCCTCCGCCCAGCCAGGAGAATCAACCGGAAACTCCAATCTCGAACGAGGGCATTTGCTGGGAGCAGATCAGGAAATTCCTGCCACCAACAGACGTGCCGCTGGCAATTGGAGCGTGGAAGCTCGGCGGGCGCGATGCGTCACCTGGGGGAATGCGCCGAGGTCACCTTGGGTATGAGGCCGCAGTGGGTTGGATGATCGCTTCCGCCTCGTGGGTCATTTGGGGGCCGAGGTAAGCCTTCATCCGGGGGTCACGGACAAGCGACCGGAAATCCGGAACTTGCGTTACGGTGCCACCGGCGACGAACAAGAAGCGCTCAGCGATTTCGCTGAGGATTTCCAGGTGGTAGGTCGCGGTCGGGTGCAGGCACAAAAAAACGAGCCGACCCTCCGCGCGGAGCTTGCGGAAGAAGTCAAGCATGAAGCCGATGTAGCCGTCCTGGGTGTTGAACTGCGGCTCGTCAAAGAGGTGCACGAGCGGCCGCTCGACCGGTGACGCCGCTAGAAAAACTGAGGGCATGAGCTTGCGGAACCGGCGCACTTGATAAGACTGGTGATAGTGGATGGCGAGGCGATCGCGCTCGGCGTACTTGACGCGGTGGATGTCGGTACCGGCAACGAGGACGCGGCCGCTGGTTGGCGCGTTGGAGCCGGTCATCATCTCGAACAGCGTCGTCTTACCGGCGCCATTAGGTCCCACGACACCGATGATGCCGGGGCCGTCAATGGCGAAATCCGCCTGGAGTGTGAACGTCGGCTGCCGTACAAGCAGGCCGCGTGTGTAAACTTTGCGCAGACTCTGAAGCGAAATCAGGGGCACACTGGCGGCCGTCTTCATGATCAGGCACCGAGCAGTCGTTGACGGAGCGTAGGGTTGTCGCGAAGCGTTGCGGCTTCGCCTGACCAGGCGATGATGCCGCGGTCGAGGACAACCACGCGATCGGCGACCAATAGCGCGACCTCCGCATTCTGCTCGACGACGATCGACGCGACTCCTTCCTCTTTGAGGCGGCGCACTGTGGCCAGAACGTCCGAAACGATCTTCGGCGCGAGGCCCTGACTCGGCTCATCGAATAGCACGAGGCCCGGCGAGCCGAGCAAGGCGCGCGCGATCGATACCATCTGCATCTCACCGCCCGAAAGGTTCTCTGCCTCGCGGTGCATCAGGTGCTCGATGGGCGAGAAGATGGAAAACGTCTCCTTGAGCGTCCATCCGCGAAATGGCGTCTTCTTCATTGCAATCCTGAGATTCTTGGCGACCGTGAGCGTCGGGCACAACCGCCGGTCATCAGGCACCCACGAGATGCCCGCGCGAGCGATGATGTGGGTGGGTGCGAGGGTTATGTCGCTTCCGTTGAAGCGGATGCTACCGCGGCGCGGCCGCGTTAGGCCGAGGATCGAACGCAGCGTCGTCGTCTTGCCGGCGCCGTTGGCGCCGAGCAGCGCCAGCACCTCGCCCTTGGCGACGCTGAGCGACACATCGTAGAGCGCCTGCGTCTCGCCGTAGAATGTATCAATCGCATGGACCTCTAGAATCATCCGAAGCTCCCGAGGTTCGAGCGCCTTACCCACGGGTTCTCCTGCAATTCACGCGGCGTGCCGCGCGCGACCACCTGGCCCCAATGAATGACCGAGATACGATCGGCGAGCGAGAAGAGGAAGCGCATGTCGTGCTCAACGGTAATTATGGTGAGCTTTCCCTTGAGCCTGCCGATCAGCTCGGCAAGGCGCAGCGTGCCGTCGCTGCCGAGACCCGAGGTCGGCTCGTCTAGGCACAGCACCCTCGGGCGCTGCGCCAGCGCCACCGCGATTTCAAGTGCGCGGCGCTCGCCGTAGGATAGGAGCTTCGCGGAGACAGCCGACCTCTGCGCGAGCCCAACCGCGGCGAGGACCTCGTTAGCTTCGTCGGCAAGGCCGGTGTCGCCGGCCACAGCGCGGCGCACATCGAAGCCGCGGGCGCGGAACGCCGGCAGCCCCACCATGACGTTCTCCTGGGCCGTGAAGTCATTGAAGAGCGTCATGACCTGGAACGAGCGCGCCACACCCTTGCGGGCAATGGCGTGCGGGCTGAGGCCAGCCACATCCTCACCATCGAGACGGATACGGCCGCGGCTCGGCTTCACGCTTCCCGTGAGCGTGTTGAAGAAGGTTGTCTTGCCGGCACCGTTCGGGCCCATAATGCCGTGCAGTTCGCCCTCCGTGACAGACAGGTTGATTTGCTCAAGGACGACGCGGTCCCCGAAGCGCACATGGACGCCCTCGGCTTCGATCAATGCCATCATCCGCTCCGGGGCATCGAGCTCAAGGAATCGGGCGTCTTACCGCGCGCCTTCCAGCGCTCCATGAGCAGCTTGGCCCCACCGGCAATGCCCTCGGGCCGGAAGAGCACCAGGAGCACGAACATCGTGCCGAAGTAGAGCATCCAGGCGTTGGTCATGGCGCCGATCACGTCGCGGGCAATGAGGAAGACGATGACGCCGACGACCGGTCCCCAGAAGCTCACGAGGCCTCCGCCGACCAGCGTCATCATTACGACGAGGCCCGATTGCGCGAGATTCATTACATCTGGAAAGGCCGACCGCTGCGCCATCGCAAAGAGGCCTCCCGCGAAGCCTGAGAAGGCGGCGGAAAGAACTATGATGCTGAGTTTGTAGAGCCAGACGTTGTAGCCGAGGTGCGCCGTGCGAACCTCGCTCTGGCGGATCGCGGAGAGAAGGCGCCCATAGGGCGAGTTGACAAGCCGCCAGAGCAGCACGACGACGACAGCGAACGCGGCAAGGACGAAATAGTAGAGAGCGGTGTTATCGTCGATGGGAAAGGAGGCGATGCCGAAGTTTGCCGGCGCCCGCACGATGTCGAGGAGGCCGTCTTCGCCGCCGGTGATCGGGTAGGCTTTCAGGGCAATGGTCCAGAAAATCTGACCGAAAGCGATGGTCAGCAACGCGAAATAGATGCCGCGACGATGCGAAATGAAGAGCCCGACGAGGAGGCCTGCAAGCATGCCTGTCAGCACTGCGCCTGCGAGGCAGACCCAGAGATTGGAGCTGACATTGAATTGGGTGAGGCCGAAGGCGTAGGCACCAACGCCAAAGAAGGCTCCATGGCCGAACGACGGCAGGCCGGAAGTGCCGAGGACGAGATTGAAAGCAAGGGCGTAGATCGACCAGATGAGGATCTCGACGCCGATATAGGGATAGAGTCCAACCGAGTTGATCCAGAGCGGCACGGTGGCCAGCACAAGCCCAGCGCCGAGCATGGTCGGCGTGATCAAACGGGCGGTGTTCGGCGAGCCGGTCATGGTGTCTCTCAAGCCTCCAGCAGGCTCTTCTTGCCGAAGAGGCCGCGCGCCCTGAAGGACACAACCGCGACCAGCAAAAGGTACATGGATAGCAGCGACCATTCTGAGGCATATGCCCCGGAGAGGCCGACCGCGATGCCGACCAGCAGGCTGGCGATGACCGCACCCCAGAAGCTTCCTACGCCACCAAGGGCTATGATGAGGAACGCCGGTACGACCGCATCGACCCCCATGTGCGGGCGGATACCCCAGATTGGGGCGACGACGATTCCGGCAAAGGCGGCAAGCATGGTGCCAAACACGAACACGCCAAGGCGCAGCCTAGACAAGTTGATACCGAGGGCGCGCACCATCTCGCTGTCGTGAGCTCCGGCCTTGATCATCGCGCCATACGGCGTCTTCTCGATGACGAGCCAGACGACGCCGATGGCGAAGGCGGCCATGCCGGCAGCATAGAATCGGTAGGTCGACCAGATGAGATCCTGGAAGATGATACCGCCCGTCATGATCGCGGGCACCGGCAGGACGTGATCGCGTGTACCCCAGATCAACCGGATAACCTCCTCGAGCACCAGCGCCGCGCCGAAGGTCAACAACAGCCCGTAGAGCGGGTCCTTGCCGTAAATGCGGCGCATGCATACCTCGACGGCGATGCCAACCAGGCCGGCAAGGCACGGCGCGATGACAAGGGCGAGCCCGTACCGCCACGGAAGCGAAAGCTGCAGCCAGAGCGATGCCAGGTCAGGCGGTAGCGGCGGGTTCGGACCGGTCAGCATTAACGCGAAGTAGGCACCCAGTGCGAGCAGCGATCCGTGCGCAAGGTTGATCTGCTCCATGAGTCCGACGATCAGCATGAAGCCAAGCGCGATCAGCGCCAGCAGCAGCCCCAGCACCAGACCGTTGAGTATATGGGGAAGGAGATCAAACACGCGGCAGCCGCTTTCGATGTCTTCGTTGTGACCCGATGCGATGCCTGCGGGCTCTGTATCACGCTCGGCCCGGAAAGGGCCGCGAGCACGGTGATCGGGCGGATCGGGCTGCGACTGCACGAGCACACCGCTCTGCTCGTCGCTTCTATTCCCGAGGAGGACAGGACGGCAGCGCCATCCTGCCAGTTGTTCAGGCGTCGACCGACGGCACCTGCTCGTATGGGACGAGCTTGCACTTTGTGGGCGCGACATCGTCCGCCACCTCCTGCGGCTCGGCCCAACTGAGGATCTCGAAGTGGTCGGTATCGTCGCTCGGCTTGCGGTTCTTGCGGGCCAGATAGACAGTCTGTTGGATCTGGTGAGTGACAGGATCAATGTAGGCATCGTGATGCTGCATGCGGTCCCTGGCCGACATCTTGTGCCCTTCAAGAGCCTTAATAATCGCGATGTTGTTCGTCGAACCAGCCCGTTCCATGGCGCGGAAGAGCTCCTGCGTCGCCATGTAGCCGTTGTAGGACACGTTGCCCGGCACCGGGATCGGGCCGGTCTTATTCGCCGCTTGCCACTTCTTGACGAACTCGGCGATGCCCGGCAAGTCGAGCTTGTGATACCAAGTGGTGCCGAACACCCCGAACAGGCTCTGCGGTGCTCCCCAAACGTCGGGCCAGTCCTGCTGGTTGTTGATCCAGGCCGGCCTGCCACCCTCATCGAGCTTGAGCTGGGCAATCTGCTCTCGCAGCGCCTTGTTGTCGTCGCCGCCCATCGCCGTCGCCACGACGTCCGGTTTGAGCTGCTGGACCTTGAGCAGGTAGGACGTGAAGTCACGCGTATTCTGCGGCACCAACAGGTTGTCCATGATCCGTCCGCCGGCCGCCTCGACCTCTCGCTTGGTCGCCGCGGCTGTGGAGTGGCCATAAACGTAGTCGTTCGTCAGCAGCAACCAATTCTTACCGATCGAGCGCACGGCGTTCTTTACGGCGGCCTTTGTGAAGTTCGTGCCGTTGCCATCCCACACGAACTTGATGCGGCTGCAGTTCTCAGCCGCCTCGCTCGGTGCCGAGGAGTTGGTATTGAGATAGATGGTGCCGTACTTGTTGGCGACCTGCGTGATGGCGTTGGCAACGCCCGAATGCAGAGCGCCGATCAGGATCGGACAATCCTCGCGGGTGACGAAACGCTCGGCGATGCGAGTGCCGGCTGCCGGGCTCGACTCCGTGTCGGCCGTGACCCATTCGATCTTGCGGCCGAGCACGCCGCCCTTCGCATTCCACTCGTCGATGACCATACGAATGGCGCGATGATCGTCCTGGCCGCTGTTGCCGAACTGGCCGCTGGCATCATTGGTGAGGCCGAGCTTGATCGGCTTTTTGCCCTGCGCGAAGGCGTGGTTGTGCTGCCACGGGCCGTAGAAGGCGCCCACGCCGGCGAGGGACGCCGTCATCAGGCTGCCTTTCAGAACCGAACGCCGAGATGGGCCAAGCCCGGGTTTGCCGTGCTTTGTCATGCTCTCCTCCACTGAGAAACGGCTGCTCGCACGTTTGACGGCAGCTCTTCCTTGAGGCATAGAATAACCATTCTATATACCTTGTGAAGTGAAATAAACGAACCTTGGGCGAGAATCTGGAGCGGTTGTGAACAGGGCGGCCAAGAGTTCAGGACAGCGCGCGAAAGTGGCAGAGATCAGCACCTATGACGCGCTACGCGAAGCAATTGCGCAGCGGTATCCTGGGCTTTCCGATCGCCTGCAGCTGATCGCCGAATTTGCGCTAGAACATCCCACCGACATGGCGCTCGGCACCGTTGCCGAAGTGGCGGTGCGGGCCAAGGTACAGCCCTCGGCGATCGTGCGCTTTGCCCACGCCATGGGCTATGGCGGCTTCACGGAGCTACAGCAGGTCTTCCGCTCGCGCCTTCTCGCCGGAGCCGCGCCAAGCTATCGCGAGCGAATCGACGGTTTGCGCCGCGACGGCCGCTTTCGCGAGAGCAACAGCCCGCACGAACTGCTGTCCCGGTTCGCATCCGAAGCCACTATATCGCTCGAGAACCTCCAGGAGAGCGTCAACCAGGCCGATCTTGCGCGCGCCATCGGACTGATGGGTAAAGCGCATACGAACTACGTGCTCGGGCTGGGCGGCTCTTTTCCCGTTGCGGCCCACCTGACCTACGTCCTGCGCCGCCTCGGTCGGCGAGCTGTGCTCCTCGACGGTCTGGGCAATGTGCTTACGGATCATGTCCTCACGGCAACTCGCAAGGATGCGATGATCGCCATCAGTTTCAGGCCGTACAATCGAGAGACGGTTCAACTCGTGCCCGAATTTGTCGCGCGCGGCGTGCCGACCATTGCAGTGACAGACAGCCTGCTCAGCCCCATTGTGACCGGTGCCAATGTGGCATTTGAGATCCCGGACATGCCCGAGGCTGCGTTACGGACGATGGTCGCGCCAATGTGCCTTGTTCAGGCTCTTGCGGTCGGGCTGACCGCTTCGGACTAGCAGCGATAGAGGCGTTGAGATGCCGGCCGAACGGTGATTCCGTTCTCTGATCGCTAATCGACGGCGGAGGCGGCGCGCGGGCGTAAGGAGACCGGCCCAGTCCGGGCGGTGACGGCCTTGAACCGATCAGGGCGGACGATGAGCCCGAAATCCTCCGTTCCTCAAGCCGCTAGTTCTGTCTCACAGGTGTTGATGTCGGACAGTCTCAAGACCGCCTGGCATGCCATTCAGGCTCATCCATAGGAGCCATAAGTGGCTGGCAGATTCGCGGATGATGCGTCGTCTTACCCGCGGTGAGCGCTCGGATTTCCCGCGCCTGCGCGTCGTGTTCAAGCTGAAAGGGGAGAAGCGTAAGGCTCCGGTGAGGACCGCCTTGGCGATAGATTGCGCATAGCTACGACTGGTGCCGACCTGAGCGAGCAAGCGATAGGACGGCACTATGTCTGGCGATAGGATCAGCCCGCGCTTC
>JBJXDX010000083.1:0-29639 GCA_046154585.1 Hyphomicrobiaceae bacterium | reverse complement strand
ATGTGGTAGGCGGCGGAGCATGCGAACATGGCGAGCATGCCCGCGCCGTAGATTGCCAGACAGGACGTTGAGGCGAGAGGGAGATGGCACACGGCTGCCACCATCATGGCGGTTACCGCCAAGAGGCCCACAACAACGCCGATGACATGAACAATGGTATCGGCCGTTTGTTCGCGGTGTGCGAGCGACGCTTTCATGGCTGGGTACCTTGGGAGCGCAAGTGCCGACGTCACGGGCTCCGAGTCAGCTTCAGTTACTACATCAGCTTCTGCCAAGAAACTCATCTGTGCAAGGCAGACGGGCGAATTTCCGTTTGTGGGAGTGAAGTCGACTGGCCGCAACTTAAGCCACGGTATTGCGGCTCGAATTTAATAGTTCACGGCCTAGCACTACTTTGGCAGATTTGCTTTAGGTCGCGCACGGTCGAGCGATCTTCGGCAGTGCGGGCATCGCTGAAGCGGTCGAGTGATGAGGCTGACGATAGTGTGGCGCACGGCGGGCAAGCTCGGCAGAGGTGGTGGTCCGTTGATTCTTTTTTTCCGCCTCGCCGTTGTGAGGCGACGATGCTGGAGGAAGGCATAAGCGATCATTGTCATGAGCGCGTGACGGTGCAGGCCCTGCCAGGACCGTCCCTCGAAGTGATCGAGGCCGGGTTCCTCTTTTAGCTGCTGATGCGCCTGCTCACAGATCCACCGCGCCTTGATAGTGGCGGCCAGGGTGCGCAGGTCGGTCTCGGCGGTCAGGTTGGCGAGATAGTATTTCTTCTCTCCTGAGGTGCGCTATTCGCCGATGAGCCAGGCCTCGTCCCCCGGCAGATGCTGCTGACCTTTGTCCCCAATCCGCTGTGGAGGTCCGTCGGCCGTGCGCACCCTGACAGCAGCGAAGCGAGCTTTGAGCTTTCCCTTCGTGCCAGTTCGCCAGCTGATGTTCTGCCACCTGGCATCGGCGAGCATGTCTTCGGCCGCCATCGTTAGAATATCTGGGACGTGCCGCCGCCGGGGACGGCCGCGCGCAGCAATGGGCCAAATCAGCCGCACATCGATAGGGTACGCCTTGAGGTGACGAGGAATACCAACGGCCCAGAGCAGGCTGCGCTCCGTGAGGGCGTGACGGAACGGCGCGCTCATGCCGTAGTCGGCATCTGCCGATCTCGGCGAGCGCGATCTCCGGCTTCGTACGTGCGGTTCGATGTTCGGCCGGAACGCCGGCCCGCTTCAAACGTACCCGATCGCTGGTCCAACTCTCGGGGAGGAAAAGGCGCAATGCCACCATAACCGGCACTTCGCCTCGCGCCAGCGTCAGCGACACCAGCGTCTGACAGACGGCAGTCTTGCCCAGCGCCGAAGCATATCGCTGAGCGACACCGACCGAATGATTGCCTTTCTTCGGCATCGCCGTGTCGTCGATCACCAACACCGTATCTCTGCCGCCAACGAGCTTATCAGCCTGGACGAGAAGCTCAGTCTCCAGCGGAGCCGCGTCCCAGACACCAGCCGCAACAAAATGGTGCAACCGATCATAGCCGCCCGGCGTCAAAACGCTCTGCCATGGGCTGAACGCTCTTGCGGTCACTTGGCCCGATCAGCCCCGCCACATAAAGCGGACACATCCGCCGCCGCGCCTTGTGACTCGAGCGTTCCAGGAACGGCTCGAGCCAACGGTCAAGCTCATCTTCCCAATCAGACCTCGCGCTCTCCATGGTCGGCCCCTCCACAAGCCGACCACCCATGAATCACCGAAAAACTGATTCGCGAATCCCAGTCGTCAAAAAAACTGCCAAAGTAGTGCCAGTAAATGTTGGCGGAATTCCCGAGACGATCCATGTAAGGCAAGAGGTTTCATCAAGCAATCCTACTTTTAGGTTACAGAAGGTGCCCGCAGGCACCCGAACGGGAACGTGCTCACTTCACCTCTGTCGCGTCGCCGACATCAATCGGCCCACTTTGTCGTGCGCCTCCGAAGGCCTCTGCGCATACCTGCCTTAGCAAGTCAGCAAAAGGGATAGGTTCCCTTTGAGAGCCGACCAGGAGCATCCTCGCCGTGCCGGCAGTTGCGGCCTAGCGACGTTTGTGGCACGAGGCTTGCGATGCGGCTAAAGCATTTCCTTCAGGATATAGAGAATGAAGGCGTCATCCGCCGCTGCAAAACTTAACTGTCTCCTCATTGGCGACGGTTCGTTGCTCATCCAATGCGGCGCGCTCTTGCTGGCCCAAGGGCACCATGTCGTCGGCGTCGTGACCGCCAATGATGCCATCGCTGAGTGGGCGCAGGAGAACGGGGCCGCGGTGGTGGCGCCAGGACAAGGCCTTGCCGATCGCTTGGCCGGCACGACCTACGACTGGCTGTTCAGCATCGCCAATCTGTCGCTGATACCCACCGCCGTCTGGCAAGCGGCTACCAGCGGCACGGCAAACTTCCACGACGGTCCATTGCCACGCTACGCTGGCCTCAACACGCCGGCGTGGGCCATGCTTGCAGGTGAGACGCAGTACGGCGTCACCTGGCAAGCCATGTCCGACGAAGTCGACGCGGGCGATATCCATGTGCAAAGTATTTTTGACATCGATGAATACGAAACCTCGCTGACACTCAACACCAAGTGTCTGGAAGCGGGAATCGCGTCGTTCATGGAGCTGATTGGACTGATCGAGACAGGTGGGCACAAGGCACGGGCTCAGGATCTCAGCCAGCGCACGTACCATGGCCGGCACGATCGCCCTCATGCGGCCGCCACGCTGGACTTCACGGCAACGACTGCCGACATCGACCGCGTCATGCGCGCCATGGATTTTGGGCAGAGCTACGTCAATCCACTGGGGCTGCCGAAGATCAGGACGCAGCGCGGTGTCTATTTCGTCCGCGCCCTCGAGAAGGCCGATGCCACGACGCGCGATGCGCCGGGTACCGTGTGCGCTTCGGATGCAGACGGCGCGGTCATCGCGACGAAGGATGGCGCCGTGCGCATCAAGGCGCTCGTCGATGCTGCCGGCACGTCCATTGACCCGGCAACGGTTGTACCTACCGGCGAGACTGTCACCCCGCTGACCGGCGAACCGCTTATCGCTCTTGAAGCCTTCACGGCCGCAACAGCCAAGCACGAAGCCTGGTTCATAAGGCGATTGCAGGTCGGGCATGCTCCGGAGATTTACGGCGCGACGGCCTCTTTCGAAGGCACCGCCCCGAATATTCGAGCCTTTCCGTTGCCGGCACTCACTGGGTGGACCGAGCAGCGCGCCATAGCGGCGATTGCCGGATACTTCATCCGATCGGGCACCGCAGCCCCGATCCGTCTCGCCTACGTAAACGATACGTGCGCGACAGACATGCGTGCGCTTTCCGGATACGTCGCGCCGGTCCTTCCCCTTGTTGTCGATGCGGCGGCCGACGCCACGGGCGACGTTCTTGCTCGCACAGCGGAGGCCGAGATCGCGGCGCTTGCTGCGCGTCGCGGGTACCCGTCCGACCTGATCCTTCGCCACCCGAACGCGTCGATCGAGCCCTTTACGGTGGCCGTGTGCTCGGCGACCGACACCTTGCGACCGTCGCCGGCCGCCGGCGCGCTGATGACATTTGTCTTGTCGAACAGCCATGCGACAGCCACGCTGGAAGTCGACACTTCGCGCCTCCCGATCCGGATATGCGAGGCGCTGCTTGACCGAATGGACACGTTCTTCCGCGGTTTCGCCATTGGCCCGAGGCGTATCTCCGATCTGCCAGTCATGTCGGAAGCGGAAGAACTCGCCACGGTTCACAGGTGCAACGAGACGACAGTCCCGTTCGATCGCTCGGCGCTGATTCACCGATTGATTGAAGCGCAGGCGGCTCGCACCCCGGAGGCGATCGCTCTCGTTTGCGAGGATCGCTCGCTCACGTATCGTGAGCTGGACCGCCAGGCCAATCGCGTCGCCAAGGAGCTCGTGGCACGAGGCGCGGGTCCAGATCGGTTGGTCGGCCTCTATCTGAACCGGTCGTGCGAGCTCGTGATCGGCGGGCTTGCGATTCTAAAGGCGGGCGCCGCCTACGTCCCGCTTGATCCGACCTATCCGGCCGACCGCATCGCCCACATGATCGAGGACAGCGGTTTGACCCTCATCGTGAGCGGCCGAGGTCTGACTGCTCCGATGAAATCGGAGGGCGTTACTATTGTGGCGATCGAAGATGCCCTGGCGTCCGAAGATGCCGCGGCACCAGCAAGCGATGTCGGCCCCGAGCATCTAGCGTATGTCATCTATACCTCCGGATCGACTGGGCAGCCGAAAGGCGTGATGGTCGAGCATCGCAATGCCGTCAACTTCTTCGCCGGCATGGATGCCCGCGTGCCGCGCTCTCCCGATGGGCAGGATGTCTGGCTCGCCGTCACGAGCTTGTCGTTCGACATCTCCGTCCTTGAACTGTTCTGGACTCTGTCGCACGGTTTCAAAGTCGTTGTGCAGACCGACACAAGGCATGCGCCACCTGCGCGGCGGCGAGCGGCGAGCCGAACCGGCGGCATGGACTTCAGCCTTTTCTTCTGGGGCAACGATGATGGCGTCGGGCCACGCAAATACGATCTTCTCCTTAACAGTGCACGCTTCGCCGACGATCGCGGCTTTCGCGCCGTCTGGACGCCCGAACGGCATTTCCACGCTTTCGGCGGCCCGTACCCCAATCCCTCAGTGACCGGTGCGGCCGTAGCCGCGATCACGAAAAATCTCGATATCCGCGCCGGCAGTTGCGTGTTGCCGCTGCACCATCCAGCGCGTGTGGTCGAGGAATGGGCAGTGATCGACAACCTCAGCAACGGCCGAACGGGTCTGGCCTTTGCGTCGGGCTGGATGCCCGAAGACTTTCTGCTGCGGCCGGAGAATGCGCCCCCCCACAACAAAACGGCGATGCTCCGCGACATCGAAACAGTGCGTCGCCTCTGGCGCGGCGAGCCTGTTGTGTTCACCGCGCCTGACGGCAAAGAGATCAGCGTCGTCACTCAGCCCCGGCCGGTAAGCCAGGACCTTCCCATATGGGTCACCACGGCCGGCAATCCAGACACCTATCGTGAGGCCGCGCGGATCGGCGCCAACGTGCTGACCCATCTGCTCGGCCAGTCTATCGCCGAGGTCGGTGAGAAGATCGCAATCTATCGCCAGACGCTTGCCGAGACCGGGCGCGATCCCAACAATTACACGGTCACCTTGATGTTGCACACGCTCCTTGGCGAGGACAAGGAGCAGGTTCGCGACATGGCGCGCGAACCGATGAAGGCCTATCTCCGCAGCGCCGTGGCGCTGATCAAGCAGTACGCATGGGCGTTCCCCGCATTCAAGAAACCAGCTAGCGCAGCCAAGCCCATGGACGTCGACCTTCAAACGCTCGACCCCGAGGAGCTCGATGCCATCATCGAGTTCGCCTTCCTGCGCTATTTCGACGACAGCGGTCTCTTCGGCACGGTGGATGATGCGATGGCCCGCGTGGAGCAGGTCAAGGCGATCGGCGTCGACGAGATTGCGTGCCTGATCGACTTCGGCGTATCAACCGCAGCCGCGATGACGGCGCTGGAGCCGCTCGCGAAGGTTGTCGCCGCGGTCAATTCTGGGAGAGATACGCCCAAGACGGAGAGCGATTTCAGCGTCGGTAACCTCATCCGCGCCCATGGCGTTACGCATCTGCAGTTCACGCCATCAATGGCGGCCATGCTGCTGATGGATGACGACGTGCGTCAGGCCCTGAAAGGCGTGCGGCACCTGTTCATCGGCGGCGAAGCTCTTCAGGCGGCGCTGGTGCGGGACCTGCGAAGCGTGACGGGTGCCACGATCGAGAACATGTATGGGCCGACCGAAACCACCGTCTGGTCGTCCACCATGACGGTCGGCGATGGGTTCGAGGGTGTCGTGCCTCTGGGCATGCCGATTGCGAACACGCAGCTCTACATTCTCGATCATGCGCTGAGGCCCGTCCCCGTTGGACAGCCGGGAGAACTGTTTATCGGCGGCGAAGGCGTGACGCGCGGCTATCTCAAGCGACCGGAGCTGACGGCGGAACGTTTCCTGCCGAACCCGTTCACGCAGAGCGGCCGCATGTATCGCACCGGCGATTTGGTGCGCAGGAACGAACATGGCGCAATCCAATTCATCGGCCGGGCCGATCATCAGGTCAAGGTGCGTGGTCACCGGATCGAGCTGGGCGAGATCGAGGCGCATCTTGCAACCCACCCGTCTGTCGCCGAGGCCGTGGCAGTGGTGCGCCAGGACGAGCCGAACGACGTGCGCATCGTCGCGTATCTGCGGCTCAAAGGTCCGGCGGCATCCGACGATGCCTTGCGTGCGCACGTGAAGCAGAAGCTGCCCGACTATATGATGCCGGCGCACTTCGTCACGCTGGAGAAATTTCCACTCACGCCGAATGCAAAGGTAGACCGTTCACGGCTCCCGCGACCGGAAGGAGTCCGGGCGCAGCGAAAGGTCGAGCTAGCGTCCGAGCAGCCATTCGTTGCACCCACTGGAGATGCTGCGCAGCATATCGCGGACGCATTCAAGCGCGTGCTCGGGATCGAGCGTGTGGGCATGAATGACAACTTCTTCAGCTTGGGCGGCCACTCGCTGCTGGCGGTACAGATGCACCGCAGTCTTAAAGCCAGCCTCGCGCCTGACCTGTCCATCACGGACATCTATCGCTTTCCGACCGTAGCCGGACTTGCGGCGCATCTGGGCAATCGGGGCGCGGCCAACGCGCAGCTCGGTCATGCGGCCGATCGCGCAGCGGCGCGGCGCAATGCCCTGGCGGCGCGCGCGGGACGCCGTGTGAGTTGAGTACCGTGCCGTTCTTTGCAGGGTTGCTCGATCCCAGGATCGCCGTTGTTGAGGCGCCATTGATCGGTGAGCCTTCGGACCTGCCGGTCGATGAAGCTATCAGCATTGCCCACGCCGTCCCGCGCCGCCGTCTGGAATTCGCAACGGGACGGGATTGCGCGCGCAGAGCCATGGAAGCCCTGGGCCACATCAAGGTTGCGCTTCCTCGGGGACAAGACCGCATGCCGATCTGGCCGGCTGACCTTGTTGGCAGCATCACCCATACGGACGCGTGGACGGCGGCAGCCGTGGCGCGGCGCGCAGACGGTTTCGTCGCCGTCGGGATCGACCTCGAGCCCGCGGAGCCGCTGCCACCGGATCTCTGGGCGTCGATCTGCTCCGCAGAGGAGCAGGCGAATGTGGCTGCAATCTCCGGCATGACGCCGGGACTCGCGGCGCGCCTCGTGTTCTGCATGAAGGAGGCGGCCTTCAAATGTCAGTTTCCGCTCAGCAGCGCGATGCTGGAATTTGCCGATCTCGCCACCAATCTCGACACGGGTTCGGGAACATTTGCCGCCACGTATCAGCGGGCCGCGTGCCCTTTTCGGATTGGTGATAGACTCGCCGGACGGTTCGCGGTCGCGGCCGGACATATTGCCAGTGCCGTCGTTGTGACGTCGGAGGTTGCACGATGAGGAAGGTGTGGATCGCCCGGCTGTGCGCCGTTTTCGCGCCTTGGATCATTTTCACGGGCTACGGAGGCTTGGTGATGAGTGAGGAGGCGCGCAAAGGAGAGGGCGCATCGGCCTGGGCCTCCCGCGATCATGTCCGCGCCTTCTATTCCGGCCATAGCCTCACGGAGGGCATTCCAGAGGTCGTCGCGCAGATTGCCCATTCCCTCCGGCACCGGCTGGACTTCGAAGTGCAGGTCATGGGCTACTCCCTCTTGCGCCAACGGACGAAGGGGGAGGTGCCTTCTGCTTCCGATTGGCCAGGTTATCGTGCCGGCCACAACCGAAGAGGCGCCGGCTTGAACGTGGCCGAAGAACTTCGGCACCCACGGCGGCTCACGCCGGGCGACAAATACGATGTCCTGGTCGTCACCGAGCGTCACGATCTTCCCGCGATCGCACGCGGCGAACGTACAGCGTTCTATCTGACGGAGATGGCCAAGCAGCTTGTGGCGGGCAACCCCGACGCGGAGGTTCTCTTCTATCACTCCTGGCTGCATCTGAACCCTGACGCGCCGTGGCCCTGGATCGACTATGAGCGCGCCATATCGCCGATGTGGGAGTGCCTCGCCAGCCGCACGAACCTCGATCTGCCGGCGCGTGCAGGTGGTCCGCGTGTTCGAGTGCTGCCTGGCGGTTCTGCGCTGGCGGAGATGGCGGCTGCGCTATGGGACGGCAAGGTGCCCGGCATCTCGGTTGATGCACCCGGCGCGCGCGTGCGTCTTCTTTTCTCCGACAGTGTTCACATGAGCGACGCCGGCCGCTACTACATGGCGCTCGTTCACTACGCGATCCTTTTCGGGCGCAGTCCGGCGGGAGCAATCATCCCTAAGGCGATTTCCCCCGAATTGGGCAGGTTCATGCAGGATCTGGCCTGGCAGTTCGCTGTGTCGTATGGCCAAGGCGCCAACGCCGCCGCGCAACGGGACATGGCCACGTGCCGCAGCCTGATGCAGGAGGATGTCTGCCCCGCGTATGTCGCCTTTCAGCGAGGTACGCGGGTGCCGGTGGTGGCAACGCTCAAGCGCCAACTCGACACCTACCTTTGCCGGCGCGAGTATGCAGACGGGCAGGACCCAGCGAACCCGTTTGCTTCGACCAAGGAATGATCGGACCGCGGTGCCGGCGCACGACCTAACCGGCGACGGCTTCCATCGACTGTTCTTGCACTGGTGTTGACTGCTTTACCGGCGCCGCTTCGGCAGCGCGAACCTTGTTGTCGCGGACTTGGCGCTGCAAATACGATCTTAGGCGCCGACCCAGAACGCGGACGTTTGGGTGTTCACACATCGAGGTATGGTGGCCGGGCGTCTCGTTGACTTCGATGTCCCCAAGGACCAATCCCTCCCAGCCGTTGAAGTGGCCAATGTCGACACCGGCTACGAGACCGGTGCTGGCACGAAACAGCATTGCGTCGCCTGCATAAGGCGTCGGCTGGTAAGCCGCGAAGGCTTCGTTCCACGTGTCTGCGATGTTCTCAAGCCGGTAGTGATAGGGGAAGAGGCGGCGCAAAGGCTTGCGTGCCAGCGTCGCTGCCGTTTCTATTCGCCGATTGACGGCTTGTTTGGCGACGTTGACAGCGTGGCCCAGCCCTTTCTGGCGAAGGCCGGTGAAATAATTGTCCAGCTTGTCAAGCGTTGTGGGCATGACGATGCCCGGCGCTACCGAGTCCAGAAACACGAGGCATCCGATGCGTTCGCCCGCCGCAGTAAGCTGTTTCGCCATCTCGAACGCGACGACACCTCCGCCCGAGTAGCCGCCGAGATAGTATGGCCCGCTCGGCTGCTTGCGCCTGATTTCCTCGATGTAGTAAGACGCCATCTCAGGGATGGTGCGGTGCACCTTGGACATGCCGTCCAACCCTTGCGGCTGCAAAGCGTAGAACGGTTGATCGATGCCCATCTCAAGGGCTAGGGCCCGCAGGTTGAGTGGATTGCCGCCCATGCCGGCGGCGCAATAGAAGCCGGGGCCTGCGCCGATCGGTTGGATGGGAACGAGCGATGAGTACTCTCGCGTGGTGTTCGCCGAGGTCCCGGCCTCCCGTTCCTGAATGCTCGCTGCGGCACCCTTCTTGGGCGGAGCCTGTGCGTCAAGGAACGCGGCGAGGGGGCGTATACTGGGCTTCTCGAAGAGGGTCGAGAGCGGCAGCGAAACGCCGTAATTTTTCCTTACCGCCACGAACAACCGAACAGCATGGAGCGAGTGGCCTCCGAGCTGGAAGAAGTCGTCATTGACGCCAATCTGGCGAATGCCAAGTAATTCCGACCAGATACGCGCCAGAAGCTTCTCGCTCTCCGTTTCGGGAGCCTCATAGGCGGATTCGAGATCTGGACGCGAGAAACTCGCTGCATCGCTATCCTCCACGTCCGCCGACGTGCCCGTGCTCCCTACCTGCAAACTCCGATCCCACGCAGCGACGTCCATCGACGATGCGATGCATTGCACAAGGCCGCGCTGAGCCATGATGCGATCGAAGGCCTCAAGGCCTTCCGGCACGGCAATGGCGTCACGCAGAACCCTCTCCAGCGCCGTGTCCGCCGGGCGATTGTTGTTGGCTGCTGTGACGGTCGCAGCAATGGCGGCTTTGGCATCGATCCGCTTCATCGTAAAGCGAGTAATTTCACAGAAGGGCTGTCCGTCGGTGTCCATCAATGTCACGTCGAACAGGGCCTCGCCGTCCCCTGTCTCCGGGCGCAAACGCACATGGCTGACGAAGCGTTGCGGCATGCAGCCGAACAGGCGCAGGCAGCCATAGGCGACCGGCACGTAGAAGTCAGCATGGGGATCGAAGTCGGGGATAAGGCGCTGGGCGCCGCCGGTGGCCATATCCAGAAGCGCGGGGTGCAGGAGGTAGTGATCGAGGTCTGACGCGAACTGCGCTTCGAGCGCCATGTCGAGCAGGGCCTCACCCGATCCGTACCGCACCGATCGGACGTTTTCCCACCGCGGACCGAAATCTACGAAATATTGGTCCATCGTACCCCCGCGCAGCACGCTGACGTGGGTTCGGCAGCGCGCGATGACGACGTCGAGATCGATAGGCGCAGGCACTTTGCCCTCGTAGGCGCGGACATCGCCGATGACGTGCGGCGGGGTCTTCGCGTCGCTACCGGCGGTGCGCATCGTGACCTCGCTGGCGCCGCCCTGGGCAGTGACTTGTATGACGAGGCGACGCGTTGCACCTTCCGCCACCTGGAAGGGCGCAAGGAACGTCAGATCGGTGATTTCAATCGGCCCTGACGGCTTGCCCACGCTGAAGGCCGCCCGCGCCAGTTCTACGAAAGTCGTCCCGGAGAGAAGTGCGGCGCCGCTCTTGATCTTATGCTCCGACAGCAGCCAGTGACGGTCGATTGCAAAGTCGGTGACGAAGCTGCGGCCGGTGGCGGGATCGTCGGAGTAGCCGTCTAGGGCAGGATGGGCCACCACGGATGATGGTGCGCGGCCATGTTGCTGCTCATCGCTCGCGCGGGCCGCCATGCCGATATCGCGCCACGCGTTCCAGTTGATGGCAACGGTGCGTCCGGGCGCGCGCGAAGCGCGATCGATGGCAAAGGCGTCAAGATAGGCATTGGCTGCGGTGTAGTCGACCTGGCCAGGGAGACCTAGCGTTGAGGAAATGGATGAGAACGCGACGAAGAAATCGAGCGGCTCATTGATCAGCCGATCAAGGTGGATTGCGCCGGCGACCTTGGGATCGAGGACGCGCAGCATGGCGCTCCGCGACTTGCCCTCGATCGGCTCGTCATCCATCACGCCGGCGGCGTGGACGACGCCGGTGACAGGCCCAAGCTTGGAACGCACATCTTGCAAGGTTTGCTCGACGCGCGTGCCGTTGGCGATATCGCACGTGAAGACCGCAACCTCGGCGCCGAGTGCCCTGATCGCGCGAATCCGGCGCATGCGTTGCGCGCCGAGGCTTTCCGCCGGAATGACGCGCAGAACTGCGTCCCAATCGGCCTCCGGGGGCAGCTCACTACGCGCGAGCAGGGCGAGTTTGACCTTCTTTTGCCGCGCAAAGTGCTCGGCGATCTCCAGGCCGATACCGCCAATGCCGCCAGTAATGATGTAGACACCGCCATCGCGAAGCCAAGGCTCGCCGCTGTGATCAGCCGCGGCGGGGAGGCTCAATTGGCGCAGCGACTGCACCCAGCGCTGCGCTCCCCGCAGAGCCACTAGTCGATCGGTTGGGGGCGCGAGCAACTCGTCCAATAGTGCTTGTGCGACCCGACCCGTATTTTTCCGACGCGGCCGTTCGATGTCGATGCAGCGCGCCTTGATCTGAGGCGTCTCTCGCGGCGCCACCAGGACGGGACCGGCAACAGTAGCGCGTAGCGGATCGATGGGTTCATCAACGACCTGTGCGAGGTCGTGCGTGACGACGTTGAATATTACCGGATCTGCCAGACCGCCAAGTGCGCGAACGATGAATGTCGGCACGAAAAAATTGGAAGAGAGGCCTTGGTGAAAATCGTCTTGCATCGCGCCGTTGGCCAGCGCGGCGCGCCCTTTTGCCAAACCGCAGCAATAAATTACGTCGCTCGGCCGAAGGTCGGCCTGCTCCAGCTCGTCCAGAAGCTCTTTGTGCTCGCTCGACGATGTGAGATCGAGGCACCAGTGCCGTTCTGCGACTCTCTTTACACCGGGGCCGTCCGTTGCGACCACCACAGTCCCCTCGAGCCGCCGGATCATTGTTGTCGCAAGCGCGGAACCGTCCGAGTAGACGAGCCAGCGCCGGTCTCCGGCTCCGCTCGCGTCGGCCGAAGTGACGGGCTGAGACAGGCGCGGAGCCCGGACCCAAGTGGGAGCGGCAAACCAGTCTTCAATCGTCGCATGCTTGAGCGTGCCGGAACCGGAGGAGCGCGATGCCGCGCTCGGAGCAATCCAGTAGAACTCGTGCTGAAACGGATAGCTCGGCAGGGGGATGCGTCTTGTTTCAACTCCGGCCCACACCCGCTCCAATGGAACCGGCAGCCCTGTTGCCCAAGCGCGACCCACGGCACCGAGAAAATGAAGCCGGTCGTCACTGGCTTCGTCTGCGTGCGGCAAGCTGTTGATGACCTGGTTGGCGTTGATCGTACCTTGCGCCTTAGCAAGCGACGACATCGTACGACCGGGCCCCACCTCGACGTAGATCCGGCTCGGGTCTTCCGCCAAGACGCTCATGCCCTTACCGAACATCACTGTCGAGCGCAGATGCGCCCGCCAATAGCCGGGATCGCGGGCCTGCGCATCAGTAAGCCAAGTGCCCGTGAGGTTCGAGACGATAGGAATTTTCGGCACCGCAAGGGGTGTGGCTTTAAGAAACGCTTCGAAACGCTCAAGGATGGGCTGCAGCATCCGGGAGTGTGCGGCAATGTCGATCGGAATGCGGATAGCCTCGATGTCGTCCTTGGCCAGAGAGGCGCCAAAACGGTCAAGCACATCGTTGTTGCCGGACACGACGCAAAGCTCGGGCGCGTTCACCGAAGCAAGATCGACATCCGGAGGCAGGCGGGCCAGCAGCGCCTCCTCGGAGAGTGGGACGCTGAGCATTCCGCCGAGTGGAATCTCCGTGAACAGCTGGCCCCGCAAGTGTACGAGCTCGACCGCACTCTTGAAACTCAGGACGCCGGCGATGCAAGCGGCCGCGTTCTCGCCCATCGAGTGCCCGATGAGCGCACTGGGAGTAATGCCCCAACTCATCCAAAGCCGCGCGACGGCAATCTCCGTTATCAGGATGGCCGGCAACTGCAGGGCCGGGTTCAGAAAGCGCTGGGCGGCATCGAGGGTCCCGTCTTCGAGCCATAGGGCACGTACCTCCGCCGCGACATCAGCGGGCAGATAGGCAAGGCCCTCATCGACCGTCTTGCGGAAAGCCGCCTCCTGGCGATAAAGCGCTTGTGCCATCCTTGGATACTGGGCGCCGCCGCCAGGAAAGAGAAAGGCTGCGCCGGACGCTTTTTCGACAAGCGTGTGCGCGGCGGCTGCAGTCCGATCGGAAGCCCGCAAGACTGAAATAGCCTGTGCCCGATCACGCGCAACGACGACACGTCTGTGCCCAAAGTGCGTCCGGCCGTGGAAAAGTGTCGATGCGACATCGGCGAGCGGCGTGCCGGAGTCGGACGCCAGGAAATCGGCGAGCCGCGCGCCCCCCTCCTCCAGCGCCTTTCGGCTCTTGCCTGAAAGCACCAGGAAATGTGGCCCTGCTTCATCGGTCCGCGCGGCGGATGACCCGCGAGCCGGTGCCTGCTCAATCACCGCGTGCGCGTTAGTTCCTCCGACGCCCAGCGAGTTGACGCCGGCTCGCCGGGGTCCCTTGGTCGCCGGCCAAGGCGTCAGGCGATCGCACACCAGGAACGGACTTGCTGCGAAGTTGATCGCGGGGTTGGGTTTCTCGTAGCCGAGCGTGGGTGGAATCTCACCGCGCTCGACTGCCAGCACCGCCTTGATGAGGCTGACGACACCGGCAGCCGTGTCGAGATGCCCGATGTTGGACTTCACTGAACCGATGCGACAGTAACCTTTCAGGTCCGTGGAATGTCTGAACGCGTTGGTTAGCGCTTCTACCTCGATCGGATCGCCGATGTTCGTTCCCGTGCCGTGGCATTCGACATACCCGACCGTATCGGCCGTAACCCCTGCCAGCGTGTGCGCTTCGACGATGGCCTCGGCCTGACCCGTTACGCTAGGTGCCAGATACCCCGCTTTGGCCGCCCCGTCATTGTTGATTGCGGTCGCTTTGATCACGGCGCGAATGGGATCGCCGTCGGCAATGGCATCCGCGAGACGGCGGAGGATCACCACGCCGGCGCCACTGCCGAACACGGTGCCCGCCGCGCGATGGTCAAAGGCACGGCAATGGCCATCAGGCGAAAGAATTTCACCGTCCTGATACGTGTAGCCGCGGCGGTGCGGCAGTTCGATCGTAACGCCGCCGGCCAACGTCATATCGCATTCGCCGCTGATCAGGCTTTGACAGGCATAGTGCACAGCAACGAGCGAGGTGGAGCACGCAGTCTGCACGTTCACACTTGGGCCATGCAGGTCGAACAGGTGCGAGACTCGGGTCGCCAGGAAGTCCTTATCGTTTCCGGTATGGCGCAGCAGAAACATCCCGACCTGATCGAGAAGTTTCTGATGACTGCAGACGTTGAAATAGAAGTAGCTCCCCATTCCGCAGCCGGCGAAGACACCGACCGGCCCGTTCAGGCTCTTGGTCGGGCGTGCGGAGCTCTCGATCGCCTCCCAGGCGCATTCCAAAAACTGCCGGTGTTGCGGATCCATGACAGCCGCCTCCTGGCGGCTGAAGCCGAAAAACTCCGCATCGAACAGTTCCATTCCTTCGAGGTCGGCAGTCCGGGGGACGTAGTTTTTGTCGCGCAGCTTGCTCGGCGCCTCCCCGACCGCCAGCAGTTCCTCTTCAGTCAGTGAGCGGATGGATTCGACGCCACCTCTAAGATTGTCCCAGAACTGCTCAACGTTCTTGGCGCCCGGCACGCGAAGGGCCATTCCGATAACGGCGATGTCAGTCACTGACGTATCGGATTCCTCGGACATGGCGACCTTGAGGTATCAAACAATTGCGGGGTTCGAAGAAGTGCTAGAGGCTCGGGATGTCTCGGACTTCCCACGAGGTTTCACGAACTCAACATAGCATTATGTTCCCCTACACATCTTCTGTTAACCGGCGCTGAAGTTGAATAATTCCAACGTGGTAGTTCTCAGTCCATCATGGGGTTTTTCTTGCAACCGTCATGCCGCGGAGTATCGAATCGGACGGTCAAAATCCGTCAGCGCAGACCTGCGGCTAGCGTCGAACCGTACTCAGCTTTACTTCCGCGAGTGCGGCCCATTCGGACCCAAGCACTTTTTGTGGGCTTGCGCATGCTCCTTTCGATGGACACCCCAAGTCCCCGAGCGTGGCAAGTTCCCGACCGCGTCATATTGCCCTGAACTGGAGCGGTCGGCATTTGCGCAGATGCTGCACAAGAAGCGTGCATGACTTAATCAAGCTTTCTCAATACGATAGGTGCCGACACCCGTCGGTATTGGAAGCAAGCTCGGGGGCACCACATGGCCGGGCCCACAAAGCGGGTAGCACTAGGGTTAACGACTGCTGATGAGCTTGCATCAATCCGCCAAATGGTCCTCCCAAGTGGACCAACTGGTCACAAGGGCCGCCGACTTTGGCAGTATCCTGAATGCGCAAATTCGCATGGGGTTGAGGGCGAACGTACCGTTGTCGGTGCGCTTGCGGGGACGCGTTCACATCTCTGGGCGTGGCGGTCTCGTGCTCGGCGATGGCGTGAGCATCATCGGAACAGTCGTGCCCGTTGAACTCGTTACGTACGCCTCCGGGCGGGTCGAAATCGGAAACAACACGTTCATAAACTATGGCTCATCCATCGCAGCTCGAGAGTTCGTAAAGATCGGTGCTCACTGCCATCTTGGCCACTACACATTTGTTATGGACAATGACCAACATCATGTCGTCAGGCACATGGAGTTGCCTCAGTCCGCCGCAGTGATCATCGAAGACCATGTCTGGATCGGCGCGAAGGCGGTTATCCTTCCGGGCGTTCGCATTGGCAGCCGAGCCGTGATTGGCGCGGGAAGCGTCGTTACGAAAGACGTTCCACCGCAATGCGTAGCAGCCGGGAATCCGGCGCGTGTCCTTCGTTACCTTACCGGTTTCGACGAACTCTTAGATTCCGCAAAGTCACTGCCGCTTCCGGAAAGGCACTCGGGAATCGACACCTCATCCCGCGCTTAAGTCGTCAGTGATTTCGGTCGATCGAAAGGGTGGAAAACGAAAGACTGGGGCGCGCGTTTGCACATGCGGCCTCGGATCGATCAGCATCACTTTATGGATAAGTCCAATATTATTTAAAGGCTGCGCACTTTGAACCAAATCTCGTACAGGCATGGCAATTGCTTTGCACATGTCAGTAGGCGAGAGTAGGAGTTGAACCGCTCAGCTACCCGGCCAGCCCCAGCGCGCTCAGAAATATCGGAAAGCTAGCAAGACCTAGAAGGGCTACGTTCGATGTCACCACGCCAGCTCGCAAAGCAATTTGCCATTGCAGCTGCTTACCCTATCCTCCGAGTATTTGCCGGTCGGCCCCCCAAGAAAATATCGGCAATGCTTCGCGTCAAGAATGAAATCGAATTTCTGGAGCGATCGATAAAATCTGTCGTAGATTCCGTGGACGAATTGGTTGTGGTTGATAATCTGAGCACGGATGGCTCCGCTGACGTAATCGCAAATTTGTCCAAGCTCCATCCCGACAAAATTCGAGCATACAACTATCCGCATGAGATGGCGCGCTACGGCGAGGAAATGGAAAAGCTGGCGGCAATGCCGAATGGCATGAAGTCCCCATCATTTCTCCCAAATTTCTATAACTGGTGTGCGGACAAATGCACTTGTCCATATATCTTAAAGTGGGACGGCGACACCATCGCAACCAAAGCACTAGCGCCCACGCTTGATCGCTTTAGACATTCCAATAAGCAAGCTCTGTGGCATACCGGAGTTAATTTGCACGCTGATCGCGCCTCCTTTATCGCGGGTCGTCCGTTCGAGGATATGGAGCCACGGCTTTTCTACAAACGATTTTCGACTTACAATAATTACTTAGGCTACTGCGAAGCGTTATGGTCGCCATATGTCTTTAATTATCCTTCCTTCATAGAGAAGGAATTTGAACCGCTGTACTTCCATATGAAATGGTGTAAAATCGACCGATACTCAAACATGTCCAATAACTTGCAAATAAGTCATGCCGCACTGTCAGGTCGCGGTGCCCCGTTGCCAGAATATCTAAGAGAGCAGGTCAACAGCCTGGGCCTTTGATTCGGATGACGTAATAGGTCTGCACAGCAATTTTCAAAGCCTAATTTAATAAAGTGCTATCACGGTCTGTGACACGGATTGAGCGCATAAGCGGACTTCGATCAAAGCATGAGGGAGCGCCTCGCCGAGGCTCTAAGGTGACATGAAAGCAATGGGGGCATGTCGATCGACCTTCTGAAGCGGGCGGCACCGTGGGATGTCGTAGTCATAGGATCCGGCGCCACTGGCGGCTGGGCGGCATATCAGCTGGGAAAGCGCCGGCTTAGGGTGCTGGTCTTGGACGCGGGGCCGGACGAAATGGATGCTCCCGAGGCGCCTCCTGAGTTCGCGACGATGGCGCGGCGCCTTTTTGATCGCGGTCTTCGCCGGCGGCGCATCCAATCACGACACCAAGCGTACTGGGAACTCGACCCCCGGTTGTTCGTTCTTGATCGAGAGCATCCTTACGAGACCCCGCCGGGAAAGGACTTTCATTGGATTCGCACCCGCTCCGTCAACGGACGGCTGCTCACCTGGGGCGGCGTTGGCATCCGAACCTCGGATCACGAGTTCGACGCGCCGCGCCAGGATGGTTTCGGTGACCCGTGGCCATTCGGGTATCATCAACTTAAGAAGCACTTCGACGAGGTCGACGACTTTTTTCCCGTCTACGGTGAGCGGGATGGTCTGTCTGCGATGCCAGACGGCAAATACGTCGGCGCTGCTCGCCTCACCAACGCTGAACGGGAACTCAAGCGCATCGTCCGCACGACACTCGGGCGGCCAGTCGTCAGTGGGCGCGGCATTCTCATTCGGCCGAGCGCGCGCCCTCATGGAGAGGCGGCACCGCCTTCGCCGGTACGCGAAGCCATTAGAAAATTCGGCGTCAGTCTGCGCCCCAATTCTGTTGTGAGCCACGTGCTTGTAGGGTCGGAGGGGAAAGCTACCGGCGTGGCGTTCGTCGATCGGCGTACGAAGAGAGCCGCCGAAGTGCAGGCTCGCGTCGTTGTTGTCTGCGCGTCCGCAATCGAATCGGCTCGCATCCTGCTAAACTCAAGGTCGCGCCACCACCCACAGGGCCTAGGGAACTCTTCGGGTACGCTTGGGCGCTATCTGATGGATCATCCGGGAGTCGCGGTTGTCGGCTTCGTGCCCGGTCGCCGCGACGAGAAATGGGACGACGGATACGGCGGCCCGAAGAACATGATGATTCCGCGTTTTCACAACCTAACCAACCGGTCTGACGGCGCTTTCCTGCGCGGCTACGGTACCTTCGGCATGCTAGGCCGTGTCTCGGCGAAAGCCAGCGATTGTGCAGCAGATGAAGTGCCCTTCAGCTTGGTATCGCACGGTGAAATGCTGCCGCGCGCCGAAAATCGCGTTAGCCTGCGCCCAGACAAGCCGGATCCTTGGGGCATTCCGACGCTGCGAATTGATTGTGCGTACTCCGACAACGAGCGAGCACTGCAGGCCCACATGGCGGACTCACTCAAGGAAATGGTCGCGTTGGTTCGCGGCCGCGTTACCGGTGTGTACGACTATCCCCCGGGCGGCTTTGTCCATGAGATGGGGACGGCCCGCATGGGCGGCGACGCCCGGACGTCAGTCCTGAACGGATATGCCCAGTGCTGGGATGCATCGAACGTATTTGTAATGGACGGGGCAGCGTGGCCCTCCGGCGCTTGGCAAAATCCAACCTTCACAATGATGGCTATCGCTGGGCGCGCCAGTGCGCACCTCGTCCAGGAGTTGAAGATGGGGCAGATCTGACGCTCTCCGGTCCGGACTAAGCGCTCTGCGGCTTCCGGTAGCATCCGGTCGTCCGGTCGAGCGGTGCCCTGAGACCATCAAAGAAGCCGCGAATAAGCATGGAGGGCCGGCGGAGGCCTCGCGGCAGGCGCCCGTTGAGGAGATCCTTGACAGGTGCGGTGACGCCGAAGCGATAAAGGAGTGGAAGCGATATCGCCGCAATCCGCAAGTGTCCTGTTTTCAGGTATTTTGCGAGCGCTCCTCCAATGCCATAGAAATCGCGTGTACCATGCGCCCTTAGCTGCTCTAGCGTGCGGAAGCCGTCGTGAACGACGGCCGCATCAGGATTTTCGCAGACCCACCAACCCCTGACGAGGCTGCGCCACGCGATGTCGTTGTCCTCACACGCTGAGAACGCGCATCCCGGACCTAGCATTTCATCGAAGCCCTGTACGTCCGCCAGTATCGATCGGCGAATTGCCATGCCTGCACCCATCCACAGCGGCTGGGTCAGCCGGATGTCGTGGACAGTGCGTAGCAGTCGGACTCCATCGAAACTAATGTGCGGCGTGTGCCCCGCTCCCTCGGACGGCGCCGGATCCACATTGCAGTAGACGATGCCAACCTCGGGGTACGTGTCGAACGGCGCCGCCAAGCGCGACAGCCAGTCAGGCGGGACGATGCAATCGTCGTCAGTGATTGCGATTATGGGGGCAGTCGTGAGCTTGAACCCCTGATTGCGCGCGCGGCTTGTACCCGCGATGTCCAAGTGCACGTAGCGGATTCGTCGGTCGCCCAGCAACGGTTCGAGGGCGCGCAGGGTCTCCGCGTTTGAACTCTGGTCAACGATAACCAGTTCGAAGTCCACAGCCTCACTGCCGAGCAAAGACGTAACAAGCGGAATGATTCGGGTTCCGCGATTGCAGGTGGCAACGACCACCGCGTAGCGAGGCGAGGTCCGCATGTCTTCGCCCGGCGGCGACACCTCCGAATTGGCAACAACTTCAGAGGACATGACCGCGATCCAGGATTTTCAAAATGGGCTTTTGCCTCTCTACTGGACGCCCCAGGGTCTCATCGTTTCGTTTTTCCGACGAGCTGGCGATACACGATCGTGGGAACTTCCGGGAATAGCCGGATTTCGCAGGTCCGTTCCAGGATCTTGAGAGTCTTCGGACAACTGTCGTGGCGGATGCGGACGTCACGTTTTGCCCAGTTGTATGGATCCATTTTCGGATGCACCGGTACACCGCCGCTGATCGACCGCCAGTTCGTGTAGATGTGACGATCGGTATCGATCAGTCGAGAAATACCCCGCTGCGATCCGAAGGCGCGGGCAGCCTCCGGGTCATCGAAGTGCACAGAGATAGCGACTGCAGACTCTGGATCGTTGTGCGGGCTGACCTTCATTCCATTGCCGAACGGCCCTGATAGCTTGTCCAGCCAATACTTGCGACGATCGCGGCGACGCTTGAGCTTCTTGTCCAGCCGGGAGATCTGCGGCCTCAAGATGGCTGCGGCGAGGTTCGTCATCCGGTAATTCTGTCCGATGAAGGGTGGCTCGTTGCTGTCGCCTCGCCCGGCGCGAATGTAGCTGCCAACATCGTGGTACGTGAGTGCGCGCGTGAAAGTCCGCGGGGAGTTGGTGAGCACGGCCCCCCCTTCGCCGGCTTGCATATTCTTTTGAACATTGAAGCTAAAGGCACCTGCGTCCCCCATCGTGCCGCATCGCCGGCCGCGGTAGGTAACGCCGACGGCCTGGCACGCGTCCTCGATGACAATCAAATTGTGCTCCTTGGCGATCGCAAGGATTGCGTCCATGTCACACACCAGATTGAGCATGTGCACGACAATGATCGCTTTTGTGTGCGGTGAGATTTTGCGTCGAATGTCCTCGGGGTCAATTGTGAGCGTTTGATTGATCTCGGCGAGAACAGGAACAGCGCCGACAGCCAACGGCGCGGCGGCGGTCGCAACCCAGGTGTAGGCTGGCACGATCACCTCATCGCCCGGACCTATCCCAGAGCCAACCAGCGCGCAAATCAGCGCGCTCGTTCCGCTGTTCACGCCGAGCACATGCTTTACGTCGAGAAAATTCTGCATGTCCCGCTCAAAGCGCTCTACCTCTGAGACGCTGGAGACGTGATATCTTCCAAACTCGCCGCTGGAAAGAACCCGGAGGGCAGAAGCAATTACCCGCACATCGATCATACAAGATTTCTCCTGCCGGGGTACAAACGGGCAAATGCCCAGGAAAAACGGGACGCCGGCTTGCCACACCACGGCTAGCCATGACTAAGCTAATTCCATGCTCGCGTAGTGGCAATTTGGATTGATCTTAAGGCTACTTTCGTTTGGAGAGCCTGAACTGCGTAAGGCTTTCGCAGGATGTTTCAAGGCGTCAGGAGGACGAAGGGGAGGTCTGACAACCGGTCGTGCGGTGCATGCGCAGCTAGGCCCAAGTCGTTTGCATACACTGCAAAGAGGTCTCGGGGCAAAGTCTGCGGGCTGACGTGAGCGGCCTGCACCGAGTGGTCCACCTCCATCGCCGGTCCCTGCCGCAGCTTCACAATGATCTCTTCAGGCCTGTGCCGCTTTGCCATCGTGGTCCTCTCAGTTGGCCTTCACGCCACACCTCAATTCGGACCACTTCGCTGTAGGCAGTTCAACAGTCCATCCGCAAACCTGAGCATGTTCGGTAACCGGCCGCTCACAACTCAATTGGATTTCGGCGGAACCGAATGTTGTTTAGGAGGCAACAAACCATTCTTTATAATGGAAGCCAAAATTGCTCTTGCTGCTATTGCGTGTCCGTTCTCATTCCAATGCCCGATCCCGAGATGGTTTTCAAATCCATGCAGGTAGGTGCCGGTTGTTGCCACTTCGTCTATGAATGGCTCAGTCAGAGACAGAAATGCGTAACCAAACCGCTGCGCGTGGGCCGCTAGTCGCCTGTCTGGATAGAGTAGGTCCTCCAGGCCAGCTTGGGTTTGGATAGCACGCGCTTCTTTAGGCTCAGGATGAACCTGCATGGGTGTCGGTATCGCAACAAGCAGAAATTCAGCTCCCGATTGCCTTACATCGGCAACCGCTTTTTCTAACACTGCCTCTGTCAAATTCCAGGCCATTTGCCAGGCTTCAGACTTCGGCGGTACAAAATGGCCTGAAAAAATCCCTGGCATCCCATCGAAATCGATGGGTTCGTTCCTGGGAGCATCCTCTACCCTGCTCGCTGCGAACACCCGGCGAACCTGATTGACCAGCTCAAGTAACCTTAAATGGTGGCTCGCCTCGAGCAAGAAGCGCTTTCTAACGTTCGTCAAGGTCAGATTTCTGAAAGAATTATCAGCCTGTAGGTTGCCAGATTTGAGCTCATAGAACGGACGAAAGTCATCATAAGCGACACGACTAAGTTTCGGCGAGTTGTTTATGAAGTCGTTGCCCATGAAGAGCATCAGCACTACCAGATCAGGATCTAAATGCAATACATCCCTCTTCAAGGTAATGTATTCTTGGACAGTACCATAGCCACCTATCCCAAAATTTAACGTGATTACTTTGTATCCCGGATGCGCATCCGTTAATAATTTGGAATTTTCGATTAATCGCCAAAAAGTCTTGTCAATCTCGACCTGCCTAGCTTCTGTGAATGAGTCGCCGATGAATGCGATCCGGAGTTCGTCCCGGTTTTTCTTTTGGGGGTGGTCTCTGTCTCGATAACCCAGGCCGTTAATTTCCAAATGCGCAGCGCCTTCATTTCTGTACCAGCCCTTCTTGTGTGGCCTTAATGCAATCGCCCTGTCGTAATCCCAGGTATCGAAGATCGGATAACTTATGCCCGCGACGCGAAGAGTGACCTCGCAAACGATGAGACCCAGCACCAGTCCGAAAACGGTCAACAGGATTATGCGAGTAACGCTTCTAGCAATTATCATCTCTTTGACTTGCATCCCCGGCTGCTCAAACACCAGTTCGGCTATCGCACGGCGCGCTATCGCGGCATTGCCATGAACAGGGGGCAGGTGGTCGCGGTCGTCGCATTCGCTGACCCCTATCCGATACTTGGGTCCGCTTTAGGAGATTGCGCGCTCAGAAGCCGCGAGTGATATCCTGAGAGACTTATGCAGCTCAGCCAACATCTTGTGCGGCTCTCACTCAAAGGTGCGCCAACCGGATCGATACGCCCACGCGCTCAAAGACATTTCTGATGATACTTGTAAGGTGCTCTGCGTTTGCGGGATGGCGCTTTAGTTCGGCTTCGACGAGATCCATAAGTGCGCCGAGACGCGAGCCGGGCGTTTGTTCGTCGATCTCGAATTTATTCGACAATACCGCCGCCTCGATCACAATTTGAAGAATGGCCGCAAGCGGAGCATCCGCGGGATCGCCGAAGCGTGTCGCGTTGCCAAGCTGTGTAAGATCGTGGATCAGTGCGGGGTCTTCGTGATTCATTTGTGATGCTCTGGGCAAAACGACAGTGGACACGAAGTGCGGGCTGGGCTCAATGCCAGTGGGCGGTTAGGATTAATGGCGTTCAGTTCCAAACTACCACGGCGAAAGGAGCTAAGTGCGCCTCACGTGCGACCTGCAGAGATTAACCTGTCGTCCACACCTCCGTTGACTATGTATCCTCGGAACGTCCCACCGTACCGGATGTGCCATAGATTGCTGGTTTTACCCACACACACCAGGATTAACTAGCTAGGTATGGCTAGATTGCCAACCTTACTCTCTTTGTTCTACAGTCGTCGCAAAAGGGGGCATCGAATGTCAAGCGGCTTTCACGAGCGATACGATCGTCCCGCACCTGCCCTACCCTCCGATCGCTCGACCGGCTTGGTGTTCTCGGTGATAGCACTGGTCATCGCGTATTTATGGCGCGCAAGTATCACAGTGCTGATAGCCTTCCTCACTGTAGCTGCCTTGCTGGCCTTTTGTAGCGTCGTCGCTTCCCACCTCCTGCACCCGCTAAACAAAGCCTGGATGCGGTTCGCTCATCTCTTGAGCAGGGTAATGAACCCGGTCATCATGATGGTGTTGTTTTCGATCGTGATCGTCCCGTTCGGCCTCGTCATGCAGATCGTCAGAGATCCGCTGCGCAAGGGTCGCAAGGCTGACGCCGGTACCTACTGGATCGAGCGCGGTAAAGAGGAGGCCCCCAGCAGCATGACCAATCAATTCTGAACTCTAGCAGCGCAACTCTCTGGCAAGCAGGCGTGAAGTTCATTAAGCCCAAGCAAACTCCCAGGTAGGTCGACATGGTCTCAGTCATAAGCGAGATTTTTGCGTTTGTGAGTGCTCGCAAGAAGTGGTGGTTGATGCCGATCATCATTGTAATGCTTATTGTTGGAGGACTGCTTGTACTTGCCCAGGGTAGCGCGCTTGCGCCGTTCATTTATACAGTCTTCTGACAGCCGAGCTCGACGGTTTTGATAGCGCGGATTAGGTAAGGAGGTCGTGGTCGGTGCGTATTTTGGGTATTTCGGCGTTCTATCACGACAGTGCCGCGGCGCTGGTGGAGGACGGCCGCATAGTGGCCGCCGCACAGGAGGAGCGGTTCACGCGCAAAAAGCACGACGCGGATTTTCCCGAGCAGGCGATCCGTTACTGTCTGGAGACCGCGCAGACGGACCTAGATGGTGTCGACTATGTGACATTTTTCGAAAAGCCGCTGATCAAGTTCGAACGGCTTTTGGAGACGTACTTGGCCAATGCCCCACGCGGCTTTGCCTCGTATCGGATGGCGATGCCAGTGTGGTTGAAGGAGAAGCTGTTTCAGAGACCAAATTTGGAAAAGGCCCTCGCACCTTTCGCGGGGACCGGAAAAATAGACAGCAAGCTTCTATTCGCCGAGCATCATCAAAGTCACGCTGCCTCCGCATTTTTTCCGTCTCCTTTCGAGGAGGCGGTCGTGCTGACTCTCGACGGTGTGGGTGAGTGGGCTACCGCATCGGTCTCCTTGGGGCGGGACAACACGCTTACACATTTGCGCGAGATCCGTTGGCCGCACAGCATCGGTTTGCTCTACTCGGCCTTCACATACTATACGGGTTTCAAGGTGAATTCCGGGGAATACAAAGTTATGGGTCTCGCCCCATACGGGGAGCCGAAGTATGCACGACTAATTCTCGACAATTTGATCGATGTGAAGGAGGACGGTTCTTTCTGGCTCGATCAGAGTTACTTCAACTATGCTACCGGCCTCACCATGACGTCCCGAAAGTTCCACGACCTCTTCGGTGGCGCGCCTCGTGATCCGGAAGCGCTGCTGACCCAACGGGAGATGGATCTTGCCGCTTCAGTTCAGCAGGTGACCGAGGAGATCATGCTTCGGTTAGCCCGCAACCTGTCCAATACATACAAGGTCAAAAATCTGTGCCTAGCAGGCGGCGTGGCGCTGAATTGCGTCGCCAATGGCAAAGTGCTGCGTGACGGTGCTTTCGAGCGGATCTGGATTCAGCCCGCTGCAGGCGATGCCGGCGGTGCGGTCGGTGCTGCGCTCGCCACTTATCATCAACACATGGGTCAGCAACGCCACGTCAACGGGGCACTCGACGCCATGCATGGGTCCTATCTCGGACCAAAATTTGGGCAGGGTGAAATCGAGGGCCGATTGTTCGCTGCTGGAGCAAAATTCACCGTCCATGGGGAAGGAGAACTCATCGAGCGCACATGCGATGCTCTCGAGGCCGGCCATGCCGTTGGGTGGTTCCAGGGGCGGATGGAGTTCGGCCCCCGGGCGCTGGGCGCCAGGTCGATCCTGGGCGACCCGCGCAACCCACAAATGCAAAAGAATCTCAATCTCAAGATCAAGTATCGAGAAAGCTTCCGTCCGTTCGCGCCATCGATCTTGCGGGATGATGTCGCCGACTACTTCGAATTGGACGATGACAGTCCTTACATGCTCCTCGTGGCAAATGTGAAGCAAAACCGCCGCCGCCAGGTGGCAGCAGAGCAGGCTGAACTGTTCGGGATTGACAAGCTCAACTTGGTCCGATCGGACATCCCGGCGGTCACGCACGTCGACTATTCGGCTCGTATCCAGACCGTGCACTCCGAAACGAATCCCCGCTACCATTCTCTGCTGGCGGCATTCAAGCGCCGGACCGGTTGCCCAGTGCTCGTAAACACAAGTTTCAACGTGCGTGGCGAACCGATCGTCTGCACTCCGGAGGACGCCTTCCGTTGCTTCATGGGCACCGAGATGGAGACATTGGCGATCGGCGACTGCTTGCTCGAGAAGTCCGCGCAGAATGCGTCCCTAGCCGTCGACTACAAGAATAAGTTCGAGCTCGATTGAGGGACTACGTGGCGTTGTGAAGAGAACAGCTCTCATCCTGCTGCTGTTTATTTCTATTTCTTTCGTGGACGCGTAGATCTTGGCGCAGCTCTTTGCACCCCGGAGTCGATTGCGCATCGAAGACCGGCGGCTACTGGATCAACAAGGAAAGCGCAGTTGCCCTTGAGCAGTTCTGGGGGCTCTCTCCGCCCGCTATAGTGTCGGGAAGTATCACCTGCAAATCGATGCAGGCTGACCTGCTCCCCAAGATGTCCGCCACCAGAGCTTGTGGTTCACCGCGAAGCCTTCACGTCACAACGGGATATGAAGACGGCGATAGCCTGAACCGAGCCGGCGACAGGTCGCGGTCTCGTGGAATTGTACCGATTGAACTTGCGCTGTAGTCTTCAGTCGCCAGCATCGGTTGGGCAAAGTAGGACTAGACTACGCAGGTCCCCCCGCAATGAATGAGACCGATTATTTTTTCCTCAAACAGATCCCCTTCTTTGGCATTCTTTTTATCATCGTTTTTATAGCTTCGGTATTTATTTTCAAACGTCGCGCGCGTACCTCACTTGCCATGTACTACCTCGGCTTCGTGGCTTTGGCTTTGGGTATAGGCGAAGTTTGGCTTTGGTTTTCGGAAACGCGCGCCATTACGAGCGCCCATATCGAAGGTAGCTACACCTACAATCACATGAGCCCGGACAAAGATTTAGGATTTGTCTTGACGCCTGGGCCGCGCCGAGTCGAATCGATAAAGCGATCTCGCGACGGTCATTTAATTTATCATGCGACCTATGGGGTCGATGCCGACGGACTTCGAGTGGTCGCGCCTAATGGTACTGGCCCTACGGTTTTCTTCTTCGGCGATTCTTTTACGTTTGGCGAAGGGATTGATGATGCCGGCACATTGCCCGCGCAATTTGCAAAAATATCAGGATCCACTGCATTTAATTTTGGCGTGCACGGATACGGTCCACATCAGTTTCTTCGCATGTTGGAGATTGAAAAACCTAAGCTGCTTGGCGTTCGGGAGGAGAACGCATTCGTCGTTTTTTCTCTATTGCCTACTCATGTTGACCGGGCAGCAGGGCGAGCAATATGGGATCCGGACGGGCCGCACTATGAGCTGTCACCAGCAGGTCTGGAATACAGCGGCCCATTTAAGCGTGGCATCATCGAGCGAATCGCGAACAAGTCATATATCTACAAGCTAATTCATCCGCTATTGGTGGAAACGCATGACCGAATGCGAATTGCGGCGATATTTGAAAAGGCCAGCAAGATAGTCAAAGCTCGGTATGGAACGAGACTTCTCGTCGTTATATGGGACAGCTCAGATCGGGAGCGTCAAGAACAAGCGCGCGCAGAATGGATGAGAAACGCACTGACCGAGGCGGGTATAGCGAGCATTTCTACCTCAAAGATGACGCCGCCCCTTCGTGGTCCGCTGTATTATATTGCAGGTGATGGGCACCCAAGCCCTTCCGCTTATGCGGTAGTAGCGAAAGCAATACTCGATCGTTGCAACGAGATTAAATGCTTCGTGCGCAACTGACGCTGGACGAGGAGGATCGCAGCGATAATTATGGACCAAAGGCGTAGAAGATCGACATCAAAACTGGGCTTCCAGCCAATTCGGACTGCAGGCCATAGCCCGATCAATCCAAAAACAATAGCGGAGACCAATCCGAAACCCCCGATCCGAGCCCATCTTGGCGTCGTGAACCCGCGTCAGGGGCTCATGATTTTGGGCATCACTCATTTACTTTCCCGCGAGCAATCGGCAGTTATTCGCTTAGGTTACATCAAGTCGCGAATAGCTGCGCAAGACTGGCGGGGCCAACAGTCTTAATCTAGATTGTTCACCGTCATCTCGGCGTTACGCATTTCTGATAGCCGGCTCAGCCAGGCTTGGGCAAACGCCTGACGCAGGAGCGGGCAGATGAATGGGGCATCGTCAATCCAGCGTCGGCCGATCGAAGCTCTGACGGGGCTGCGGTTCGTCGCAGCGCTGATCGTCGCCGTGTCGCATTTCCCGCAGGTCATTCCGAACAACTCGCTTCAAGTGGCGCTGGCGCGTCAGGGTTCGGCTGGTGTCACGATCTTCTTTGTGCTGAGTGGTTTTGTACTGACATACAATTATGCCGACACATTCCTGTCCTCGACGGCAGGCGCCTTGAAGTTCTTGCGAGCCCGCATCGCCAGGATCTGGCCGATGAATGTAGTCAGTCTTTTCGTCACCACGCTCCTATTCGTGTGGTGGGCCAACCCGCCCTCGTCTATCCCCTGGGTCGTCAACCTGCTTATGCTCCAGTCTTTGGTCCCAACCAAAGGGATGATCTGGTGGCACGCCCCGGCATGGAGCGTTTCGTGCGAGTTGATCTTCTACTGTGCGTTTCCGAGCTTCCTTTACTGGGTACTCGGCCGCATTCACTCGGCAGTCCGACTGCTGCGCTTGGTCGTGGCCCTGATGGCTGTGCAGGTGCTCTGCTTCTGCGTCGTTGCCGTTGCCGTTGAACTCCTGCTCCATCAGTCCGGCAGGAGTCCTGAGGAAATTTCCGTGACGCTCGAGCGGATCAAGTTTTTCCCCGGCCTCAGGATGTGGGAGTTCTTTCTCGGTTGCGTGATGGGGCTTGCCTTCCTGTATGCCAAGGCAGGCGGCGACGGGTGGTGGCGCGTCTTTGCACACCGCCGCGCTCGTGATGCCATGGTGGCGGCTTCTGTCGTCGGCCTGATGGTGCTGCTTCTGTTGCCCTCGGTGGTCGATTTGCCCGAACAGGGTTTGCTGGCGCAATTCGCGAGAGCTGGCCTATACGTCGTGTACACTCCGCTGGCGATGCTCCTCGTTACCGCAATTGGCTGGGGCCCGACGGCGATCAGCCCGCTGCTCGAATGGCGCTGGACTGTGCGCTTGGGCGAAGCCAGTTACTCTTTCTACATGCTTCAGTGGAGCATGCAGCTGATCACCACCAAAATCGCCGACGGGGCGCCTGCGTGGCGCCTCTCGTCAGACCTTGGGTGGTGGTTCTCGGCCTTGGCAATTCTGGTCCTGGTGTTCATCTCGCTCGCTACTGCCCGCTGGATCGAGGTGCCTACCCGACGCTTCCTGCGCGGCGCATTCCTATCCAACACTAAGTCGTACTAAGGAGCAGAGGAGAGATGGCGCTTCGCTGGTAAGGCTCCGGTGAGGACCGCCTTGGCGATAGATTGCGCATAGCTACGACTGGTGCCGACCTGAGCGAGCAAGCGATAGGACGGCACTATGTCTGGCGATAGGATCAGCCCGCGCTTCGACGTGG
>JBJXDX010000082.1:0-38078 GCA_046154585.1 Hyphomicrobiaceae bacterium | reverse complement strand
CCACGTCGAAGCGCGGGCTGATCCTATCGCCAGACATAGTGCCGTCCTATCGCTTGCTCGCTCAGGTCGGCACCAGTCGTAGCTATGCGCAATCTATCGCCAAGGCGGTCCTCACCGGAGCCTTACTCTGCAACCGAGGGTGCGCCCGGTATAGCAGCCTAGTTGCCGGCCGCGCTCGTGAACGCCTCGAGTGCACCGGTCATCGCTTTCAGGACATCATCCCGGCCGTCGATCTTGTATCGGGCCTTGAGCGTGGAGGGCGGCGTATAAGCGATCCAGACCTTGCCCGCGTCATCCTCCCATACCAGCACCTTCATCGGCAGATCGATCGCGAGCAACCGGTTGGCCTGCATCAGCGGTGTGCCGAGCTTCGGATTGCCGAACAGGAGCACCTCAGTCGGCTTTAGGTCCAGTCCGGCCGCCTTCGCCGCCGCGGCATGATCGATGCGCGCAGCCGGGGTGATGCCCTTGTCCTTCAAGGCCGTCGTCAGGCGGTCGACCGTCTCCTTGACCGAATATTTGCTCGCCTTCGTCGTCAAGTCGTCGGCCGCAGTAGCCGAAAGCGGCAGAGCGAGAGCAAGCAGAATCGCGATCACAAGGCGCATTGCGGCACCTCCATTAGACGGGTTCAGAATCAGACACGTCGCGGGCATCGCCCTCGTCTGGGCAACAATGAGCTCAACGTGTATTCGTGACACCTCGGGCAAAGGTTACGCGTGGCGCCCGGCCTTCGGCACGCGCGTCGCATGGTGCAACCGCTATAGCCATACCGCGCGGCTGGTCGATAGTTGCGATCAGGCTGCCTCACAAACCAACCCTCACCTTGCGGCCTCCTTCGAGGCCGACCACCACGATCGGCTTGCCGCCCACGCGCTCGATGGCGAAGTCGGATGCGGCCGGCGACGGCAAGCTCTTGCGGGCCAACTCGCGCACGCCGCCCTTGAACGTGATGAACCGCAGCGATCGCCGGTCGAGTGAGGGGATGGCAAGGTCGGCGATCCCATCTCCGTCGAAGTCGGCAACCGCGGAAAGTCCCAAGCTCGGAGAGCCGGCGGCATGATTGGACGTATCGGATAGGGTGGCGATCTCTCGCAGTCCCTCCGTGCTCAGGGTCCAGACGCGCAGCCGCCCCAGCACGTGCGGCATCTGCACGTAGGCGATGTCGAGACGACCGTCGCCGTCGAAATCGGCTATGCCGGCGGGATTAAGCCACGTATTCGGCCGTCCCGTTGGCAGCGTCTCGGCAATGATTGTCAGCTTGTCCCCGCGCACGCCGATCACGGCCAGCGCCGCTCCCCGCCCCACATACGAGCGCACGAGAACGATCTCGTCGCTGCCGTCGCCATCGAGGTCGGCCAGGCGTGGCAGGCGGTCCTCGAATACCGAATCCTCCGGCAGGCGCAGCGTCAGCGTGCGTCCGTCTTTCAACAGGACGGCGAGGCCGGCAGCCTCGTAGGTGGCGCCGAGGACGAAGTGACGATAGCGTGTCGTCGGCTCAATCAGCCAAGCTTCGGCGATATTCTTGCTTCCGCGGGCGATACGCAGATCCGGCAGGGCACCCGGCCGCTCCTCCGCGTAGCCGGGGTCGGCGTGCAATAGCCAGCAGGAGCCGACAGCGACGACTACGATAGCTCTGAGAGAGGACATCAGGCGGGCTCCTTCGGGAACCGGCCTATAGCACGAACATGTCGGCGCTCAATTCGAGTCTCGAGCTTTCTCTCGCAACTATTCTGTAGCAGTCGCCATAAAAATTGTGCTAGTCGTAATTCGCTATGCGCCCGCGATGGCAAAAGATGCGGAGGTCTTGCGTTGGCACGCCCGCGCGAGTTCGACGAGGAAGAGGTGCTCGATGCAGCCGTCGAGTGCTTCTGGCGGCGTGGTCTCGAGGCGACCTCCGTCAGGGATCTTGCCGAGGCGACCGGCGTCAAGCAACCAAGCCTCTACAATGCCTTCGGTGACAAGCGCGAGCTTTTCGCACAGGCCCTGGAACGCTACGCCGCGCGCTCGATGCGGGAGCGGATCGCGCGCCTTGAGCGGAAGCATCCACCGAAGGATGCCATTCGCGCGTTCTTCCGTGAGCTCGTCTCGCGCACGCTTTCGGACCCGGATCGTCGCGGCTGCCTGATTGTCAACTCGGCCTTGGAAGTCGCCCCGCACGATGCCGAGCTCAGGACGGTGATCGCGTCTTATCTCGGCGAGATCGAGGCCTTCTTTTGCCGGTGCCTCGAGCAGCTCAAGGAAAGTGGCGACCTGCGGCCCGGCGTGGATCCCAAGGATACGGCCCGCCTGTTTCTGGGTGTCCTGCTCGGCGTGCGTGTCGCGGCGCGGGCCAAACCGGAACGAGCGCTGCTCGAGGGGATGGTGCGGCCGGCGCTGGCGCTCCTCGAGCGTCCGCGAGCGGACAGACCCCAGTGAACACAGTCACCAGATAGACGCAAACAGGAGGAACGGCATGCTTAAATTCTATTTCTCGGGCGCCCCCAACCCTACCAAGGTCGCCCTGTTCCTGGAGGAGGCAGGCGTTGCCTACGAGGCGATCCCTGTCGATACGCGCAAGGGCGATCAGTTCAAGCCGGAGTTCCTCGCGGTCAATCCGAACAGCAAGGTACCAGCCATCGTCGATGGTGACGCGACCGTGTTCGATTCGAATGCCATCCTGCTCTATCTCGCCGAGAAGACCGGCAAGTTCCTGCCGCCGAACACGTCGGCCAGCCGCGGGGAGCTTCTATCCTGGCTGATGTTCGTCGCATCCGGCGTTGGCCCGTTCTCCGGACAGTCCGTTCACTTCCAGCACCACGCGCCGGAGAAGATCTCCTACGCGCAGACCCGATACAGCTTCGAGGCCATGCGGCACTACGCGATCCTGAACGAGCGGCTGGCCAAGCGCCGGTACGTGGTCGCCGACACGTACACGATCGTCGACATGGACGTGTGGGGATGGGCGCGCATGGTTCCCTACATCCTTTCCAAGGATGCCTGGGACAAGCTCCCGCACCTGAAGCGCCTCGTCGACGAGGTCGAGGCGCGGCCTGCAGCGCAGCGAGCGCTCAAGCTCAAGGATCGCTTCACGTTCAAGACCGAGATGGACGACGAGGCGCGCCGCAACATGTTCCGGCATCTAGCGGCAAGCGCAGCGTAAACGCAGCTCCTCCCGAGCACCACCGAAAGTCCCTTCGTCAGGAGCGATTCATGGCTATGTCAGCAAAGCTCAGCGCCGGCTCGGCGTTTCCGAGCTTACCTGTTGCGACCGTCAGCGGCAGCACCGTCGATGTCGCAGCTCAGAGCGGATGGCGAATGCTCGTCGTCTACCGCGGCAAGCACTGCCCGCTGTGCAAGAAGTACTTCAAGACGCTCGACGGCATGTTGAGCGAACTCGGCGACGCGGGTGTAACCGTCCTCGCGGCGTCCGCCGATCCGAAGGAGAAGGCGGAGGCCGATGTCGCGAGCGAGGGCTGGCACTTTCCCGTCTGCTACGGGCTGTCGATGGAGCAGATGCGGACCCTAGGGCTCTACATCTCCGAGCCGCGCTCGCCGCAGGAGACGGATCGGCCCTTCGCGGAGCCCGGTCTCTTCGTCGTCAACCCGGAAGGCCGCATCCAGATCACTGACATCTCGAATGCACCGTTCGCGCGGCCGGATCTGACGGGCATCCTCAACGGCATTAAGCTGATCAAGGAGCGCAACTACCCGATCCGCGGCACGCTCGCATGACCGACGCCGCGCCACTCGCAGTGCGTGCCTGTGTCTTCGATGCCTATGGCACGCTGTTCGACTTCGCAAGTGCGGCCGCCGGAAGCCGAAGGGTGCCCGCGGACAAGATGGCCGCGCCGACGACCCTTTGGCGCGACAAGCAACTGCAATACACGTGGCTCAGGGGATTTGAGAGCCGGCATGCAGACTTCTGGCAGGTGACGGGCGACGCGCGTCGCTTTGATCAACTTGCTAGTCACTCGACCGAGCGCAAAGCCCATGTTGGCAACTGTGTCGTTGCGCGGGCCGACCGAGACCACGAGATCTGATTTCTCCGCCCTGAATTCTAGTAGCTGCTTCTCCGTCATTGGCTTGGCAAGTCGCCACGCTATCGGCTCTTCAATCGCATTTCTTGCGTAGCTCGCTGGACTTCAAGTCTCAGGAACGGGACGCTTGTCGTCATCTGGGTGCCCGAGCGCGCCGAGTAAATCTTGGCTCACGACCACGAGATGTAGGCGCTGTGTACCGTTGTCGAGGCCCATCCTGGGAGCTGGACGACATCGCTGCGATCGGCCGCTAGGGCTTCCTGTCCCTCAACGTCGCGCTCGATGAAACCCAGAAGGCAAGGCGGCCAAGACGTGGAAGACCAAGTCCGGTGCGGACGTGACGATCTATACGCTCTGCCTCCTCGGCATGCGCCACATCGGCTTCAAGCAGGAGATCGGGCTCGACAGGCTCGTCGAGCGAATTGCCCGTATCGTCGGGCCGAAGGGCAAGTCGCCGGACGGCGGCACCATCAAGCGCGCCCTCCACAGCTCTCCGCCGAAATGGCCAAGGCGTTGGGCGACAATGCGCCAATGGAGGTGCGACCCCAAAACTGAGCGGGTGTACTTCCTCGACCCTTCTTCATGACTTACATTCAATGGGTGCTGGCGCCGGAGGTCGGCGAGGCGGAACCGGAGATCTGGTGACCCTGGCCTCTAGCTGGTGCAGCGGCCGCGGAGAGCGTGACGATGGCCGAGGAGGATCGAACTCCTGACCTCTGCAGTGCGATTGCTCCCGCGATCCACTATCTGTTCGGCGGGAATTGCCGGACTAAGCCCAATCCAATCGATGACAAGTTGTGTTTGTAGGAAAGCCGCCAACGTCCAACTAAAGCCATGTCGCGCGGGAACCCCACGGGAACCCCAAAGGAAATATCAGAGATCCAGATTTCGGCTAACTAGTTGATTTTATTGGTCGGAGCGGGGAGATTTGAACTCCCGACCCCCAGTCCCCCAGACTGGTGCGCTAACCAGGCTGCGCTACGCTCCGGACCTTGGAAATCAATAGATTCACTCTAGGGCCAGACACGGTTGGGTACGAACTCGGTACCGAATGAAGTATCTCGCCTAGGCTAAGCTACTAGCTCGCGGTAATCGCACGATCTCGCGCAAAAGGGAAGGCACTCTCGCACGACCCCTGCTGTTGTTGGGAGGGCGGCCCACCACGGCTGTCCGCCCCTTCCGACCGCACCAGCGCCCGCGAGCAATGTGCGTTCGCTGCCAAAATGTCCGAGTTAATCACCCGCCGTCATCTCTCCGCGGGGCTAGTCCGCCGACCATCACGAAACAGAAATGCCAAGTTATGTGGCCGAGCGGCAGGTCCGTACCAAAACCAGACGTCAACACTTAGGACTCGAAAGCCATGAGCTTGGCCCATTTTCGAGCGCGGACAAGGTGCGCTTATAGGCTGCCACCGAGAGGCCTGCCAGACAGCAGACGGCATTGAACCCACTGACGAGCGCAAGATTCGCGTCATCCAGTTTGACCCAGGCGTGCAGCCCTGTGCCAGCGTTGGCCCCCAACCCAGATCATCCGACAAGAAAACGAAATCGCCGTTGCGCCGTGGCGGTCGCGAGCAACGGCGATAATTTGGGGAATGGGGAGCAGGGAAAAGCGCGCGACAAGCTGCTTGAGCGCGCCTGGTGGAGATCTACGGCGTAACCGAGAGCCTGCGCTTGAGGCACCGAAGCGCGAAGCACGAACGCGTGTGCCGGATGCCGGGGATCCGGTAGAGCCGCTCACGAAGGAAGCGCTCGTAGCCCTCCGTCCCATCGATGGCGACTTTGACGAAGTAGTCATATTCGCCGGTGGTGAGATACGCCTCGAGGACTTCCGGGAGTTCGGTGAGGGCGCGTCCGAACTTGCCGAGAATTTCGTCATCGTGTTTTTCGAGGGTGACCTCGATGATGACCGTGTCGGGCATGCCGAGCCGCTTCTGATCCAGAACTGCGACGTAGCCTTCGATATAGCCGCTGTCCTCCAGCCGCTTGACGCGCTGCCAGCACGGACTGGCCGACAGGCCCACCCGCTCGGCGAGATCGGTGTTCGAAATGCGCGCGTTATTCTGAAGCTCTCGCAAAATGGCGCGATCCAGATCGTCCAAAGGTTTCATGGTCTCGTCCGCCTAGGCCAAGGGGTTGCGCCCGATCCAGGCCGAATGCAGCAGATTAGGCGTGGCTTGGCCAGTACCTGCAGGGTAATCTTCTGCTGAATGAGGTAATTGCAGCATATTTGAAAGAATATTCTTTTTCCCTGTCGATAGGATGCCGATCAACCTACGCAGGGAGGGGATCGGTGCATACCATCGGGTTCGACTCGGTTAACCCGTTCGATCACGTCTGCCGCGTACTCGATGCCATCCGCAAAATGGGCTTTGCTTTTGTGTCCATGACGGTCGATCGCAAAGCGGAGAATACATTTCGCATTTCCATCGTCTTTCGACCTTGCGGCGTGTTGACAGTCGGCACCTTGGTGGAGCGCATATCGTCATGCATTGGCGTTTCAGACCTCACACACGACATGAGCTGTGCTCATCCCGCTTGACCCGAGCTGCGGAGAAACGACCATGCCGGCTCATGATCCCCTCAATCTGCATGTTCCCGAGCCTGCCTTCCGTCCGGGGAGCAGGCCCGATTTCAGCGGCGTGACGATCCCGAAAGCGGGCACCGTCCGCAAGCCGCCGGTCGACGCGGCGCCGGAGGACATTCGCGATCTCGCCTACTCGATCATCCGCGTGCTCAACCGCGCCGGCGAAGCCGTGGGACCGTGGGCTGGGCAGCTTTCGGAGGAGGAATTACAGGAGGCGCTCAAGACCATGATGAAGGTCCGCGCCTATGACGTGCGCATGCAGATGGCGCAGCGGCAGGGCAAAACGTCGTTCTACATGCAATGCACCGGCGAGGAGGCCATCGCCTGTGCTTTCCAGATGGCACTTGAAAAGGGCGATATGAATTTCCCGACCTATCGCCAGCAGGGCCTGCTCATCGCGTCAGGCTATCCGCTCGTCGACATGATGTGCCAGATCTACTCGAATAGCCGCGACCCGATGAAAGGGCGGCAACTCCCTGTGATGTACAGTTCCAAAGCGCACGGGTTCTTCTCGATCTCGGGCAACCTCGGCACGCAATATCCGCAGGCCGTCGGCTGGGCGATGGCATCCGCGATCAAGGGGGACACGCGCGTGGCCGCGGGCTGGATCGGCGATGGATCGACGGCGGAGTCGGATTTTCATGCTGCGCTGGTCTTCGCGTCGACCTACAAGGCGCCGGTTGTTCTGAATATCGTGAACAACCAGTGGGCCATCTCGACCTTCCAGGGCATCGCGCGCGGCGGCTCGGGCACGTTCGCGGCGCGCGGGCACGGCTTCGGCATTCCGTCTCTGCGTGTGGACGGCAACGACTATCCGGCTGTCTACGCGGTTGCGAAATGGGCGGTGGAGCGCGCACGCTGCAATCTCGGGCCGACACTGATCGAATACGTGACCTATCGCGCGGCGGCGCATTCGACCTCGGATGATCCGTCGGCCTACCGGCCGAAGGAGGAGTCGGAGGCCTGGCCGCTGGGCGATCCGATCGAGCGGCTTAAAAACCATCTCATCATCAAGAAGCTCTGGACGGAGGAGCGCCATACCCAGGCCGTCGCCGAGGTGGAGGCCGAGGTCATGGCGGCGCAGAAGGAGGCCGAAAGCTACGGCACCCTGCACACGGGCCCGAAGGCGTCCGCGCGCGACATGTTCGTCGACGTCTTCAAGGAGATGCCGCCGCATCTGAAGCGCCAGCGCCAGGAAGCGGGGTTCTAGACCATGTCGCGCATGACCATGATCGAGGCCATCCGCGACGCCCACGATGTGATGATGGGGCGGGACGACAACGTCGTCGTGTTCGGCGAGGACGTGGGTTACTTCGGCGGCGTTTTCCGCTGCACCAAGGGCCTGCAGCAGAAGTACGGCCGGGCCCGCTGCTTCGACGCGCCGATCAACGAGAGCGGCATCGTGGGAACGGCCATCGGCATGGCCGCCTACGGCCTGCGCCCATGCGTCGAGATCCAGTTCGCCGACTACATGTATCCGGCCTACGACCAGATGGTCTCGGAAGCGGCGCGGCTTCGGCATCGGTCGGCGGGTGACTTCACCGCACCGATCACCATCCGCATGCCGACGGGCGGCGGTATCTTCGGCGCCCAGACGCATTCGCAAAGCCCGGAAGCCCTGTTCACGCACGTTTGCGGCCTGAAGACGGTCGTACCGTCCAACCCGTACGATGCCAAGGGGTTGTTGATCTCGGCGATCGAGGACGATGACCCCGTCATCTTTCTTGAACCCAAGCGGCTCTACAACGGTCCGTTCGACGGACATCATGATCGCCCTATCGTGCCGTGGTCGGCCCATCCGTTGAGTGAAGTGCCTGACGGTCACTACACGGTTCCGCTGGGCTCCGCGGCGGTGCGGCGTACGGGCGGTGATGTAACCGTGCTGGCCTACGGCACGATGGTCTACGTCGCGGAAGCGGCCGTCAGCGAGCACGGGATCGATGCGGAGATCATCGATCTGAGGACCTTGCTGCCGCTCGACACGGAGACGATCGCGGCGTCAGTGAAGAAAACCCGGCGTTGCGTCATCGTGCACGAGGCGACGAGGACGAGCGGCTTCGGTGCCGAACTGTCGGCCATCGTGCAGGAAGCCTGCTTCTATCACCTGGAGGCCCCTATCGAGCGCGTCACCGGTTGGGATACGCCGTACCCCCACGCGCAGGAGTGGGACTACTTTCCGGGCCCGGAGCGCGTCGGCCGCGCGCTGAAGCGCGTCATGGAGGCTTGAGATGGCCGAGCGAATTATCAAGCTTCCCGATGTCGGTGAAGGTGTTGCCGAGGCTGAGATCGTCGAGGTGCACGTCAAGCCCGGCGATCTGGTGCGCGAAGGCGACGTGCTCGCCGCCGTGATGACTGACAAGGCCACCGTCGAAATTCCGTCCCCCGCCGAGGGCCGCGTTTTGCGCATTGCGTTCGAGGTTGGCCAGAAAGCTGCGGTCGGCTCCGAGCTGATGCGACTTGAAGTCGCCGATGCGGCGGCGAAGTCAGTGCAGGATGATCAAGGTCAACGCGCTGTGCCGTCTCGCGATACGGAGGCAATGGCGGATGCGGCGGCTGTCGCCGCCGAACGGCTGCACCAAGAGCCTGCCGGCAAGGCGGCGCCCAAGGCGCCGGGCCAGTCGCCCCGGCCGGCGGTGCGGGCGCTCGATACACTGACGGTTGCCAAACCTGCGGATCGGCCATTGGCGGCGCCGGCGGTGCGTGCGTTTGCGCGCGATCACGGCATCGACTTGCGCTTCGTCAAGGGTAGTGGCCCGGCGGGCCGCATCCAGCGCGAGGACGTCGAGGCTTACAGTGCCCGGGCGGACCGAGCCGCTTCGCCTGCGAGCGGGCTCGTTGCGAACACCGCGATCGAGGAGATCAAGATCATCGGGTTGCGGCGCAAAATCGCCCAGCGCATGCAGGACACGAAGCGGCGCATCCCGCATTTCTCCTACATCGAGGAAGTCGACGTCACCGACCTCGAAGCGTTGCGGGCGGATGTGAACGCGACGAAGAAGCCGGGCCGGCCACGCCTGACCGTCCTGCCGTTTCTCATGCGCGCTCTGGCCATGGCGCTGCGGCAATATCCGCAGATGAACGCGCGTTTCGATGACGAGACCGACACTCTGTACCGCCATGGCGGCGCGCACGTCGGCATCGCCGTGCAGACACCGAGCGGTCTCATGGTCACCGTGGTGCGGCATGCCGAAGCGCGCACCATCTGGGAGTGCGCGAGCGAGGTGCAGCGCCTGAGCGAGGCGGCGCGCTCCGGCGGTGCGACGCGCGAGGAGCTGACCGGCTCCACCATCACCATCACGAGCCTCGGCGCATTGGGCGGGATCGCGTCGACGCCGATCATTAACGCGCCCGAGGTGGCAATTGTCGGCGTCAACAAGATCGCGATCCGGCCGGTGTGGCGGGGTAACGACTTCGAGCCGCGCAAGATCATGAACCTGTCCTCGTCTTTCGATCATCGCATCATCGACGGCTGGGAAGCGGCCGAGTTCATCCAGCATCTGCGCTCGCTGCTCGAGACGCCGGCCAAGATCTTCATGGAGACCTGAATGGAGCCGATCGCATGCACCGTGCTGGTGCTCGGCGGAGGTCCCGCGGGATACGTCTGCGCCATTCGGGCGGGGCAGCTCGGCCTCGACACGGTGTTGGTGGAAGCCGGCAAGCTTGGTGGAACATGCCTGAACGTCGGGTGCGTCCCATCCAAAGCCCTGATCCACGCGGCCGGGGAATTCGAAACCGCGAAGCGCTTCGCTGCCGGCAACGCCATCGGCATCCATGCCGCGGAGCCGCGCATCGACCTTGCCGCGACCATGACCTGGAAGGACGGCATCGTGGCGCGCCTGAACGGCGGCGTGTTCGGCCTGTTGCGCCGCGCCAAGGTCAAAGTTGTGAGCGGCGCCGGGTATCTCCGCGATGGCAAGACATGCGTGGTGGAGGCCGATACCGGCCGTCAGGTGATTACGGCCGAGCACGTCGTGATTGCGACGGGCTCGGAGGCGGTGCCGCTGCCGTCGTTGCCGTTCGGTGGGCCGGTGATGTCCTCGACCGAGGCGCTGGCGCTCGACCGCGTGCCGGAGCACCTGGCGGTGATTGGCGGCGGTTATATAGGATTGGAGCTCGGGACAGCCTTTCGTAAGCTCGGTGCCGAGGTCACGATCATCGAGGCGCTGGATCGCCTGCTGCCGCAGTACGATGCCGAGCTGACGCGCCCGGTGATGGCGCGCATCAAGCGGCTCGGCATCAAGGTGCATCTCAAGGCGACGGCGCTGGGCCTGCATTCCTCGGGCGCGGCGTTGAAAGTGTTGCCCGAGGACGGCAACGAGATTCGCCTGTCGGCCGACAAGATCCTCGTCACGGTGGGGCGGCGGGCGCGGCTCGCCGGCTTCGGCCTCGAGGAGCTGGATTTGACGATGAACGGCCGGGCCATCGGGATCGACGACCAGTGCCGCACCTCCATGCGCAACGTCTGGGCCATCGGCGACGTGACCGGCGAGCCGATGCTGGAGCATCGCGCGGTCGCGCAGGGCGAGATCGTCGCCGAGATCATTGCCGGCCAACGGCGCGCCTTCGACAAGGTCTCGATCCCAGCCGTGTGCTTCACGGATCCTGAGATCGTGTCTGCGGGCTTGTCGCCGGACCAGGCGCGCGCCGCCGGACTGCAGGTGAAGGTCGGCAACTTTCCGTTCATCGCCAATGCGCGGGCGATGACGCTGGAGAATGAGGAAGGCTTCGTCCGCATCGTCGCGCGGGCGGACAATCACGTGTTGCTCGGCGTGCAGGCCGTGGGGCAGGGCGTATCGGAGCTTTCGGGTGCGTTTGCGCTGGCGTTGGAGATGGGCGCGCGTCTGGAGGATGTGGCTGCAACCATCCATGTCCATCCGACGCTGAGCGAGGGCTTTCGCGAGGCGGCTTTGGCAGCCCTGGGACACGCGCTGCATATCTGAGAGAAGATTGACTGGCGGGAGCTTGTCAGCATTTTTTACTTTTCAATGTTCCTTTTTTGTTCTAATTTCGCCCAATGCGGCTTTCACAGAAAAATCGGCCGAAAAGCCTTGATTATCTGCGACTTCTGATCCCGAGGCTGGAAGATCCTCGGATGGACGGGCGCACCCTGCCTTTCGGCCTTTCGGAGCTTGACCGGTATCTGCCGCGCGGCGGCCTGGCTCTGGAAGCCGTGCATGAAATCCTGCCCGAGACGGCGGGAGACACCTCCTCGGCCTTCGGCTTCATCGTGGCTCTGCTAGCGCGCATGCCGCAGAGCGGGCCGATCCTGTTCATTGCTTCGCGTCGGGCGCTTGCCGATTACGGCCACCCGCATGGGCACGGGCTCAATGCTCTTGGGCTCGATCCTGCCCGGATAATCCTGGTGGAGGCGGGCGATGATCGGCAAGCGCTCTGGGCCATCGAGGAAGCGTTGCGCTCGGGTGTGCCGGCGGCCGTTGCGGGCGCGATCGGCCGAGGGATCGATCTCAAGGCCAGCCAAAGACTGCAACTGGCGGCGAGAAACCCCGGCGTGCCGCTCCTGCTGCTCCGGCCGGCTGGAGCTGAAGGATCGAGTGCCGCGGTGACACGCTGGTGCATCGGATCCGCTGAAGCCGCACGCGATCGCTTCGGTCTCGTCACAGGCTGGCGATGGCGCGTGCGGCTCGCGCGCTGCCGCAACGGGCGTTTGGGTGAGTGGGTGGTGGAGTGGGATCATGTCGCGCATCGTTTCCGTCTGGCTGCCGCGCTGGCCAATTCTGCGGTTTCTCACGACACAGGCGCGCCAATCCTTGCTGCACGGGCCGGTTGATCCCAAGCGTCCGTTTGTCCTGGCCATCGATGCCGCCGGCGGCCCTCGTATCGCGGCCTTGAATGCGGCGGCAGAGGCTTTCACGCTGAGCGTCGACGATCCCGTGGCCGACGCGCGCGCTAAAATCGGAGAGGATTTACAGGTCCGCTCTGCCGATCCGGCGGCCGACCGTGTCGCACTGCGTCGCCTGGCGCTGTGGGCGACACGCTACACGCCCACAGTCTCAATGTGGGGAGAGGAGAACGGCGCCGACGGTTGCTTTCTCGACATCACGGGGGCGGCGCATCTGGCCGGTGGAGAGGAGAAGTTGCTGGCTGACCTGCTTCGCCGATTGAAGAGCTTCGGGCTTCCTGCGCGCCTCGCCATTGCCGATACGCCCGGCATGGCCTGGGCTCTGTCCCACTTCCATCGATCCTCGACCATTTCTTTGCTTTCAGGGCAGGAGGCCGAAGCTCTTGCAGTTTTGCCCGTTGAGGCACTGCGTCTTGCGCCTGACACGCGAGCGACGTTGCGGCGACTCGGTCTAAAGCGTGCCGGTGCGCTGCTCGACAAGGCACGCGCACCGTTTGCGGCTCGTTTCCCTGCAGAGCTTCTGCATCGCCTGGATCAGGCCCTCGGCTGCGTGCCGGAGCCGCTCATACCGATTGCGCCGCCGCCGGTCTATCACGGCTTGCGCCAGCTTCTCGAACCCATCGCCACGCAGGAGGCCATCGTTGCGGTGGCGCGCCAGCTTATGGAGGATCTCGTGCCGGCACTTGTCGGCGATGGTGTTGGAGCGCGGGTGCTGCAACTCGCCCTCTATCGTGTCGATGGCGAGGTGGTGACGATCGACATCGGCCTGACGGTGCCCACGCGGAACCCGGAGCACGTAGCCCGGTTCATTTCGCTGAGGCTCGATCGCGTCGTCGAGGAGATCGATGCCGGGTTCGGCTTTGAGGCGCTGGGGCTTTTTGTCCAGGTTGCGGAGCGCATGGAGCCCAAGCAGGCACAGCTTGCCGCGACGGTCCGTGGAGCTGACAGCGCCGAGCGCTGCGCCACGCTCGTCGATGGTCTGCGGCAGAGGCTCGGCCCCCGCAGCGTGCATCGGCTCGTGCCAGCAGAGAGCCATCTGCCTGAGCGAAGCGAAGCTCCCCGCATTCCCGTGCAGAAGGCTCCGGCGTGGCCGGCTGCAGACGAAACGCGTCCGCGCCCACTGTTGCTGCTGCCGCGAGCCGAGGAAATCGAAGTCACGGCGCTCGTGCCGGAAGGCCCGCCACGGCGCTTTCGCTGGCGCGGTGTGATGCACGCCGTTGCCCGGGCGCAAGGGCCGGAGCGGATTGCCGGCGAATGGTGGCGGAAGGAGGCGCCGACGCGGGACTATTACCTGGTGGAGGACGAGGTCAGCCGCCATTTCTGGATCTATCGCGCCGGGCTCTATGGCCGCGAGACACCGTCGCCGCGCTGGTTCATGCACGGACTGTTTGCGTGAGCCGGGCCATGACCGCGTACGCCGAGCTGGCCGTCACGACCAATTTCTCCTTCCTGCGCGGGGCCTCGCATCCCGCGGAGATGGTGGCGCAGGCCGAGGCGTGCGGAGTGGGGGCTATCGGCATTGCCGACCGCAACAGCTTTGCCGGCGTCGTGCGCGCCTATGCCGAGGCGCTGAAGCGAAAGAGCATCAAGCTGCTGGTCGGGACGCGGCTCGTCACTATCGATGGCTTCGAGGTGATTGCTTATCCGACCAATCGCGACGCCTATGGCCGGCTCTGCCGCCTGCTGTCGCAAGGCAAGCTGAAGGCAGACAAGGGCGAGTGCCACCTGACCTTCGAGGATGTGCTTGCGGTGAGCGAGGGACAGATGCTCATCGCTCTGCCGCCTGAAACACTCACACCGCAGTTCACGGAACGTCTGGAAGGGCTCGCCCAGGCTGCGCCGCAACGCAGTTTCCTCGCGGGGGTGCATCGCTATCGCGGCGACGAGCCGCGCCGTCTCGGATTGCTCGATGAACTGGGCCAGCGTGTGGGCACGCCCCTCGTCGCCGTCAACGACGTGCACTATCACGTGCCGGAGCGCCGTCCGCTCGCCGACGTGGTCACCTGCATCCGCGAGAAATGCACCATCACGGAGGCGGGCTCCCGGTTGGCAGTCAATGCCGAGCGCCACATCAAGCCGCCGGCGGAGATTGCGCGGCTATTCGTAGATTTTCCCGAGGCGATCGCTCGTACGGTGAAGATTGCCGAAGCCTGCAAGTTCTCCCTGGGTGATCTCGAGTACGAATATCCCGACGAGCCGGTGCCACAGGGCAAGACGGCGCAGCAGCATCTGGAGGATCTGACGTGGAAGGGTGCCAGCAGGCGTTTTCCGGACGGAGTGCCCAAAGACGTCGCAATTAGAATTCGTGATGAGCTCGGGATCCTGTCCAGGCTTGAGTACGCGCGCTATTTCCTGACGGTGCACGATGTCGTCCACTATGCACGCAACCTGGAGAAGCCAATCCTCTGTCAGGGGCGTGGGTCAGCCGCGAACAGCGCCGTCTGCTTCTGTCTCGGTATCACGGAGGTCAATCCGAGGGAGAGCAAGCTTCTCTTTGCGCGGTTCATTTCTGAGAATCGCAACGAGCCACCCGATATCGATGTCGATTTCGAACACGAGCGGCGCGAGGAGGTAATTCAGTACATCTACGAGCGCTATGGTCGGCATCGCGCGGCCATCTGCGCCACCGTCATTCATTATCGGTCACGCCGGGCGATCCGCGAGGTCGGCAAGGCGCTGGGGTTGACGGAGGATATCACGGCGGCGCTCGCCAAGACGGTCTGGGGCAGCCACGACGACAAGCTGCCCGACCGGCAGATCCGCCAGGCCGGCCTCGACCCGGCCAATCCAGCCATCATCCAGGCCGTCGCGCTGGCACGGGAGCTGTTGGGTTTCCCGCGCCATCTCTCGCAGCACGTAGGCGGCTTCGTCCTGACGCGCGGCCGGCTCGACGAGACCGTGCCCATCGGTAATGCCGCCATGGACGACCGCACCTTCATCGAATGGGACAAGGACGACATCGACACGCTCAAGCTGATGAAGGTCGATGTGCTGGCGCTCGGCATGCTCAGCTGCCTGCGGCGCGGGTTCGACCTGCTGGAAGCGCATTACCCAAAGGAGAAGCGGCTTGCTCTCGCCGCCATCCCACAGGATGACGAGGCGGTCTACGAGATGCTGTCGCGGGCCGATTCCGTCGGCGTGTTCCAGGTCGAGAGCCGGGCGCAGATGTCGATGTTGCCGCGCTTGAAGCCGCAATGCTTCTACGATCTCGTCATCGAAGTCGCGATCGTGCGCCCCGGTCCCATCCAGGGCGACATGGTGCATCCGTATCTGCGCCGGCGGGATGACCTGAAAATAAATGGCAAGGAGCCCGAGTACCCCTCGCCTCATCCCGATCATGGTGACGCAGACGAATTGAAGAATGTCCTGAAGCGAACGTTGGGCGTGCCGCTGTTCCAGGAACAGGCCATGGAGATCGCCATCGAGGCCGCCAAGTTCACACCGGATGAAGCGGATGGGTTGCGGCGCGCCATGGCCACCTTCCGGCATAACGGCAACGTCCATATCTATCGCGATCAATTCATCGGCGGCATGACGCGGCGCGGTTATGCGTTGGATTTCTCGGAACGCTGCTTCAAGCAGATCGAGGGTTTCGGCGAATACGGCTTTCCCGAAAGCCATGCTGCAAGCTTTGCGCTACTCGTGTCCGCATCGGCCTGGATGAAGTGCCATTATCCGGAGGTCTTCTGCGCGGCCATCCTCAACAGCCAGCCCATGGGCTTCTATCAGCCGGCACAGCTTGTGCGCGACGCATCCCAGCATGATGTCGATGTGCGGGAGGTGGACGTCAATTCCAGCCTCTGGGACTGCACGCTGGAGCCCGTACCTGGAGAGGATCGGCACGCCGTCAGACTCGGCTTCCGGCAGATTCAGGGATTGAACCAGGAAGAATTGGAAAAACTCATTGCGGCGCGCGGCAACGGCTATGCCAGCATCGACAGGCTTGCCGCTGTCGCAGGCGTGTCACGCTTCACTATCGAGCGTCTTGCCGAAGCCGATGCATTTCGCTCGCTGGGTCTCGACAGGCGGGCCGCGTTATGGGCTGCGCGACGGCTCGATACAATCGGCATCAAGGCCGTGAAAGCAAAAGGAAAGGCTGCGGCCGGCACCGGTTATCTTCCACTGCTTGCACCGCATTTGGGCGAGGACTTTTTTCCGGAGCCGGAGATCGAATTGCCGTCCATGCCGCTGTGCGAGCACGTGGTGGAGGATTACGTGGCGACGGGGCTGTCGCTCAAGGAACATCCCATCAGTTTCTTCCGCGAGGATCTGAGACGCCTCGGCGCCATGAGCAATGCAGAGCATCGCAGCGAGACTCTGACGCCGAACCAGCGGGTGATCGTTGCGGGCCTGGTCCTGATCCGGCAGATGCCGGGCGCCAAGGGCGTCGTGTTCGTGACGCTCGAGGACGAGACCGATATCGCCAACATCATCGTTTGGCCCAAGGTCTTTGCCAGGAACCGCCGTGTTATCATGACGTCGCGCTTCCTGGCCGTGCGTGGTCGATTGCAGCGCGCGGGCCTAGTGGTTCACGTGCTCGCCGAAAGCTTCATCGATCTCAGCGCCGAGCTCTCCCGCTTGCGGGACGGCGAGCTTCTGGCGGCGGGGCCTGCGGCACGGACGTCCGGGCAGCTCGATCTGCCGCTTCTCAAAAGTCGCGATTTTCACTGAAGTGCCAGACAACCTCGCGCAACACATGCTTTGACCGCGCGCCATTGGGCCTTATCGTGTGGGAAGCGGCGCGAGCCGGACGGACAAGAAACACAGAATGGAGGAAACCAATGACCAAACCCCACAGCACCATCGGCACACGCATGGCCGGCCTCGATCCGGCATGGCTTGCAAAAACGCAGGAGCCCATCATCGAGCCGGATCTCGAGATCATCGATCCGCACCACCACCTGTGGGAGTTTCCCGAGCACCGTTATTTGCTTCCCGACATCCTCCAGGATGCCAACTCGGGTCACAAAGTCATCGCCACCGTGTTTCTGGAATGCACGGCCTGTTTCCGGGCGGATGGGCCGGAGGAGATGCGGCCCGTCGGCGAGGTGGAGTTCGTCAATGGCATTGCGGCCATGTCGGCCAGCGGGGCCTACGGGCCGACCCGCGTGGCGGCTGGCATCGTCGGGCTCGCGGAGTTGCGGCTTGGGGCGAGGGTCGAGGAGGTGCTGCAGGCGCAGATCAATGTCGGCGGCGGGCGCTTCAAAGGCATTCGCTATGTCGCGAGCTGGGACGACAAGGAGCCGGCTATCCACAACGGACACACCAATCCCACACAGCACATGTATCGCGACGATGCCAAATTCCACGAGGGCTTCGCCGTGCTCGGCAAGCTCGACCTGACGTTCGATGCGTGGATGTACAGCCCGCAGTTGCCAGACCTGATCGCGCTGGCGCGCAAATTCCCCAATCAACCGATTGTGCTGGATCACTGCGGCGGGCCGCTGGGTCTTGGCTATTACGCAGGAAAGCGCGAGGAAATTTTTGCTGACTGGAACCGGAATATCCGCGAGCTGGCCAAGAGCCCGAACGTCATGATCAAGCTCGGCGGAGTCGGCATGCGCGTGAACGGCTTCGAGTTCGACAAGCGGCCGAAGCCTCCGACATCCGAGGAACTCGCGACCGCGTGGCGCCCCATTATCGAAACTTGCATTGAGGCCTTCGGCCCCGATCGCGCCATGTTCGAGAGCAACTTCCCGGTTGACAAGTTCTCGGGCAGCTACGCCATCTATTGGAACGCGTTCAAGCGGCTCGCCGCGGGCGCAAGCTCCGGCGACAAGGCCAAGCTGTTCCGCGAGACGGCGCGCAAGTTCTACAAGCTTGCGTGAAGCGGCGATGATCTGGCAGCGGGCGCGGGCCTCCCGGCTTCACGCGTCCGCCGATGATGGCTATGCTTCGAGGTGAAGCGGCGCCCGGTCCCCGACGGCGCGAAATCAAGAGGATATCCTGATGGCTGTAACGAAAAGCGAAGCGGCAGGCGCGGGTGCGTTCACGCGCGGCCAGATGCTCATCGACGGTGCGTGGACGGCGGGTGCCGGCAAGGGCGAGATCAACGTCGAGAGCCCCGGCAACCGCAGCGTCATCGGCAGCATTCCGCGCGGCGGTGCCGAGGACGTCGATCAGGCCGTGAAGGCGGCAACCCGCGCATTTGCCGAATGGAGCAAGGTGATCCCGCGCGAGCGCGGCCGCATCCTGCAGAAAATCGCCGATGTCATCGAAACGCGCGTCGAGGAACTGGCGCGCATCATCGCTGAGGAAACCGGCAACGCGCTGCGCACGCAGGCGCGGCCCGAGGCCAAGGCGACGGCCGACATCATGCGCTATTTCGGCGGGCTGGCGAGCGAGCTCAAGGGCGAGACCATTCCGCTCGGCGAGCACGTGCTGAGCTACACGCGGCGCGAGCCGATCGGCGTGGTGGGCGCCATCATCCCGTGGAATGCGCCGGCGCTGCTGGCGACGCTGAAGATTGCGCCGGCGCTGTGTGCCGGCAACACACTCGTATTGAAGGCTGCGGAGGACGCGCCGCTCGGCGTGCTGTGGCTGGCAAGGATCTGCCACGAGTTCCTGCCGAAAGGCGTGTTGAACGTCATTACGGGGCTTGGCGAGGAAGCCGGCGCGGCGCTGTCCGCGCACTCCGGCGTGCGCAAGCTGTCCTTCACCGGTTCGACCGAGGTCGGGAAGCTGATTATGCGCGCGGCTTCAGATCGCATCGTGCCGGTGTCGCTGGAGCTCGGCGGCAAGAGCCCGTCCATCGTCTATCCCGATGCGAACGAGGATTGGGTCGTGGAAGGCATCATCGCTGCCATGCGCTTCACGCGTCAGAGTCAGTCGTGCACGGCCGGCTCGCGTTTGTTTCTGCACGCTGATATTTTCGACTCGTTCCTCGAGGCGTTGGCCGAGAAGACATCCAAGCTGAAGATCGGCGATCCGCTCGATGAGGCGACCGACATCGGCGCGATCATCAACGAGAAGCAGTTCACGAAGGTCTGCCGTTACGTCGACGAGGGCATGAAGCAGCCGGGTGCGAAGCTTCTGTTCGGCGGTCTGCCACCGAAATCCGGTCCGCTGTCGAAGGGCTATTTCGCGATACCGACCGTGTTCGCGAACGCGGCCAACGACTGGCGGCTTGCGCGGGAGGAGATCTTCGGACCGGTGCTGGTTGCCATCCGCTGGACCGACGAGGCTGAGGTCATCCGCATGGCGAACGACTCGCACTACGGGCTTGCGGCCTACGTCTGGACGAAGGACATCGGCAGGGCTCTGCGCGCGGCACATAGCATCGAAGCCGGATGGGTGCAGGTCAATCAGGGGCTCGGCCAGACGCCGGGGCATTCCTACGGCGGCATCAAGCAGAGCGGCATCGGGCGCGAGTTCTCGCTTGAGGGCATGCTCGACAGCTTCACGCACCGCAAGAACGTGACGGTGAACCTCGCGCGATGATGGGCATCCGCGCCCTGCGGAGCCGCTTGCTCCGGACGCGGCAGGCCCTACACTGACGGCGGTAACATCAAACGGAGCCCCCTGGTTTGGGGCTCCGATTTCACCTCTGGGGAGAGAACGGATGGCAAGCGTCGGCTTCATCGGCGTCGGCAACATGGGCAGCCTGATGGCGCGCAATCTCATTCGCGCCGGGCACAGCCTGAAGGTCTACGACTTGTCCGAGGAGGCGGTGAATTTCGTCGCGCAGTCGGGCGCCAAGGCCGTGACGTCTGTGAAGGACGCCGCGACCGACGTCGATTTCGTCGTCACGATGCTGCCCGTGGGCGCCAACGTAAAGTCGGTCTTCATCGATGCGGGTGTTCTGGAGGTGGCCAAGCCCGGCGCCGTCCTCATCGACAGCTCGACCATCGACGTGGAAACAGCGCGTGCCGTGCATGCCGCTGCCAAAGCGGCCGGCTACGAGATGCTGGATGCGCCCGTGTCGGGCGGCGTCACCGGTGCGGATGCCGCAACCCTCACCTTCATGTGCGGCGGCGACAAGGCCGTCTTCGAGAAGGCCAAGCCGCTGCTCCAGGGCATGGGCAAGAACATCGTCCACTGTGGGGCGCCCGGCTACGGGCAGGTGACGAAGATCTGCAACAACATGGTGGCGGCCATCAACACGCTCGCCATCTGCGAGGCGTTCGTCATGGGCGAGAAGCTGGGTGTCGACCGCAACATTCTGTTCGACGTTCTGTCCACGTCGACGGCAAGCTCCGTCATGCTCACGAAGTCGTGCCCGATGCCGGGGCCCATTCCCACGTCACCGTCGAGCAACGGTTTCAAGCCGGGATTTGCCGCCAAGCTGATGCTGAAGGACCTCCGGCTGTCGCAGGCGGCGGCGCAGTCCGCGGCCAGTCCGACGCCGCTCGGCGCGGCCGCCACGGCGGCGTTCGCCATGCACATCGCCAAGGGCTTCGGCGATCTGGACACGAGCAGCATCGTCAAGCTGATCAATCCGGATATCTAGCGCCATCGAGAGTGTGTACAACTTCGGCAGGTGAGTGCCGTGCGCCGGCGGCCGTGGCCATGAACGAGGTTTGATGCGCGTTTTGTCCAAGGCGGGCAGCTCGGATGTGGCGGATCTGCTGCGGCGCGTGGCAGCCAAGGACCATGCGGCTTTCGCCGAGCTCTATGCGGCGACCTCCTCGAAACTTTTAGGTGTGATCCTACGTATTCTGCAGAGGAGGAGTATTTCCGAGGAGGTGCTGCAGGAGGTCTACGTGAAGGTCTGGGAGCGCGCTGCGGACTACAATCCGGCCAAGGGATCGCCGGTGGGCTGGCTGGCGACCATTGCGCGCAACAGGGCGCTCGACGAGGTGCGGCGCAAGACCCCGCAATCCATTGAGGATACTCCGGAAGCGCTCGACATCATGTCCGACACCCTGGATCAGCTGAGCCGGATGGAGCAGGGTGAGGACCTGCAGAAGCTTATGGCGTGCCTCGACAGGCTCGAAGGCAATCGCCGCGAGATTGTGGTGCTCGCCTACTGTCATGGCTTGAGCCGGGAGGATCTGAGCCGGCGGTTTTCCGCGCCAGTCCCGACCATCAAGACGTGGCTGCACCGGAGCCTCGCGCAACTGCGGACCTGTCTTAGCCAATGAGCGACCAGGAAGACATCGACGCCTTGGCGGCGGAATACGTTCTGGGCACCCTCAGTCCCTCTGAGCGCTCGGCGGTTGCTGCCCGCAGGCAGCGCGAGCGTAGTCTGCATGCCGCCATTGAAGCCTGGGAGACGCGGCTGGCGCCGCTGGCAGAGGCTGCGCCATCCGTCGAGCCGTCGCCGGGCCTGTTGGCCAGCATAGAGGCGCGCATTGCGGACACTGGCGATAGCGGCACGGTCATTGATCTGGAACGTCGCGTCGCGCGCTGGCGCCGGCTCGCGATTGCGGCGTCGGCGGCGGCCGCGTGCCTGGTCGTTGCGTTTGGCTTGCGCGAATTCACCCGCACACCGCAGCCCGCGAGCTACGTCGGCGTGTTCCAGAAGGATGATCAGTCGCCTGCGTTCCTGCTGACGGTTGATCTCGAAACGAGAGTCTTGTCCATCCGTGTCGTTGCCGCCGAGCGGCCTGTCGACAAGACCTATCAGCTTTGGATCGCATCGGAGCAGTCGGGCGGCGTGCCGCAATCGCTGGGATTGATCGGGGATCCGACGCAGGTCACGCGGGCTGTGCTCACGTCCTACGATCCTGCCATCGTCCGGCGGGCGACGTTCGGCGTCAGCCTAGAACCCATGGGCGGCTCGCCGACCGGCCGGCCGACTGGGCCCGCGCTGCACGCCAAGCTGATCCCCGCGCCGCGCTAAGAATGTCCCTCAACATTTCGTGATGAGACGGCTGCCGAAACTTCGGCAGGTGCCGCTCCGTATCCCCTTTGCCTGAGCGGGCGCAATTCAACCCGATGCACTCTCATCGCCAACCTGGAGAAGCCCAATGAACCCGAACCTCACTCTTCGCTCGATGTTGCTCGCGACGGCTGCGGCCGCTGCTTTCGGTCTCAGCGCCAATGCCGCGCAGGCAGCCACCGTGGCTGGCCTGATGGACGGCGGTGCAACACTGGTGTGGATTGATACAGGCAGCATGAAGGTCACCAAGACCGTCAAGATCCAGGGCGCCAGCCTCGTCGGCATCGACGTGCGCCCTGCCGACAAGCAGCTCTACGGCCTGACGACGCAGGGTAAGATCGTGACGATCGATGCTGCGACGGGCAAGCTCACCGAGAAGAGCCAGGTCTCCGAGCGGCTGCCCGAGGGCGGCGCGATCTCCGTCGATTTCAATCCGGCGGCGGACCGCCTGCGCGTGATCGGCGCCGACGGCACCAGCCTGCGCATCAACGTCGAGGACGGCAAGGCGACGGTTGACGGCAGCCTCAAGTATGCCGAGGGCGATGCCAACAAGGGCAAGATGCCGAAGGCCGGGGCCGTGGCCTACTCCAACAGCTTCGCCGGCACGAAGGAAACCGCGCTTTACGACATCGACATGGCCAATGGCGTGCTCGTGAAGCAGGCGCCGCCGAACGACGGCATCTTGAACACGATCGGCGCGCTGGGCGTGAAGCTCGATGGTGGTGCTGCGTTCGACATCGTCGCCGACGGCAACGGCGGCAACCAGGCGTGGCTGGTGTCGGGCAATCGCCTCTATCTGGTCGACCTGACCAAGGGTACGGCCAAGCAGACCAGCACGATCGGCGGCCTGAAGGGCAAGCTGATGGACATCGCCGTGCTGCCGGCGAAGTAAGCAGCGGGGTGAGGCCGGCGCTGCGGGCGCCGGCCTTTTTTTGCGCGTTCGGGCCGGCATTGACGGCCGAGCCGCTTGTCCCATATTAGCGGCATCGCTTCGCGCGAGGACGACCTCGCGTTCCATGAGTGCCCCGGCGAGGACGGCCTCGCCCAACGGAGGCTGCTCATGGCTTGGACGCTTCTTATCATCGCCGGGATCCTGGAAATCGGCTGGGCCGTAGGGCTCAAGTACACGGACGGTTTCTCACGGCTGTGGCCATCGGTGTGGACCATCTCGGCCATGGTCGTGAGCATGTATCTGCTGGCACTGGCAGCCCGCACGCTTCCCATCGGTACGGCCTACGCCGTATGGGTCGGCATCGGCGCTGTTGGAACAGCGATTCTCGGCATGTATCTGTTCGCCGAGCCACGTGATGTCGCTCGTATCATGTGCATCTTGCTGATCGTTGCCGGTGTGATCGGCCTCAAAGTATTGCACTAGCCAATGCGGATCATGTGATTGTCCCAGGCGACGTTCTCGTGCGTCGTGGGAAGGGAGGCGTCCGCTGATGCGGCAGGCGACCAGCTGCCGATGTCGCCGGACCCGGAGGCGAGCAGAAAGCTCGCGCCGGTGTGACGAGGCGCGACGCCGCAGACGTCGGCAAGCCGCGTCTGGCTGATGATGCGCCGCGTCCTTGCATCGATGATGAGCGCGCGGCCGCCGCGGGGAGATGTCGCGGCGATGAATTCGCCTGATGCATCGGCCGAGACTGACCCGATATAGTTCTGCATCGGGCGATAGGTTCCGCCGGCGGCTTCGATGAGATGCAACGGGTCGCCGCGGCGGTGGAAACCGACGAGTGCGGGATGCTCGGCCGCAGGACCTTCATACTGGCAGCCGAGGAAGACGGTGTTGTCATGCGCGAGCGCGAGATGGCGGATGGACAGCTTGTGCAGCGATGGCGGCAACCGGTGCACTTCGAGGACGTCGCCCGTTTTGAGATCGATGTAGCTGAGCGACGAGTTCATGTCGGCGATGTTGAGGTTCTCGCGCTCGCTCGAGGGATGCGTTTCGATCCCGCCATTGGCGGCCACCAGCGTGCGGCCATCGCCGAGCAGGCAGATGTCGTGCGGTTCTAGGCCGCCGGAGTCGAACTCGCCGATCTGGCGGTAGCCGGCGGCGGCGTCGCGCACACCGATGACGCCGCGTGCCGCATCGAAGTCGTTCTCGGAGGTGTAGAGCAGGCGGCCATCGGGCGAGAACGCGCCGTGGCCGTAGAAGTGGCGGTCGGCGCGGGTCTGGAATTCGGCAGGCGTAGCTGATCCATCAATGCGGAAAGTGACGGCGAAGGTGCCCGGGCGGCGCGCAAACACCACGCATTCGCCGGTGCCTGGACGCTGGACGAGATCGTGGCCACGACCTGGAAGTGCCACGCGGTGCCCAAGGCCGCAACCTTCGCCGTAGGCGACGGCTGAGTATGTTCCCGACGCCTCGCGGCAAGCGGCGACGAACAGGCCTTGCGGGCAGACAGGTTGCGCCAAACCGAGCTTGGGGCACAACGCGGCCAACCCGCCGCCGATCAGAAAGCTTCGCCGATCAATCGCCATCGAGCGCGTTGAATCCTATGGTGAGGCCGGCTTCCTCGGCGAGGTACGCGGCGCCGGTGTCGAATGCGTTCTTGAGGGGAAAGCCGATGAGAATGAGCTGATTGCGCGCATTCGCCTCCTCGAAGGGCTTTTTGGAGAGCGCCGCCTTGCGGATCGTCGAGATTGCGGTTTCGAACTCCGTGACGGTGGCTTGCATCACGCTGTGGGGCGGCGTGCCCGGTGTCAGAGGTTCGGACAAGCCGGTGTCCAGCAGCAACGCCCGCAAGCCTTCGATATTGGCAACGGCGAGCGCCAGCGCGCGGCCGCTGTTGGACACGGGCGGCTCCAGCGCGCGCACGCTGCGGTCCTTGAATCCAAGTGGTCCCGCAAACCTGACGTTGCGCAGTTGCTTGAGGCCGTTCAGGTACGCTTGACCGATGGCTTGCGTGGTTTCCTTTGCGGACAGGAATACCGGATTGTCCGGGCCAGGATAGAGCCAGCGTGCGGCAAAGCCATCGGGCGCCGACCAAGCCTGCAGCGTGTCCTTTGCGACGCGCGCAATGACCTTGGCGACGGCACTCGCGTAGCCGCAGCGGAATGCGCCGGCGGGTTCGGATTTGGTCAGGTCTTCGCTTCCGGCGGCAAACAGCAGGATGTCGAGCGCCGTGAAGCCGCGTAGGGCGACGCTCTTGTCGGCAAGGGCCTCCGGGGACAGCACGTCCTTGTCCTGCTGTGTCAGCGCGCGCTCGATCTGGCGGCGGGCGATGCCGCGCGGATCGGGCCAGAGCAGCAGACCGGAGTAGCGGTTCTGGTCCATAATGGGGCCGAAACGGATGTGCTCGACGCGCCCCCACGCATCGAGTGCGGCACTAAACGTTTGACGTGCGGATGCGAAAGTCGCGTCGCCTGGCGCGGCACAGAGCGCAGTGACGGCCGCATCTTGAGCGTCGGCTGCAACGAGAAACCGCCGGTAGGCTGGTACGATATGCTGCTCCAAGGCACGCCGGGCAAAGGCCTCATGGTCGAATGCTGAGGCCGGCACTGGCAGCGCGCAGAGCATCGCCAGGATGAGGCCCTGAACGCTACATCGTGCGATGCCTTGGCTCAGTAGGCCCACAGGTGCCCTCGTCACAGCGACTTTAGGAACGCGATCAGCGTGTCGCGGTCGTGCTTGCTCAGAGTAGTGTAACCGTTTCGCGCGGCCTCGGCTTCGCCGCCGTGCCATAGGATCGCTTCCTCCAGATTGCGCGCCCGGCCGTCGTGCAGGAACAGCGTGTGGCCGCTGACAGCCTCGGTGAGGCCGATGCCCCAGAGCGGCGGCGTGCGCCACTCGCGGCCGTCGGCCACGCCTTCGGGCCGATGGTCGGCAAGGCCCTCGCCCATGTCGTGCAGCAGGAGGTCAGTGTAGGGCCAGATCTTCTGGCCGCTCAGGTGCGGTTGATCGAGTACGGTGCCTGTCGTATAAGGCCCGCGATGGCAGCCGGCGCAGTTCAGGGATTGGAATAGAGCCTTGCCGCGGAGCACGACGGGATCGTCATGCTTGCGGCGCACAGGTACGGCCAGGTTCTGCGTATAGAACGTGACGAGGTCGAGCAGCTCGGCGCTCAACTCGAGATTGCCGTGGCGCGGGGTGTTGCCGTTGGGTGCATTGAGGCAGAGCGTCTGGGCGCTGGTGCAGTCGCCCGAGGCCCGCGCGAACAGTGCATTCGACAGCCCGAGATCGATGGCCGCCGCTTCCGCGGCCTGCTGGCGGACGGTCGGGTTGCCGGCCTTCCAACCGAAGCGGCCGAGCATGACGCGCCGTTGCTCGTGCGACCACACCTCGTTGGGGCGGCCAGAGATGCCGTCGCCGTCCGCGTCGTTGGGATCGGCCGCGGCGCGGATCTGCTCCTCGGGAATGGCTTCGAGCAGGCCAAGGCCGATCATCTGCGGGGCGACGCGCGGCGACATCATGGTCTGAGCGTGCAGCGGTCCGTAGCCGAGGTTGGCTATTCGATATGTCGGCCGCCGCAGCTTGACGACGGTGCCGTCGCGCAGGCGCACAGGCTTGTCGTCATACGCGATCTGCATCTGCCCCTCGGCGTCATGACCGCGGACGCCGTAGTTCTGCAATTGAGCGCCGTAGGTCGGCTCGGGGATGACGGTTGCGCGCCGCTCGGCGAGCAGTTGTGTCTGCGCCGGCGTCTGCGGGGAAATTGACAGCCGCAGGAACATCGACGTGGCGCTGTCCTGCGGCCAGTTGGCCCTTGGCGGATGTCCGCGTCCGTCCATCAGATGGCAGTTCTGGCAGCCGCGCGCGTTATAGAGTGGACCGAGGCCATCGGTTCCTGTTGTGGACGATGGCGCGGAAACCCACAGCCTGCGGAATATGGCGTTACCGATTTTGAAGTCGGCTTCGCGGGCGAGACTCATGCCGACCGAGAAGTGGCTGAAGGCGTCGCGGTTCGGCGTCTTCAGACTCGTTGCGGCGCCGCCGGAAAGATGCTCGTCGGGTTCAGCAGTCGCAGGCAGATCGGCGCTCGTCTCATGGTTGGCCGCGCGACGTTGTTCGCTAGGTCCGCCAAAAGCCGTGACGGCAGCGCCGGCCGCGAGAACCGGCAGAACGCCGAATAGCAATACCAAGCGAAGCGGGTCTAGCATGCGTGGTATGTTACCATGCGGCTTCCGCTACTTCTTGCGGCCAACCTTCTCCGGCGCGTCCAGGCTGTTCGATTTTTCAAACTCGACGTTCTGAAGGCCGAGCGCTGCGACCGCGCGCTCGAGCTCCTTGGCTTGTGCGATTAGGGCCTCGATGCCCTTCTCGACAACGGCGTTTCCGGCGGCGTTGCCTTCGCCGATCATCTGATCGTAGGCCTCGGTGGTTTCGGCGCGCTTGACGATATCGCCGAGGCGCGCGATCGAGAGATCCAGGGCCGCGCGTACGCGCTGGTCCGCGAGACTGTCCTTGTCCTTGACGAGGTCCGAGACGCTGGGGCCGGACACCACTGAGCTGTCGGCGCGCGTGTAGCGGCCGAGGTAGACGTTGCGCATGCCGATGGCGTCGTAGTAGTGCGAGTTGTGCGTGTTGTCGGAGAAGCAGTCGTGCTCCTCTTCCGGATCGTGGATCATCAGGCCGAGCTTCATGCGCTCGCCGGCAAGCTCGCCATAGGAGAGGCTGCCGAGACCCGTGAAAATGGCAATCAGCGCGGCCGCGTCGCCGCTTTTGGCCAGCGCGGTGCGGGCGCTGCCTGACTTTTTCCACTGATTGGCCATCCACGTCAGGTCGTCGATCAGCAGATCCGTGACGACGCGGAGATACTGGGCGCGGCGATCGCAGTGGCCGCCGGTGCAGGCCTTGAGATCGTAGTCGGTGGCGGGGCGATTTCCGGCGCCCGGCCCAGTGCCGTTCAGATCCTGGCCCCAGAGCAGGAATTCGATGGCGTGGTAGCCGGTGGCGACATTGGCCTCGATGCCACCGGCCTCGTGCAGGGTCTTCGACAGAAGTGTCTTGGTGATGCGCGACGTGTCGACGGTACGGCCGGCGATCTTGACGGATTTATTGGTGATGACGTTGGCGGCGTAGAGCTCATTCTCGGGCGAGTCGGTGCCGTACTCTCCGGCGACGTAGTCGATCAAGCCCTCATCGAGGGGCCACGCGTTGACCTTCTTCTCCCAGTCGTCGACGATTTTGTTGCCGAAGCGATAGGCCTCGGTCTGCATGTAGGGGATGCGTGCCGCGCGCCACGCCTTCCGCGCCGCGTCGAGCGTGGCCGGTGTGGGCTTGGCCAGGAAAGCCTGAATGGAGGCGCGGAGCTCGATCGCTGCAGCCAGCGTATCGGCGTAGGTGGCTTCCGCGATGTTGGCGTAGGTCTCCACGACAGCCTTGACGGACAGCGCCGCTGCCTGGGCTGGTAGTAGGCCGCCGGCCAGCGTCAGCGCAAGGAAAAGCGCCAGATACAGCAATCGCATGTCGGTCTCCCGTGCCGGTCACTTACATACGAAAATGGATCGGCAGCGAATACTCCAGAATTTCCCCCTGGACCGCGGGTGGCGGCAGCGGCAGCGGCGAGGCGCGCTTGAACAGCTGCATGGCTTCCTCATCCAGCAGCGATGAGCCCGAGCTGCGTTGGACGCGCGATTGAAGGACGCGGCCGCTCCGGTCGATGGAAAAAACGATCTGCACGTCGCCGGCGAGTTGGCGCGGGCGGGCCGCTTCGGGATAGCGCTTGTGCCCGTTGATGTGCATGACCATGGCGCTTTTCCAGGTGCTGACGGCCGCGTTAGACGTCGTCGAAGCGCCGGACCGCGGGGCCGCAGACTTTTCAGCGACGGCACCCTCGATCTCCGTGGGAGCCTTCGCTCTCGATTCGGGGCTAGGAGCCTGCGCCTGCGAGTCGGTCTTGGCCACCTCCTCCGTGGGTTTCTCCTCCTCCCGCTCCGAGGGTGGTTTCTTCTCGATAGCGACCTCCGGATCGGGGATTTTGGACAGAGGTTCTTCCCGTTTTTCCCCTGCCGCGTCTTGCTGCTCCTGCTGGATCGATGCCGGTTTGGCCCTGCTTTCGTTTTGGACTTGGCCATGCTCAAGGGTGGCGACTGCCGCCGTGGTCTGAACCTCGGCGATTTCCACGACCATAGCGCCTGCAGGTTCCTCGATCGACTCTTGGGCCTGCCAATTGCGCATGGCCCAGGTGCCGCCGCACACGTGCAAGGCGGTAATAAGTGTCGCGGCGCCGATCCATCGGCGGATCGTGCGTCCACGCAGGCCGGAGTTTTCTGGTTCTGTCGTCATGGCGTGGTCCGGGATGCTTTCGCATCGGTTTCGGCGGGGGCGATCTGCGTTGTTGCGGGTGGAGCCACACTTTCGAGGCCGACGAGTGCGACCTTCAGATAGCCGGCGTCGCGCATCACGTTCAGGACGTTCATCAGCTCGCCGTAGGGCACGTTCTGGTCGGCGCGCAGAAACAGGCGCTTGCTCTTGTCGAACTGTAGCGCTTCGCCGAGCCGCGCAATGAAATGCGCGCGCGGCACGGGTTCGTTGCCGATGTTCAGCGACCGATCCTGCTTGATCGTCAGATAGACGGGCTTCTCCGGCTTGGGCTGCGGCTTGGCCGTGGATACCGGCAGATCGACGTGGACGTCGACTGTTGATAGAGGCGCCGCCACCATGAAGATAATGAGCAGCACCAGCATGACGTCGATGAACGGCGTAACGTTGATCTCGTGCGTTTCAACGAGGTCGTCGCCGGTTTCGTCGATGCGTGCGGCCATGGTCTACTCCGCCGCCTTCAGGCCGCGCGGCGTCAGAGTCGCGCGGTCGAGATCGCGCGAGATCAGCCGCTGCACGTGCGCGGAGGCGTCGCCGACGAGCACGCGATAGCCGGCCGTCCAGCGCGAGAATTGATTGTAGATGATGACCGCCGGGATGGCGGCGACGAGACCGATGGCTGTCGCGAGCAGAGCTTCGGCGATGCCGGGCGCCACGACGGCGAGATTGGTCGTCTGCGCCTTCGAGATACCGATGAAGCTGTTCATGATGCCCCACACCGTGCCGAACAGGCCGACGAAGGGAGCCGTGGAACCGATCGTAGCCAGCACACCCGTGCCGCGGATGATGGATCGCCCAGCCGCCGTTTCGAGGCGCTGCATGCGCGAGGCCACACGCTCCTTGATGCCCGACACGTCGAAGGCGTCGTTGGACAGTCGTAGCTCGGACGCGGTGGCCTCAAGCATCGTGCTAACGAGCCCACCGCGGGCCTGCATTTGATCGATGGCGCCGCGCAGCGATTTCTCGCTGCTGATGCGGGCGATGGCGCTGCGGAGCCTGCGGCTTGCCACCATCAGCTCGAGGCTTTTCGCCAGGGCGACCGTCCACGTTACGATCGAGGCGATGAACAGCCCGACCATGACGCCTTGCACGACGATATCGGCTGACGCGAACATGCCCCATGGCGACAGGTCGTGCGGCAGTTGCGTCGATTTTTGGGGAGCGGACGGCACGATCGCCTGGCCGATAGCGTCAGATGTTGGGTTCGAAGCGTTGCCAGCCGGTGCGCCCTGCCGGGCCGTTTGCGGCTCGCTCGTTGCGATAGGCGTTTCGCTTTTGACCGCGCTATCTTGGGCGCGGGGCGAGGCAACGACGAGCGCGCACAACAGGACGCACGCGGTGCCACGCGCAAACCAGATGCCCACCGATGGTAGCCAAACTGTGCGGGCCCCCCGATCACTCATGCAGCATCCTTGCGGTCGATCTTGTCACGGCGGCGAATATGCAACCTTGGACTCTCGCAATCATGATGCCCGGCATGCGCGTCAGGCACCGGCATCGGCCGCTTGATGTGCCCTTGCCACAGCCATATCGGCCTGTGCAGGGATCAGCCATCGGGCCTTCATACTAATACTTGATTGATATTGTCAAGATTTCAGGCCCAGGCTTTACCGTGCTGCCTTTTCGTCTTTGCCGGGCTGTGTTAGGCGGGGACATGGAGGTGTCCATGCCACACGAGATCACGACACTCGCAGAGCTCGATGCTATCTACGGGGAACCCGTCAAGGCGGCCCAGATCAAGGAGATCGATTACATCTCCGATCACTATCGGGCCTTCATCGAGGCATCGCCGTTCGTCGTGCTAGCCACGTGCGGCGCGGAGGGGCTCGATTGCTCGCCGCGCGGGGATCCCAAAGGGTTCGTGCGCGTCGTGGACCGCCATACCCTGATGATACCGGACCGGCGCGGCAACAACCGCGTCGACTCGCTGCGCAACATCGTGCGCGATCCGCGCGTGGCGCTGCTGTTCCTCATCCCGGGCATCGGCGAGACCATGCGCGTGAATGGCCGTGCTGTTCTGTCGACCGACCCGGAATTGCGCGAAAGCTTTGCGATGGAGGGCAAGGTGCCGGCGTGCGTCATCGTCGTGACGGCCGAGCGCGTCTACCCGCAATGCCAGAAGGCGCTCGTGCGTTCGAAGCTGTGGGACCCCGCGTCACGCATCGCACGCTCGGAGCTGCCGACGGTGGGCAAGATGCTGGAGGCGCTGACGAAAGGTTCCTTCGACGGCAAAGCCTACGATCAGGCGTATCCCGAGCGGCTCAAGCAGACCATCTATTGAAGAAGCGTCAGCGCAAGCGAGCGTTCGTACTCTCTCGTCGCAGCATTTTACCGCAGCCGCTCGAGCACCGTCACGTAGTTGGCGACGGCCGCCCCACCCATGTTGAAGATGCCGGCCAGTCTGGCGTTCGAGATCTGAATGCCTTCGGGCGCCTTGCCGGCGAGCTGCATGGCGGCGAGCGCATGCATAGACACGCCGGTGGCGCCGATCGGGTGGCCTTTCGCCTTCAATCCGCCGGACGGGTTCACCGGCAGCTTGCCGTCCTTCATGGTCCAGCCTTCGTTGATGGCCCGCGCGCCGTCGCCCTTCGCCGTCAGCCCCATGGCCTCGTATTCGATGAGTTCGGCGGTGGTGAAGCAGTCATGGGTTTCGACGAGATCGAGATCGAGGAGGTCGAGCCGCGCGTTGGCGAGCGCCCGCTTCCAGGCGAGCTCGGGGCCTTCGAACGCGATCACGTCGCGCTTCGACATCGGCAGGAAGTCGTTGACCTGCTCGGCCGCGCGCACGACGATCGCCTGATCCATCGCCAGTGCCGTATCCGTATCGCTGATGACGACGGCGGCGGCTCCGTCGGACACCATCGAACAATCTGTCCGGCGCAGGGCCCCGACTACCAGCGGGTTCTTGTCGGACACGGTGCGGCAGAAGTCGTAGCCTAGGTCCTTCTGCATTTGCGCCAGAGGATTGCCCGATCCGTTCTTGTGATTCTTAGCGGCGATGCGAGCCAGCGCGTCGGACTGATCGCCATAGCGTTGAAAGTACTGTTGCGTGATGCGGCTGAAGACGCCGGCAAACCCGCCTTCGATCTCGCTGTCCTCCTTCAGGTAGCTGGCCTTCATGAGCGTGTCGCCGACCTCGGCGCCCTTGAGGTCCGTCATCTTCTCGACCCCGACGACCAGCACCGTGCGGGCTTTGCGCGCGGCGATGGTGTTGATGGCGCCGTGCACGGCAGCCGATCCGGTGGCGCAGGCGTTCTCCACGCGGGTCGCCGGCTTGAAGCGCAGCTCCGGCAGCTTCTGAAACACAAGGGAGGCTGGAAAGGCCTGACGGGAGAAGCCCTCGTTGAAATGGCCGACGAAAACCGCATCGACATCCTTGGGCTCGATGCCGGCGTTGGCGATGGCATCGACGGCGACCCGGGCGATCAGGCTTTCAACGTCCTCGCCGTCGAGCTTGCCGAACTTGGTGTGCGACCAGCCGATGATGCACGCGCTCATATGGGGCTCCCTAGTGTCAGGTTCTCAGCGCCGTCCTGTTGCGATCATTATGCCGGAATTTCAGCTGCGGCTAGAGCGCGATCGTTTCGCATGGAAGCACTTTCGGCTTCCATGCGAAACGTGAATCGCACTCTAAACTAATGAAATAGAGCAGGATTCACGTTTCGGCCGAGACGCTTCGGGTGGGGCAAGGTGATTCGATTCCGAAACGATCCTGCTCTAGTACTGAAATGGCGAGTCCAACTGGCGGAACATGGGGGTGACGGCGTCCTTTGCCGACAGAACCGCACTCTCCGCTGTCACTGGCCATTTAATGCCGAGATCGGGATCGTTCCAGCGCAGGCCGCGATCAAATTCGGGTGCGTAGTAGTCGGTGACCTTGTAGACGACCTCGGTATTCGGCTCCAGTGTGCAGAAGCCGTGGGCAAATCCCTTGGGAACCCAGAGCTGCTCCCAGTTGTCGGCGCTGAGGGTGACGGCCACGTGCTGGCCATAGGTCGGCGATCCCCGACGAATGTCGACGGCGACATCGAGAATGGAGCCGCGCGTCACGCGCATCAGCTTGTCTTGGGCCGTCGGCGGGAGCTGGTAGTGCAGGCCGCGCACGACGCCCTGCTGGACCGACAGCGAATGGTTGTCCTGCACGAAGTGGCCGGCGACGCCGCCGGACGCGAGCGCACGCACGTTGAAGGTTTCCGAGAAGAAGCCGCGGTCATCGCGAAAAATGTTCGGCGTGACCAGCTTGACGTCGGGAATCGCGAGGGACGTGATTTTCAAGGTGACACCTAAAGCTATCTCTAAGCAATCATACGGTGTTCGTTTGCGGTGAAAAAGTAATCCACAGTTGCAAATTGCAACCAGAGACGGTTGCCAATCGTGACGATATCGTAGGCTCGTGTTGTGGCTGGCGGGGGACCACTATGCACGATGGGCGCCGGATCTGTCTGCTCGTGCTTGGTATGCACCGGAGCGGAACGTCGGCGGTGGCCCGCGTCGCGAGCTTGCTTGGCGCCGATCTTCCCAAGGTCGTCATGGGACCCAACCGCGGCAACGAACGCGGGCATTGGGAGCCGGAACGGTTGGTCGCCTGCCACGATCGCTTGCTGGAGAAGCTCGGCAGCCGCTGGAACGACTGGCGGAGCCTTGACGCGGCCGAGCGTTCGACGCGGGCGCTTGCCGATTTCAAGCCCGAGCTGTCAGACCTCATCGATGCCGACTATCCCCATTCCGGTCTCTTTGTGCTCAAGGAGCCGCGCCTGTGTCGGCTCGTGCCATTCTATGCCGAGCTGCTGCGCGAGAAAGGAATCGAGCCGCGCTATCTTCTGGTCATCCGCAATCCCTTGGCCGTCATTCATTCTCTAAGCGACCGCGACGGTATACTGCCCGGGCGGGTGGCGCTGCTTTGGCTGCGGCATGCGCTCGATGCGGAGCATGCGACGCGGGCGGCATCACGCGCCGTCGTATCCTACGAGCAGGTGCTCCTCGACTGGCGTCCGGCGATGCAGCGGGTAGGAGCGCGGCTCAGTCTGCGCTGGCCGCGCTCCCTCGACGCCGCCGCGGCCGACATCACGGCGTTTCTCACGAGTGAAATGCAGCATTTTGCGCCGTCGCGGCGAGAGCTTGCTGCGCGGGATGACGTGCCGGTGTGGGTGCGGCAGGCCTACCGGGCGTTGCTCGATCTCGAGATCAATCCCGATGATGACACGGCCACTGCCATGCTCGACGGGATTCGCGACGCTTTCGACGCGGCGAGCCCCATGTTCGCCGATGCCCTGCAGCGCGAGATCGATACGCGGCGCGGCGAGCTGGCGGCGGTGCGTGCCGACGCAGTGGCCAAGGCGGCGCGCATCAAGCAGCAGGATGCCGACCTTGCCGGTCTGCGCGCGGAGCTTGCGAAGCGCGATGCAAGCATTGGTGCGCTGAAAGGGGAGATTGCAGCACGAGAAACGCAGCTTGCCGTTGGCGAAGGTACGATCAAGGGCCTGACGGCGCAGGTCGAGGCGCAGCGGGAAGAGATTGCGCGTTTCACGGAGGACAGTGAGGCCGCGCGCGCACCCGAGACGCCCCATGCTTTGCGCGCGGTCATGGAAGGTAACGGCTGAGCCTATTTCGGCGTCAACTGCCAAGTGCCGATGGCGGTGCGTTCGATGTCCGGCCGTTTGGTGGCGATGCCGATGTACTCGCCTTTCGACCAGCGCGCGGCGAACGATCTGTAGAACGGCGAAAACGGGTTGCCGGATTGTCCGGTGGTGTGAATGAACTGGGAGTTGTCGAGATTCGACAGGTCGTAGATGGCCCGGCAGCTTGCGGCGCCGCGATTTGCGAACGGCGGCTCGGCGTTGAAATCGACCTGGCCGCGATTGAGCGTGTAGGTGCCCCCCGGGCTCGGCACTTCGACGTTGAAGAAGCGGCCGATGACGGCGAGCGTGCCGAGCGGGCGATGCTCATTGGCAGCATAGTGGGCGCTGCCCCAAATCCAGCCGTCGCGATTGGAGCCGTAGCGTTTGTCGAGATCGGCGAGCGCGGTGCCGAGCGCGGTGGCGATCAGGGCTGCGCATGTCTCCCGCTCGGATGTCGCGATGTTGTCGCACCAGTCGCGGCCTGCAGCCTTGCCATCTAGCAGGCGAATGAGCACGGCGGCCTGCGGGTTGAAGAAACGTGGGAATGCCGGACCGAGATCATCGGCGTAGATGGCGCGGATGGTTTCACGCACCCAGGCCATGAACATCAGCGGCTCGGCGGTATCGCCGCGCATCATGCCATCCCAGGCTTGCAGCCGGTCCAGCGTCCGCGCATCCGTTGCACCGGCCTTGCGCGCCGCCGCGATCATCAGTCCCTTGAGCTGCAGGAACGGCTGCGATAGCACGTCGAGCTGGGCATCACGCATCGATGCCATGTCGTGCCGGCTGCGCGCGAGAATGAGTTCGTTGACGCGTTGCGCACGATAGTCGAGCTCCCAGTCGAGCGTGATCATGTGCGGGTAGTCTGGTCCAACGATGGAGGCGTTGGCGCTGCCGAAAGCGCCCGCCGGTGGGTTCTCGACGCGCGGAAGATCCTCGAATTTGAGGAAGCCTTTCCAGTCGTATGTCGCGTTCCAGCCCGGCACGGGCGCTCGGCCCATCACCGCGTTGGCGCCGTCGCGAACGGGCACGCGACCGGGCGAGATCATGCCGATGCCGCCGCTGGTGTCGGCCACGACCATGGTCTGCATCGGCACGACGTAGGGTCGCATGTGCTCGATGTAATCGCCGACCGTGCGCATGCGCGGGTGAAACATGCCCGTGACAATGGTGGTGTCGTCGTCGTCGAGCGCGGTCCAGCGCAGGGCCGCAGCATAGCTCGGGCTCAGTATAGTGCCGAGATTACGATACGACGACGGCAGCACAGGGCCGTGCCGCGTGCGGCGGCGATCGAGCGTGCGCGTGGGGCCATTTTTGCTGCGGATTTCGATAATGTCGGTGGTGAAGCGCTGCCAACCGTCCGGGGTTTGATACTCCTGCGGATTGTCCGGATTGATGCGCTCGATGAAAATATCCTGCACATCGGCGCCGGTGTTGGTGAAGCCCCAGGCGAGTGTATCGCTGCGACCGAGCACGATGAGCGGCGTGCCGGCGAGGCTCGCGCCCAGGACGTTGAGCGTCGGGGCGTTCTCCTGTTGCAGCGCCAGGTGGGCGAAATACCAAGTTGACGGCGCGCCGAGCCGCAGGTGTGGATCGTTGGCGAGCAGCGGCGCGCCGGTCTTTGTGCGCCCGCCCGAAACGACCCAGTTGTTGGAGGCGCCGCCGCTGATGAACTCGGCCGTGAGGTCGCTGGTGGCGGCCGCGTGCTGCCGCGGCACCGGGCGCAAGGCGTAGAGCTGCCGGATGTCGGGAAGCGGAGGCGCTTTGGCGTCCTGCGGCGGCATCAGGTCGTCGATCTCGTCGGGGCTGAGCCCTTGAGCTGCATAGGTGAGCCGTGTGATCTCGTGCTCGAAATTGGTGCTGAGATTCAGCGCCATCATTTTCAGAATGGCGAGGCAGTCGGCGGCCGTCCACGGCTCCGGAGTGTGGCGCAGCAGCAGAAACTCGGGTGCGAAGCGCGTCTCGAGCAAACCCACGGGTCTGTGCAGGAATGCGTTGACGCCGCGGGCATAGGCCTCGAGTGGCGCACGCTGCTCGGGCGTCAGCTTGGCGACGGCTCGTTGGGCGTACCCATAAGCGTCGAGCGTGCGGATGAAGATATCGGTCTCGATGGTGCGCTCGCCGAACACTTCGGACAGGCGCCCTTGGCCGGCGCGCCGCAGCAACTCCATCTGCCATAGCCGGTCCTGAGCATGAACAAAGCCGAGGGCAGCATAGAGATCGTTCAGGGTGCGGCCGAAGAGGTGTGGCACGCCTTCGGCGTCGCGAACGACATCGACCGGCCCACTCAATCCGGGCAGTTCCAGCTTGCCCGAGAGCGGGGCAACGGACGCTCGGCCGATCAACCATGCGCCGGCGAGTGCGGCGACGGGCACTGCGATGAGGACGGCCGCTACAGCGATCAGCCATTTGCGTACTCGGCGTGTCACCCGTCGTCTTGCCCTGTGTGGTTCATGTCGGGCGGAGCCAATAGCCCAGCCGTGCTCAATTGGCCATCGCGGTGTTGCGCCGAGCGAGCAGGAACGCCGGCATCGCCGGATGGTTCGCGGTCACAATCACGCAAAGGTGACGCACCGGAAACCATCTGATCTCGATCCGAACGGAAAACTTATCCCCGCTTATGGGCAAGCGCGTATCGTTGCGCCATCGCCTGCCGGCCGTGGGGCGCGGTGGATCCAGCGCATTGCGCGGGCAGGCGGGCGGCGCCGCGGAAGGTAGCGCGTGTTGGACGCGTGAGATCCGCGGGGTTGATTGAAGCCCTAAGGCTGCGGTTCTCCACCAACGCCCCAGTGAATGGGACCGGATTGCGGAGGGCACGTAAGGGTATTGACGCAGGGCCCCGGTGTCGTTCCGGGCTATCCCCCTGGCAGGCCGAGCCCAAAATCGCCGCACGCGGGTGCCGGATGGCGGC
>JBJXDX010000081.1:0-9290 GCA_046154585.1 Hyphomicrobiaceae bacterium | reverse complement strand
CCGTTACGCCTCGCCAGCCAACGCATGCCGCATCCCGCTCGCGGAGCCTGAGGCGGTCTCGAGCTCGTCCCTGTCCGGGCGGGATCGGCAGAGAATAGGGCGGAGGTGGTGCGCGGGGATAGGCGTCCGACCCCGCGCGGCCTCGCCAGGTCGTCTGGTGAGTTTCGAGCCGGGCGGAAGCAGGGCGGCGATACGGCGGATCGCGCTGGCCCGGCGGCAGCAGGCCCGAGGGTGGTCCGGTCACCAGCCGTTAAGCGGAAGCAAGGGGATGGCGTGTGCGTCGAGATTGAGCCGTCTGTGCTGTCGGCACGCCTTGCAGAGAATTGACAGCCTAGGTCCGCTGCTGTCCGATGCGGACGGAGAGAACATTATGGGACTGGGCCACTTGCGGCCGTCGTGAGACACGAATGATCAGACAGCGTGTGCTTTTGTGTCCCGCTATCTGCACGATCGCAACCCAGATTTTGCTGCACCGCAATCGGATGGGCGCGCAATCCGGCACCAAACGGTCGGTCTTGGGTGATCGTCGAGCGCCGCCGCCATCATCGACCTCAGGCCGATTCCGGGCGAGACTGACTCACAGCCGTCATTGAGGGATGCGGGCAAACGCGATCGACGACCAACGCGACGCAGGAAATGGACGTCTCGAAGCCGCCAGATATGCCGCCATTGCAGGTAGTCAACCATGACCGCAGTACCACAGCCAGCGGACGATAGTCGGCCGGCTCGGTACCCAAAAATGCGATCCGCCACCCGCGTTCAATGCTTGGGACGTGATAAAAGCTCAGCGGCACTTTCCAGCAACTTCGGTCCGAGATGTTCCAGGATCTCTTTGTTCACTGTGAATGAGAATTGGCCGTCCGTCGTCCTCACTGTAACGACTGCTCGATTGGGATTATTGTCGTCGCGATGCACCCAACAGTCCAACAGCAAGCCTGCGTCGGCCAGTGCGGACGTATCCGGTGCACGTGGTGTCCGAGATATCACAGCCTCTCCATTGGGTCTTTTAGTTGCATCCCGCACGCTTGGGTGTCGGCCTCACGCCGTGGCGCCGACCGTAGTCTATAGGCTCGCACTCGCGCAACACCTGAGGTATGACAGCGGGTGTCGGTTTGAGCCAGGGAGATCTTGAAGTGAACAGTTTAGACGGGAAGAGGGTGGTCGTCATTGGCGGCGCCGGACTAATCGGTTCTCATACTGTGGACCTCCTGACCAAGACCAGCGCGCGCGAGATCACGATCTACGACAATTTCGTCCGTGGGCGTTCAGAAAATTTAGCAGCGGCGCTGCGCGATCCCAGGGTGAATATTCACGACACGGGTGGCGACATCCTGCAGACGGACATCCTCAACGATGTCCTCAAGGGTGCCGACTGCGTTTTCCACTTTGCGGCGCTCTGGCTGTTGCAGTGTCACGATTTTCCACGGTCTGCTTTCGACGTGAACGTGCGCGGAACTTTTAACGTGTTGGAGGCTTGTGTCGCCCAGACGGTGGGGCGCCTCGTCTATTCGTCCTCGGCCTCGGTCTACGGCGATGCAGTCCGCGAGCCCATGGACGAGGAGCATCCCTTCAACAACAAGAATTTCTACGGCGCGACCAAAATTGCCGGTGAAGCCATGGCGCGCGCGTTCCATCATCGCTACGGGCTCAATGTCGTGGGTCTGCGCTACATGAACGTCTACGGCCCGCGTCAGGACTACAAGGGCGCGTACATCGCTGTGATCATGAAGATGCTCGACGCCATCGATCGCGGGGACGGGCCGATGATTCTCGGCGACGGCAGCGAGGCGTTCGACTTCGTGGCCGTAGAGGACTGTGCACGGGCGAACATCTGCGCCATGCAGGCGGAGACAGTTGACCGCTTCTACAACGTCGGCACTGGCACGCGAACGTCGCTCAAGGAGTTGGCGGAGCGCATCTGTCATCTCACCGGCTGCAATCAGCCGATCGCCTACGCGCCGCGTAGTCAGGCGACGCTTGTGCGCAACCGCATCGGCGATCCCAGGCGTGCGGCCAAGGAGATCGGGTTTACGGCGGCGATCCCGCTCGATGATGGGCTGCGGCGGTTGATTGAGTGGCGTCGGTCCGACCGGAAACGGGCGGAGCGCGAGAGATGAGGGGGGAGTTCCGTTGGATCAGGAGGTCGATTGCCGGCAGCCGCTTCAATTTCCCGAAACGTGCGATGGAGTGGAAGGCGCAGGTCGATGCGCTGCTCCTGGAAGCGCGGGCGGCGCAAGCCGATCTGGCGTCACGCCATGCCGATCTGGCGTCACGCCATGCCGAACTGACGGAGCGGCACGCCATGCTTTCGACTTGCTTCGAAAGCGTCGCCCTGAACTATGCCGAGACCTCGCGTGGTTTCACGGCGCTTTCTCGCGCATTCCTGCGCCGGTTTCCCCCGCAGTCGAGACTGATCCCTATCCGCAAAAACTCACGCGTGTCGCTCCTGCCCGTCAAACCGGAATTGGGCGTTTTGCTTGCCGGTTTCGCGCCGAGCCAAGTCGAATTGGTGGCGTGGTCGAACGCTTCGGATATGCGCTGGGACATCGCCCACCGGCACGGCGCCTTCTTCGAGGACGATGCTCAAGACGACTGGCCGGAGGCAATGGCCGACAGCGTGCGCCTGCTGATCCGGACGGATGGCGCGCGCGCCGATGCGCCGATTTGGGCACATGTGATCGCCGCGGAGGCGACTTTGCCATCAACTGTTTTTGCTCCACAGGAAGCACTTCCCGACGTGCGCCGACGCCGGTTGATGATTGCGCTCGGCGCCCGCGACACTGCCCTCGTGCCGCATCTGCACGCGCTGGAGATGGAGGGCGAGCCGCCCGGGCAATACCCGCCCTTTGGTGAGGACCCGGTCGCGCGCGGGCTCAGCAATGCAGCGCCGATCCCTGCCGAGCCGCGCAAGCGCTCGGTGCTGTTCGTCAATCCGGCCTACTACAATTTCTTCCATCTCGCCGACAGCCTGCGCAAGCGCGGCTGGGATGCCGTGTCGATGGCGATTGTCGATCCCGCCTCCGACTACGCCAAGCATTTCCACGGCTTCGACTGGAACCTGTTCGAGCCGGACGCCAATCAGCAACTGGACCGGCTTCGCATCACTTTCAAGGAGGTCGCCAGCCGTTTCGACATGGTTCATTTTCATGGCCGCGGGACCATGTCGTTCTTTCCCTACAACTACGACGTCTCCCAAGAGTATGATCGGGTACCTTGGGACGTGCTCGAGTTGAAGCGGCGCGGCGCTCGAATTGCCTACACTCATGTCGGCACGCCGGACCTGCATTCCCAAAGTTCGTTCGAGACATGGAGTCCGAGTTCATGCCCCAAGTGCGTCTGGCGGGATCAACCGGTTGTATGTTCGAACGAGCGCGCCAACGCATGGCGATGGAAGGTGCAGCAGCTCGCCGACCTGATCTGCATCGAGACCGATCCGCCACTCGATTTCCTCGATACACCCGCGGTGTTCCGCGAGCCGCTGAGCTTTGCCGTCGACCCCAATCTCTGGCATCCGGACCTGACGCGCGGCGTTCCGGTGCCGGAGGAATGGCGGGAGCCGAAAGAGCCAGGCGAGATTCTGATCTACCATTCGGTTGGCAACTACGAGTTGCGCACTAAGAACGGCGTCAACGTCAAGGGCACTGGTGCCGTGATCGGCGCCATTGACCGCCTCAATGCCGAGGGCCACCCCGTGCGGCTGCTGTTCCGCAAAGAGGTGCCGAGCCTGCACAATCGCTGGATCCTGGCGCAGGCCGACATCATCGTCGACCAGCTCAACTACGGCCGATACGGCGCCACGGCGCGCGAGGGCCTGATGCTCGGCCGCCCCGTGGTCGGGCGGCTTAACAAGATCGAGCCAAGGGGCATCTCGCCTACGCGCTGCATCGCCGAATGCCCGGTCGTGGATGCCAGCGAGGAAACCGTGTATGACGTCTTGAAGCGCCTAGTCGAGAACCCCGAGGAACGGGCGCGGATTGGCGAGGAGAGCCGGGCGCACGCGCTGCAATGGTGGTCGAAGGACGTGCTAGCCGAGCGCTACGAACGGGTCTATGACCATATCCGCGCCCACGGCCGCCCGCCGGAGACGCTGGACAACTGAGGAACGTAAGTTTGTTCGCACTTGAACCGATTCCGATTGCTCGCCCGTCCATGGGTGCTGAAGAGCTTGATGCCGTTCGTCAGGTGCTGGAGTCCGGCTGGCTGACGCAAGGACCTTGGGTGCGGAAGTTTGAGACCGCGTTCGCCGAAAGGCACCAAGTCAAGCATGCGTTTGCTGTGACGTCTTGCACCACGGCGCTGCATCTGGCGCTGCTGGCACTCGACATCAAGGCGGGTGACGAGGTGATCGTTCCAGCCTTTACCTGGGTGTCGACGGCCAATGTCGTGGTTCATTGCGGCGCTAAGCCGGTCTTTGTCGATGTTGAGCCGGCCTCATGCAATGTCGATCCCGAGGCGCTTGCAAAAGTCGTGACGTCGCGAACCAAAGCAATCATGGCGGTTCACCTGTTCGGGCTCTGTGCTGACGTGGACCGCTTGCGCGAAGTGGTACCCAGCCACATGCCAATCATTGAGGACGCAGCCTGCGCGGCTGGCGCCTCGTGGAACGGCCGCCCGGCGGGCAGTTTGGGTGCACTTGGCTGCTTCTCGCTTCACCCGCGCAAGTCAATCACTTGCGGCGAGGGCGGCGTGGTGACAACCAACGATTCCGCACTGGCCGAAAAGGTTGACGTTCTGCGCAATCACGGCGCCAGCGTCTCGGAGGAGGTGCGCCACCGCGGCGCGAAGCCCTACGAGCTGCCCGATTTCAAGGTCTTCGGTTACAACTACCGGATGACGGACATACAGGCCGCCATCGCCTTCGTGCAGCTCGGCAAGCTCGACAAGTTTGTTGCCGAGCGGCGCGCGCTCGCTGATTATTATGATCGCAAGCTCGCCGGCCTCGGCTGGCTGACGCGGCCGCTTCGCCCGCAGAGCCACGACCATGCCTTGCAGGCCTATGTTGTCCGTGTCGATCCCAAGCGATCGCCCATCACGCGCAATGAGATGCTCTCCCGCCTGCAGGAGCAGAAGATCGCGGGACGCCCGGGCACGCACAGCGTCGTCGGCCTCGCCGCCTATCGCGAGGGCTTTGGCACGAGACCGGAAGCCTTCCCGAATGCCACCATGCTGGAGGCGCAGACCATGGCGCTGCCGCTGCACAACCACATGACGACTGAGCACGTTGATCGTGTGGTCGCCGCTCTCGCGAGTTTCAAATGACGGCGAACTGGATCGCGCAAATTCTGGGTGGACAACCGCCGGCGGAAGGACAACGAGCGGTACTCGGTGGGCGCACGCTCATGGCGCGCGGTGGGGTGCTGCGCGACACGGCCGTGTTCGATCCCGATCAGGAGCAGACCAAGGACACTTTCGGCTTCAAGTGGGCGAAGCGCGATACTTATGCGTCGGACGCCATGCGCACAGCGAGTCGCGAGTGGCTGACATCGCGCTATGGTGATCTTGTCGCCCGGCTTGGCGGAACCGGCAGCCAGCCAATAACCGTGCTCGATGCTGGTTGTGGCGCGGGTTACTCGGGTGGCATTGCGTTCGAGGCGCAGCTACGACGGCTGCACTATGTCGGCGCCGACATCTCCAGCGCCATCGACATTGCGCGCGAGACAATCTCTCCGAATGCAGGGGCGAGCTTGTTCGTGCAGGGCGATCTGCTGGCGCTGCCATTCCGACCCGAAAGCTTCGATATCGTCTTCTCGGAAGGCGTTCTGCATCACACGCCTTCGACCGAGCAGGGCTTTGCCTCGCTGGCTCCCCTTGTTCGGCCAGGCGGGTTGCTTGCGGCCTACGTCTACGCCAAGAAGTCGCCCGCTCGTGAGTTCATCGACGATCACGTACGCGCGCAGGTTTCGGGCATGTCACCAGAGGCGGCCTGGATGAAGCTCGAGCCGCTGACCAGGCTCGGCATCGCGCTCGGCAAGCTCGACGCCGAGATCGAGATCGACGAGGACATCGAGGTGCTCGGCATTCCGAAAGGCCGGATCAATGTCCAGCGCTTGTTCTACTGGCATTTCTGCAAGGCCTACTATCGCCCCGAGCTGGCGCTCGACGAGATGAACCATATCAATTTCGACTGGTACATGCCGCGCTATTGCCATCGCCAGACGCCGGGGGAGGTATCAGGTTGGTGTCGCGCGCTGGGTCTTGAGATTGAGCAATTGAAGGCCGAGGATGCCGGCATCACCGTGATCTGCCGGCGGCCGGGCTCGGCAAACATGATGACCTATGTCCAAAGCTAACGGAATTGTCGTCTTCGGCAGCACCGACGTGACGGTTGCCGTCCTAGAAGCGGTTGCCGTCGCCGCGATCCCGATCGTGGCCGTTGTCTCGTCCGGCGCCGAGTTTCGCATTTCCTATAGTCCGACAGTTGTCCGCAACGCGCGTGCGGTCGACGTGGCTGGCTGGTGCACGGCGCGAAGCGTACCGTGCCTGACCTACGATGGCTACGCGCCACTCACGGAATTTCTGTCCGACCAGAACCCCGCGTTGGGACTGGCGGCGGGCTGGTATCATATGATTCCGGCGCGCGTGCGCAATCTGTTCGCCCATGGCTGTCTCGGCTTTCACGCCTCGCTGTTGCCCCGGCTTCGAGGTGGGGCGCCACTCAACTGGGCCCTTCTGAACGGGGACATGGAATGCGGCATGACCTTATTCGAGATGACGGACGGGGTCGACGATGGTGCCATCTATGCCCAGCGCCGAACATCGATCGGGGATCGGACCATGGTCGGCGAGTTGGTCGACTGGTCGCAAGCCACCTGCGCCGAGATGGCGGTCAGCGAATTGCCAAGCATCATCCAAGGCAGGGCTCGACCGGTACAGCAGGAGGGCGTTGCGACCTACGGGCTGCAGCGAGCCCCCGAGGATGGCGAGATCGTTTGGACCCGGCCAGCCGCCGAAATCGATCGACTGATCAGAGCTGTCACTCGGCCCTACCCAGGTGCGTTTACCCATCTCGGGGCCGACAAGGTGACGATCTGGAAGTCGCAGCCGCTTGCGTCGCCTGTCGTATGTGGCAAGCCGGGCCAACTCTTCCGACTGCCGGGAACCGAGACAATTGCAGTTGTGACTGGCTCCGGCCTGATCGCGATTGAAGACGCAACGGGTCCTGACGGAGCGAATTTCTTAGCCACGCTGGCGAAGGCGTCGCAGCGGCGTTTCACGGGACCGGCATCATGACCCGCCCCCACGCGGCACACGCTGCCGAGTTCGCCGATTTCACGGAGGCCGGCTATCGAGAGCTGTTGCGATTGGCGCAGGTGAGCTATCGCTTCTCGCGCTTTTCCGACGCTAGCGCATCGCGCACGATCTTGTGGCGCCACGACATTGACGCTTCGGTCCACCGCGCGCGGCGGTTGGCCGAGATCGAAGCTGAGGAAGGGGTTGTCGCCACATACTTCGTGTTCCCGCGCTGCCCCTACTACAATCTACTGTCACCCCCGATTGTCGGGCAGATGCGGCGAATTCTGGCGCTCGGGCACGATCTCGCACTTCACTTCGACCCGACGTGCTATGGAGAGCGCACGCGTGCCTACGATCTCATCGCGGAAATCACGGCCGAGCGCGATCTCCTCGCGCGCGAGTTCGGTCGGCGGCCCGTCGCGGTCAGTTTCCACAATTTCGGCCTGTTCGAACCAGCCGACTTCGAGGACGATATCGTCGCCGGCATGGTCAACGCTTACGGCCGCACGCTCAAGGCCAGCCACGGCTACGTCTCGGACTCGAACGGGGTCTGGCGTTTCAGACGCCTGCGCACAGTGCTGGAGGAGGCGAAGGAGGAGCGGCTGCAGGTGCTGACCCACCCGGAATGGTGGACGCCCGAGGCGATGCCGCCGCGGGCGCGGCTGCAGCGCGCCATCGACGGCTACGCCGCCGCCATGGGGAGCTGGTACGACGACATCACGGCCAAGCACGGTCGGCCGAACATCCGGTGAGCGTCCCGATGCCGGACCACAGGCCCCGCCTCTGCGCCATCCATCAGCCGAACTTTTTTCCGTGGCTAGGGTATTTCGACAAGATCCGTCGGGCAGATGTGTTCGTGCTGCTCGATGCCGTCGACTATCCGCGCTCGGGAAGCGATGGCATGGGCAGTATCGTCAATCGCGTGCGGATTGCAGTGCAGGGGCGCGAGCACGCGATCGGGCCGCCGTTGCGGCGCGCCGCCCTTGGAACCCCCATCAGTGCCATCCAGATCGACGACCACCAGCCCTGGCGGGACAAGCTCCTGCGCACGCTCGCAATGAGTTATGCGCGCGCCGCGAACTACGCGCCCGCCATGGCGCTGCTCGAGCCGCTGATCCGGCATCCGGAGCCCTACCTTGCCGCGTTCAACATCCACGCTATCACCGCCATTGCCCGTCACCTCGGCCTGGCGACGCCACTCCTGCGGCAATCCGAGTTTGGCGTGCCCGGCGCCGCGACCGAGCTGCTGATCAACCTCACCCGGGCCGCCGGCTGCGACGGCTATCTGGCGGGCGGCGGCGCGGGCGGCTATCAGCAGGATGGGATGTTCGCCGCCGCCGGCCTGTTGCTGGTCTACCAGGGGTTCGAGCCACGGCTGTATGGCCCGACGGAGCGGTTTCTGCCGGGATTGTCGGTGATCGACTACCTGATGCATGATGGGCGGGAACTTGGTCAACTTGAGAAGGGCGGGCCGCCGTGTTGATTGGCCAGATCGTAAAGCTTACCGGCATTCGTTCGGAAGACCGGGCGCCACTGCTGGTTTGGATCAATGATTCAGCCCTGGTGCGCCAGCATGGTCCGTTTCGGCCAGTGAGTGCCATGTCGCACGACATCTGGTTCAACAGCATCGGAATGGACCCAAGTCACATTCATCTGGCAGTCCGGCCCGCCACCGGGGGCGAGGAGATCATCGGCCTGGTTCAACTGCTGAATATCCATTCGGTGTTTCGTTCTGCTGAGCTAACGATACGCATCGGCTTGGAGGAGCGTCGCGGTCAGGGTGCTGGGTCGGAGGCGGTCGCGCTCGCGACCGAGCATGCGTTCCGAGATCTCAATCTCGAGCGGCTCTACCTCCACGTGTTCGCCGACAACGACCGCGCGGTGCGGGCCTATGACAAGGCGGGGCTGCAGACCGAGGGATGTCTTCGCCGCGCCGCCTTCGTCGATGGCCGTTGGCATGACGTTCTGGTCATGGCCAAGCTGCGGGCGCAGTGATAGGTGGTCAGTCGATCCGGCTGCACTTGTGTGCGAATAGGTCGGGCACTGGGCGCCGCTGG
>JBJXDX010000080.1:0-50380 GCA_046154585.1 Hyphomicrobiaceae bacterium | reverse complement strand
CCATCCACTCGCTGTCGCGCTTGGCGAGATAGTCGTTGACGGTGACGACATGCACGCCCTTGCCGACCAGCGCGTTGAGATACACCGGCAGCGTGGCGACCAGCGTCTTGCCTTCGCCGGTCTTCATCTCGGCGATGTTGCCCCCGTGCAGCACCATGCCCCCGATCAGCTGCACGTCGAAGTGGCGCTGGCCGAGTGCACGCTTGGCGGCCTCGCGCACGGTCGCGAAGGCGGGCACCAGCAGATCGTCGAGATCGGCGCCGTCCTCGAGCTGCTTGCGGAACATCGCCGTGCGCGCCTTGAGGTCGGCGTCGCTCAGACGCGCCACCTCCGGCTCCAGCGCGTTGATAGCATCGACCTTGGATCGGAAGCTCCGGACCCTGCGCTCGTTCGAGGAGCCGAGAATCTTGGAGGCAATCGAGCCCAGGGACAGCATGGAATGGTCCTCAAAGTCATCTCGCCGGCGTCAGGGGCACGGTCGAACCCTGGGCCGCGAGGGCAAAATCAATATTTTCCAGTCCGCAGGCCGGCCCGGCATCGCGCTCTGATCGTATCTCTTGCGGAGAAGCGGAGAACTGAGCGGAACACGCCTCTTGGAACCCCGGCCGGAGCCGCAGTCGCGAAACAGATAAGGACCGCCTCCAGCAATGTCAACGCGACCACAGCCCGCGTATTGCGGCCGCATTCTCGCCATGTGAACAAATGTTAAGTAGTCATGCCCTGGCCGGCACGCTAGCCCTCCGCGTCCGTAGCTGAGCCTGCCGGAGCATGGATTTGTCGTGCCTGTTTGTCATATGACAGGCCGCAGCGGATCGCCCCGATAACAAGGACTTGCCCAGTGATCAGATTTTTTGCTCGCACCCTCGTCGCGCTCGTGTCTGTCGTGTCCGTCATGGCCGCCGGCTCGCTGGCGATGGCGCAGGATCAGGTGGTTGCCAAGGTCAACGGCAAGACCATCACCGAGGGCGACATGCGGCTGGCCGAGGCGGAGATCGGCAACGAGCTGGGCAGCCTGCCGCCGGACCAGCGCCGCCGCGTCCTGCTCGAATACCTCATCGAGAACCAGCTCTTCGCCGAGGCTGCCGAGGGCGAGAAGCTTGCCTCGGGTGCCCAGTTCGACGAGCGCATGCAATACTGGCGCCGGCGCGCCCTGCGCGACTCGTACTTCGAGCGCAGTGTGAAGAGCTCCGTCGATGATCGCGAGGCGCGCAAGCTTTATGACCAGCAGGTGTCTGGCATCAAGCCTGAGGAGGAGGTGCGTGCCCGCCATATCCTCGTCGACAGCGAGGACAAGGCCCGCGAGGTCTATGAGAAGATCGCGCACGGCGCAGACTTCACAAAAATGGCGAAAGAACATTCCAAGGACCCCGGCAGCAAGGAAGATGGCGGGGACCTCGGCTATTTTGCCCAGGGGCAGATGGTGCCTGAATTCGAGACGGCGGCCTTCAAGCTGAAGAAGGGCGATATATCGATGCCGGTACAGACCAAGTTCGGCTGGCACCTGATCAAGATCGAGGATCGCCGCGCGCGTGGCGCACCACCGTTCGAGCAGGTCAAGGAGCGCATTCTCGCGTCTCTGGTGCACCGTAAGGCCCAGGAAGTCGCCGCAGGCTTGCGCGAAAAGGCGAAGCTCGAATACGTCGATGCCGAGATCAAGAAGCAGGTCGACGGCGAGAACACCATAAAGGCTGTGCCGCAGCCCAAGTCGCGCTGACGGCTGCTCAGACCTCCTTGGCGTCCAGATAACGGTAGTATCCTAGCGTCAGCGGCGCCAGCCGCCGCACGAGGGCGTGCGCGGGCAGGGGCTCGGGCTCGCTCAGAGGCAGGGCCAGCTCTTCGATCGATGTGCCTGTCACCGCCTTCGCCAGCTCCCGCCCGAGAGCGATGGATAAGCCCACTGCGCGGCCATTGCACCCCGCCCAGGCAAACCCGGACGTTCCGAGCTGGTGCATGCGCGGGAAGAAGTCGCGCGTCATCCCCACGTAGCCGTTCCAAACCGGATCGATGGTGACGGGGCCGATCTGCGGGAACAGCCGTTCCACGCGCTCGCTCACGTAGGCGCGCATGCGCTCGCGTTTCCGGAATGGCATCAGCAGGTTGCCGCCGGTGATCAGGCGATGGCGCGCATCGTAACGGGCAAAATACAGCTCCCGGTGCGTGTCCGACACCGCCTGCCGCCCTGGGATCACGCTGCGGCGCACGTTGTCGGAGAGCGGCTGCGTCGCCATCTGCCACGACAGCACCGGCACCACCTCGCGCGCGATCCGCGGTGCCAGCTTGGACGAGAACTCTCCCGTATAGGCATTGGTGGCGAGCACCAGCGCACGCGACTGCACGGTGCCTTCCGCCGTCTCGCTGATCCAGCGCGACCCGCTGTGCCGGAACGACTTCACCGGCGAGTTGGCGTAGATGCGGCCGCCGCGCCCGAGCACGCTGCGTGCCAGCCCTCGTGTCAAAGCCAGCGGATTAATATGCCCGCCGCTGCGGTTCCAGAAGCCGCCGTACCAGGCGTTGGAGCCCGTCATGCTGCGCACCTCGTCGCGCGTCAGCAGCTCCACGGGCGCGCCGTGCCTGGACCACTGCTTGACGCGGCGCTCGGCGATCTTCATGCGCCCCGGCGAATGCACCGGCTGCATCCAGCCGGTCTGCTCCGCCTCGGCTTCGATGCGCTCCTCGCGCACCGTGTCGAACAGGATCGACGCGCAATCGCGGATCAGCGCCACCAGCCGCTCGCCGCCGGCCCCGTATTTGCGCACGATATCGTCGGGATCTGGCCGCGACAGCGTCGGGATCACCTGGCCGTTGTTGCGCCCCGACGCGCCCCAGCCCGGCTCTGCGGCCTCAACGATCGCCACATCGATGCCCGCACGCCGCAAATGCAGCGCCGTCGACAATCCCGTGAAGCCCGCCCCGATCACGAGCACGTCCACCTGAATCGGGCCTTTGAGCGAGGATAGTTTCGGCCCAGCGGGCGTCACCGCGACCCAGAGCGAGGGCGGCATGGGAGGTGTCGAAGGCATCAGCGGATCCGTCTCAAGGTGGGGAACCATCCAACCCTGTTGCCGCATCCGCTGCAAGCGTGCTTGCGCACGCCACCCGTTGACATCGCAAAGCCCCTCGGGCGACTTTCCCTTGACACCCATCGCCTCTGCTGCCGCGAACCAACGGACATTCCACATGGCACTCAAATCTATCGTCGGCCTGGACCACGTCGTCATCCTCGCCCGCAGCCTCGACGCTGCCGCGGAAAGCTGGCGCGCGCTGGGCTTCACCGTGGCGCCACGCGGCACCCACACCGCCGCCATGGGCACGGCCAACCACACCATCATGCTGGCCGAGGACTACATCGAGCTCATCGGCGTCGTCGCCGACACCGAGCGCAATGCACCGACCCGCGAATTCCTCAAGACTCGCGGCGAGGGTATCGAGCGCAGTGCTTTCACCACCACGAGTGCGGCCGACGGCGTTGCCGAGATCGCTGCGCGCGGGCTGGCGGGCACCGGCCCGTTCGATTTTGGCCGCCCTGTCGATCTGCCCGACGGCCGCAAGACCGAAGCCAAATTCCGCACCTTCTTGTGGCCCCCGAACGACCGTCCCGGCGGCATGCGGATCTTCGCCTGCGAGCACCTGACGCGCGACGCCGTCTGGTTTCCCGAGCTGACGCGCCATGCCAACACCGCCACGCGCATCGATCGCGTTGAGCTGGTGTCGGCAAGTCCGAAGGACGCGGCCGGTCATATGTCCCGCCTGATTGACCAGCCCGTCACCACGGACGATGATGGTGCCTTCCGCGTCGCCTCGGGCGGGAAGCGCGGCGATTTCGTGTTTCTTGATCGAGCCACGCTGGAGAAACGGCATCCGGGCGTTCCGCTGGACGGCCTGCCGCAGGAAGGTGGCGTGACGCTGGCCCTGCGCGTCGCCAATATGGATGCCGCCAAGTCAGCCGTCGGCGGCCGCGGCGTCACGACGAAGCCCGGGACGATCACCGTTGCGCCGAAATACGCGAACGGCGTGATCCTGGAGCTCGCGCAGAGCTAGTTCTCATTGGAGAGGCGCATGTCCGCCACGCTTCCCGCCGAGGCCAAGGGCATATACGTCATCGCTGCCACGCCGTTCCACGACGACGGCCGCATCGATTTCGACAGCATCGATCGCCTGGTCGACTTCTATCTCAAGTGCGGCGTCCACGGCATGACCGTGCTCGGCGTCATGGGCGAATTCCAGAAGCTGTCCGAAAGCGAGACCATCGACGTCGCCCGCCGCTTCATCGCCGCTGCCAAAGGCCGCATCCCGACCATCGTCGGAGTCAGCAATCCGGGCACGGCGCAGCTCACCAAGATCGCACGCACGTCGATGGAGACGGGCGCGGCCGGCGTCATGGTCATGCCCATCCCGGGCCTTCGAACCGACGAGGCCGTGCTCGGCTACATGCGCGGCGTGCTGAAGGAGCTTGGGCCTTCCATCCCCGTCTGCGTGCAGGACTATCCGCAGTTGTCAGGTGTGTTTTTCTCCGCCGGCTGCTTCCTCCAGATGGTCGACGAATTCCCGCAGATTGCCATGTTCAAGCACGAGGAATCGCCCGGCCTGCGCAAGCTGTCCGCCATCCGCCGCGCCTGTGACGGCAAGGCGCGCCGCTACATGCCGATCCTGTGCGGCAACGGCGGCATCCATCTGCCGCAGGAGTATCGCCGCGGTGCCGATGGCGGCATGACCGGCTTCGCCTTCCCCGACATGATGGTGCGCATGCACGCGCTGTTCGCGGCCGGAAAAGCCGACGAGGCGGAGGATCTCTACGACCTCTATCTGCCGATCCTGCGCCACGAGCTGCAACCCGGCATCGGCCTCGCACTCCGCAAGGAGATCCTGCGCCGCCGCGGCGCCATCGCGTCGAACGCCGTCCGCGCGCCTGGCCCCAAGCTCGACGCCGATGATGTGGCCGAGCTCGATCAGCTCCTGGCGCGCCTGGAGAGGAAGACGGGCAAGGCGATTGGCAGTATGTGAACGTCGCCACGTCCCCGATTGTCATCCCGGCCAAGCGCGGGCCGAAAGCGTTCTCGTAGCCTTCGGCGCTTGTCCCCGCGCGCGAGCCGGGACCTAGTGTCCGATGCGGCAGCCATCTGTTATTTGGTCCTGGGTCCCGGCTCTTCGCGCTGACGCGCTCGGCCAGGATGACAGTCCGTGGTTCAGTCCACGATCCGCATGATCGCCTCGATCTCCACCGGGATATTGGCTGGCAGGCCGCCCATGCCAACGGCGGAGCGAGCATGCCGCCCGCGCTCCCCCAGCACCGCCACGAACAGGTCCGAGCAGCCATTCATCACCTTGGGCTGATCGCCGAATCCCGGGACGGCGTTGACCATGCCCAGAACCTTCAGCACCTCGACCTTGCCGAGATCGCCGGCCGCCACCTTGGCCACAGCCAATAGGCTCAGGCCCACGCCGCGCGCCAGCTCGTAGGCCTGCTCGATGGTCACGTCCTCGCCGACACGTCCGGAAATCGATGACCCGTCCGGCCGGCGCGGCCCCTGCCCCGCCAGATAGATCGTCTTGCCGTCCACTTTGTAGGGCACGTAGTTGCCCATGGGCGTCGGCACCTTCGGCAGCTCCAGGCCCATCGACTTGAGTTTTTCTTCCGGTGTCATCGCGAAACCTCCCGGTGTTGCTCAGCTGATAAGGGATCGTCTGAGAGCGGTTCCGACGATCGTCATCATCGGAATCCAGGTGCTCGCGAACGTCTTGATCGTGTCCGCGGGCCCTGGCAGCGCGGCCAGCAGCGGCATGGAGCGCAAACGCGGGGCCAGCTCTTCTGCTGCATGGCGCATCCTGGCGTGGAAGGCGTCGGTCGTGCGCTTGAGCGAGCCGTCGCGCAGCTTCGGCGTCAGAATGACGTGCAAAAGGCCGAGGAGGCCGGGCTCGATGGCGAAGTGGCGCATCAAGCTCGGCACAACCGTCCCGACCTTATCGCGATCGCCAAAGCCAAGGTCGCTGATCACACGGCGAAGGTGTGGTGGGATGTCCGCCGGGCGGACCATCGTGGACAGTACGCCGGAGATCGGCGCAGGTGGGGACCATGTGCGCGACGTGATGGACGTGGCGGCGGCATTTCCAAGCTCCAACCGTCTCAGCAGGCTCAGCATCACGGCCAGATTCACAGGGTTGACCCTGTTGTAGGCCTCAATGGCATTGAGCAGGCCTTGCGGCGTCTCGCGCGGGAGGCCGACCGACTCGCGCACATCGCCGCTGATGGGTGGAATGAGATCGGCGGGAACGCTCTCGCTCGTGATTTTCCAGGCGGCCTCCTGAAAGACGCCGCTCTGCATTGGCGATGCAAGCGACTCCCAGATCTGCTCGAGCAGGCCGGGATGCGTCGCCAGATGTCGGAAGATGAGCGCGACGACAGGAGCGCCGGTGAGCCTGCGCAGCTCGGCGTAGATGTCGGCAATGCGGCCGGCCGCGGCAGCTTCCGGAACCTCGGCAAGCGTTGCGTCGCCGAAGGAAGCGTCCGCCGCCACTATGCGGTCTCCTTCGTCTTGGCCCCGATGCGCGCGAACTTCTGCGTGCGCTTGGGATGCCACCATTTGCCGCCGATCACCGTGCCCTCGGCGATGATCTTCTTGTCGCCGGTCAAGTGCTCGCCGGTCACGTCCTCGTAGTCGAATTTGCCTTCCTTGATCGACAAGATCGTGGCATCGCCCACCGAGCCTGGCTTGAGGCTGCCGAGCTCCATCCGCTTCAGCGCATGTCCCGCGTTGGAGGTCGAAGCGCGGATCACCTCCATCAGCGGCATGCCGAGCACGAGGAATTTCGACATGGTCGTCACCTGGTCGTAGGCCGGACCGTCGATGCACAACACGTGCACATCGGACGAAATCGTGTCGGGATAGAAGCCGTTCGCCAGCATGGCCCGCGTCGTCTTGAACGAGAACGAGCCCTTGCCGTGGCCGATGTCGAACAGCACGCCGCGCTTGCGCGCCTCCAGCACGGCCGGCTTCACAGTGCCCTGCACGGTGCAGGGCGCGTTGGGGAACGGCCGGAAGGCGTGCGTCAGCACGTCGCCCGGACGCAGCATGCCGAGCACCTCCTCGTAGGACGGCGGCGGATGATCGATGTGGCACATCACCGGCATGCCGGCCTCCTCGGCCGCCTGGATGGCAATGTTGAGCGGTGCCGCGCCCTGCTCGCCCGACGCATGCTTGCCGACGCGCACCTTGATGCCGACGATCACGTCCCGGTTGGCGTCAGCGACCGCCACGGCTTCGGCTGGCGCCATCAGGCGCATGTCCTCGCTCTCGCCCACCATGACGGTCTTGGAGAAGCCCCAGATGCCCGCGAACGACACGTGCAGGTAGGCCAGAATGCGCACGTCGGATCGCTCGATCACGTGCTTGCGGAACCCCGCGAAGTTGCCCGGCCCCGCGCTCCCCGTATCCACCGCAGTCGTCACGCCCGAGAGGCGGCAGAATTCCTCCGCGTCGATGCCGAGCGACGTGCCGCCCCAATAGACGTGCGTGTGCAGGTCGATGAGGCCAGGAGTCACGATGTAGCCCTTGACGTCGCGCACCTCGGTGTTGGCGCCTGGCTTCAGGTTTTTGCCCACGGCCGCCGCCTTGCCGCCGCTGAAGGCGACATCGCTCACCTCGTCGAGGTTCTGCGACGGGTCGATCACGCGCCCGCCCTTCAAGATCAGATCGTAGTCTGCCATGTCGCTGTCCCGTTTCGGCCGGTCCCTGATGGCAAGCTGCCGCGCCGCGGCGTTTCGCGCAAGCGTTGTGAGCGCACGGGAGGCTTTGCGTCGCCGCATGAGCCGGACTAGGCTGGCGCCTTCGCCCGAAAGAACAGAGCCCGAGGGGACGCCATGCACAGCCACCGCATCGTGACGTTCGGTCAGCCGCTGGAAAAGCAGACCGACCCGACGCCCGAACCCAAGGGCCGTGAGGTTCTCGTCCGCGTCACGGGGTGCGGCGTTTGCCACAGCGATGTGCATCTGATGGACGGCTATTTCGACATCGGCAATGGCCGCAAGGTCGACCTGACCAGGAGCCTGGCCCCGCCGCGCACGCCCGGCCACGAGATCGTCGGCGAGGTCATCGCCATGGGACCCGGTGTGACGGCTGCAGAGCGTGCCGAGATCGGCAAGCGCCGCGTCGTCTATCCCTGGATCGGCTGCGGGACGTGCGGCCTTTGCACTTCCGGCGACGAGCATATGTGCAATCAGCCGCGCGCGCTGGGCGTGAATCGCGACGGCGGGTATTCTACGCACGTGCTGGTGCCCGACGCTCGCTATTTGATCGACTTCGCCGGCCTCGATGAGGCGCAAGCCTGCACCTATGCCTGCTCCGGCATCACCGCCTACGGCGCGCTGGTGAAGACCAAGGCCGCGCTCGCGGGCGGCGGCGAACTGCTCATAATCGGCGCCGGCGGTGTCGGCCTGTCCGGCGTGCGCATGGCCGAGGCCGTGCTGGGCGTGAAGCCCATCGTCGCCGACATCGATCAATCCAAGTGGGACGCCGCCATCAAGGCCGGCGCCAAGGCGACCATAGACCCATCGTCGCCCGATGCGGTCAAGGCCCTGCTGCGCGAGACCAAGGGTGGCGTCGCGGCCGCGGTCGATTACGTCGGCGCCGCCGCATCCTTCAGTTTCGGCTTCTCCACCATCCGCAAGGGCGGCATCGTGGTCGTCGTCGGGCTGTTCGGCGGTGCGGCACAGCTTCCCGTGCCCATGCTGCCGCTGAAGGCCGCCACCATTATGGGCTCCTACGTGGGCAGCCTCGCCCAGATGCGCGACATGATGCAGCTCGCTAAGTCCGGCGTTTTGCCATCGCTCCCTGTCGAAACGCGCCCGCTCGACGATGTGGGCAACGTGCTCGCCCGCCTGCGCGATGGCAAGATCGTCGGCCGCACTGTCGTCACGCCCTGAGCGCAGGAGTCCATATGACCCGTACGGATGCCATCGAGCGCGCGCTGTCCTATTACGATAACGCCAAGTCCGGCTACTTCGCCGATCTCGCGCGCTACGTCGCCGTCCCGACCGAAAGCCAGAACCCCGCACGCCTAAGCGACCTGCAGCGCTATCTCGAAACTGTCATCAAGCCCGACCTCGAGCCGCTCGGTTACGTCTGCAAGATCTTCCCCAATCCGCTGGCTGGCTGCGGCCCGGTGCTGCTCGCCACGCGCATCGAGAATCCGGCGCTGCCGACCGTGATCTGCTACGGTCACGGCGACGTGGTGCTCGGCATGGAAGGCCGCTGGGAGAACAACCGCGATCCCTGGTCGCTGACGTTCGAGGGCGACCGCGTCTATGGCCGCGGCACTGCCGACAACAAGGGCCAGCAGCTCGTCCACATCGCTGCGCTAAAGCACATCCTCGCCACGCGCGGCGCGCTCGGCTTCAACCACAAAATCCTGCTCGAGATGGGCGAGGAGAACGGCTCCAAGGGCCTGAAGGAGATCGTCGAGGCCAACAAAGCCGACTTTGCCGCCGATGCCTTCTTTGCCTCCGACGGGCCGCGCACGGAGATCGGCAAACCAAATATCACGCTCGGTAATCGCGGTTGCTGCAACTTCACGCTCAGCGTCAACCTGCGAGAGGGTGGGCATCACTCCGGCAACTGGGGCGGCCTGCTGGCCAACCCCGGCCTCATTCTCGCGCATGCCCTCGCTTCCATCGCCGATTCCAACGGCAAGATCCTCGTCGAAGGCTGGCGGCCCAAGATGCCGGACTATGTTCGCGAAGTTCTGCAGGGCATCGATCGCGACGGCGGCCCCAAGTCACCGAAGATCGACGACCACTGGGGCGAGCCGGGTCTCACACGCATCGAGAAGGTCACCGGCTGGAACACGTTCGAGGTGCTGGCCTACGAGACCGGCAATCCCGAGCGCCCCGTCAACGCCATCCCGCCCAAGGCACGCGCCGTCGTGCAGCTTCGCTATGTCGACGGGACGGACGAGACCGCGCTCGAAAGCAACCTGCGCCGGCATCTCGATGCGAGTGGCTTCCAGATCGTCCAGATCGAGCCGCCGCCCGCCAGCAACAACGGCCGCTTCTTCTCCAGCCGCACCGATCCGCGCCACCCCTGGGCGCAATGGATGAAGTCGGCGGTCGAGCGCAACTCGAACCACCGCTGCGGCGTGCTGCCGAACGGCGGCGGCTCCAACATGACCTATATCCTGCAATACATCGTCGGCATGCCGTGCGCGTGGTTCCCGCTGAGCTACGCCGGCTGCTCGCAGCACGCGCCCAACGAGCACATCCTGAAGCCGCTCATGCGTGAAGGCCTGCGGCACGTGACCGGCATCTATTGGGACCTCGGCGACAAGGAGATCGGATACAAGCCATGACGGAACCCTGCGACCTCTCGGCCGTCGAAGCGCGCCGTCTCATCGGCCGCAAGAAGCTGTCGCCCGTGGACCTGCTGGAGAGCAATCTCGCGCGCATCGCCGCGACCAACCCGGCCGTCAACTCCATCGTCGCCATGGACGAGGCCGACGCCCGCGCCGCCGCCAAGGAGGCTGAGCAGGCCGTCATGCGTGGCGAGGATCTGGGCCTGCTTCACGGGCTGCCGATCGGTGTCAAGGACCTGCAAGATACCGCCGGCATGCGGACGACCTACGGCTCGCTGCTCTACAAGGATTACGTGCCCGACGCCGACAACTCCGCCGTTGCCCGCGTGCGCGGCGAGGGCGGCATCATTCTCGCCAAGACCAACACGCCTGAGTTCGGCGCCGGCGCCAACACCGTGAACCGCGTCTACGGCGCCACGGGCAATCCCTTCGACCCCGTTAAGACCTGTGCCGGCTCCTCCGGGGGATCGGCCGTGGCGCTGGCGTTGGGCCAGGTGCCGCTGGCGACGGGGTCCGATTACGGAGGCAGTCTGCGCACGCCGGCAGCGTTCTGCGGCGTGGCAGGCTTCCGGCCTTCGCCCGGCGTGGTGCCGGGCGAGACGCGGGCCGCACTGCTCGTACCGTTCGCGGTGTCCGGCCCGATGGGCCGCACCATCGAGGACGCGCACCTGCTGCTGATGGCGCAGGCCAACGTCGACAAGGGCGACCCGTTCTCCAGCAGCGACTGCCTGTCTCTCCCGTCCAAGCTCGGCAACATCGATTTGGGTTCGGTACGTGCGGCATTCTCGACTGACTTGGGCTGCGCGCCGATCGATCGCGACATCGCCAAAGTGTTCAAGGCGCGCACTTCGACGTTCCGGAGCGTGTTCGGCGAAGCGATTGACCGCGATCCCGACATGGCCAATGTGCACGAGACGTTCGAGATTCTGCGTGGCGTCTACTTCGTCGCCGCGCATCGCGAACGCCTGGAGAAACGCCGCGACGATCTCGGCCGCAACGTCATCGACAACACCGAGCGCGGACTCAAATACTCCCTTGGCGATGTCGCCTGGGCCCACGTCGAGCAGAGCAAGATCTACACGCGTTTCCTGGAGTTCTTCGAGGACTCCGATGTCCTGATCTGCCCGGCTGCGTCGGTGTCGCCGTTCCCGCATGCGCAGCTCTTCATCGACACCATGAACGGCGAGAAGATGCCCACCTACATGCGCTGGCTTGCCATCACCTATGCGCTCACGATGGCGCTTCCGGCGGCGGCGTGCATCCCCTGCGGTGTCGATCACTTGGGCATGCCGTTCGGCATCCAGGTCGTCGGCCCCAACGGTTCCGATGCGCTGGTGCTGGAAGTCGCGCACGCGCTCGAGCAGGTGTTGGCCACCAACAAGGAAACTGCGCGCCCGATCCCCGACTGGAAAAAGCTGGCGGCCTAAAATGTCAGCCCGCGCCGTAGATCTTCGCAAACTCGGTCTCTAGCCGCTCCCGCTCGGTGGCTTTGGCGGCCTCATATTCGGGACCGTCCCAGGCACGGTGCTCGCCGCGCGCATAGTGCTGTGCGTTGCGATGGTAGAGCCAGGCGTTGAGGCGGTTCGCGACCCAATTGTTGGATTGGCGCACGACCTTCGCCGGCGTGCCCATGACGATGGAATTGGGCGGAATGATCGTGCCCTCGCGCACGAACGCATGCCCGGCCACGATCGAGTTTTCGCCGATGACCACGCCGTCCATGATCGTGGCACCGATGCCGACCAGGCAACTGTCACCGAGCGTGCAGCCGTGCAGCACCACCCGGTGCGCGATCGAGCAGTAGTCGCCGATCTCCGTGGGAGCCGCGTAGCCGATATGGATCATCACATGATCCTGCACGTTGGTGAACCGCCCGAAGCTGACGTGCCCGCTCTCAGCCCGGATCACAACATACGGCCACAGGCTCGCGCCTTCACCGATCTTCACGCCCCCGAAGATGCGCACGGTCGGATCGATCCAGGCCGCCGCTGAAAAGCGCTGCTGCAGTGCCGTGCGCGCCATCAGTGCGACTTGCCTCCGCCATGAACGTGGTCATGCCCATGATGATGATGGTCGTGATGGTGCGCATGATCATGCCCACAGCCGCAATCCTCGCCATGCTCGTGATCATGATGATGGTGCTGATGATCGTGCTCGGGATTGACCAGCGTTTGCGCCAGCTTCTTCTCGATGCCGGCCGCCTGCTCGCGCGGTGCGCCGGTGTCCTCGATGGCCATGGCCATGATCTCGGCCACCAGCATGATATCGTCCGGCTTGCCGAAATAGTGCCGCCGCAGCCGGCCCTCGCGGTCGAACAGCAACAGCGTCGGCGTGCCCTGCATCTCGTAGGCTGCCATGGTCTTGGGCATTGTCTTGCCGTCCGGCGTGTCGACGCCCACGGGGAATGGCCAGCGATACTCATGCAGGAACGCTTCCAGCACCTCCTCCGTCATGGCGTTGTGATGCTCGAACACCGTGTGCAGGCCGATCACGGCCACCTGCTCCGGGCTGAAACGCTGCCTCAGCCGGCGCGCCTGCGGCAGCCCATGCTCGACACAGCCGGGGCAAAGCAGCTGAAACGCGGTCAGCAGGACCACGCGTCCCTTCAGCCCGGCGAGCGTGACCGGCTCCTTGCTGTTGAACCAGCGCGAAACCGTCAGTTCCGGCGGCGTTTCGGGATTGAACATCGTGCGGGTCTCCAATGTGGATGGAAGTCCTTACCACGGGCCCGCGGGCTTGACATGCGCTATAGGCCTGTGGCGACTCCGCTCCCACAGGAGACATGCATATGAGCACCGACCCTCGTCACTCGGCCGACCGCGCCCGCCTCATCGAGATCATCCGAAAGCGGTCGTATGGCACGGGCGTGGTGATCAAGCTCGCTTCCGGCCGGACTTCGGACTTCTATTTCAACATGAAGCCGACCATGCTCGATCCTGAGGGTGCCTATCTCATCGGCAAGCTAGTGAGCGAGGCCATCGCGCCGCGAGAAGCTGATATGGTCGGTGGTCTCGAGATGGGCGCGGTGCCGATCGCGGCGGCCGTTGCCGCCGTGAGCTTCAGCAACGGGCATCCGTTGCCGGCGTTCTTCGTGCGCAAGCAGACCAAGGAGCACGGCACGCAGTCGCTAATCGAAGGCCTGGTAAAGGGCGAGACCATCCGCGGCAAGCGCGTGATCATCCTCGAGGATGTCACCACAACGGGCGGCTCGTCGCTCAAGGCCATTGACGCCATCAAGGCTGAAGGCGGCACCCTGGTGCGCGTCATCACGCTCGTCGATCGCTTGGAAGGCGCCGCCGAATCCTTCGCCGCAGCCGGCATCCGCTTCGATCCGCTGCTGACGGTCGCTGACTTCCGCTAGATCTTACCGCTGCTCGTAGGCGACGCGGACGCCGAAGCCCACGAGCGCTGCACCCATCAGGCCTTCGATCGCACGCTTGATCGTGGAACGGCGGAAGGCATCGCCGAGCGAGGCGATCACCACCGCATATAGCGTCAGCCAGGCCAGCGTCATGGCCGAGAACATGATGCCGAGCAGGGCCAGCGCCGACAGCATGCCCTGCCCTTCCGGCGCGAACTGCGGAAGCACACTGGCGAAGAACACCGCCATCTTCGGATTGCCGAGATCGCTGAGCAGACCCTGCCCGAATGCCGCCGATGCGGACAGCTTTGGCCGGCCGTCCGGTATGTGGGTCGCGGCTGATCCCACGTTGCTGCGCGTCGAGATCAGCGCCGACCGCAGTGTCTGCACGCCGAGCCAGACCAGATAGGCCGCACCTGCCCAACGGATGGCATTGAAGATGGGCTCGGACGCCAGCAGGATCGCCACCAGTCCGACACTGGTCGCCAGCGCCCAGATCCATTGCCCGAGTGCTATGCCGAGCGCCGTAGCGACACCGGAGGTGCGGCCGCCCAGCAAAGTGCTGCGGATCGTGACAGCGGTGTCGGGGCCCGGCGTCACGATGACGAAGATGGAGATCAGCAGAAACGCCCAAAGTGATCCCGTCATTGGCGTCCCATGTCGGGGTACTACTCCGCCGCTTCCTTCAGCGTGGGAGCGGCCGCGCGCACGTCGGCGTCCACGTGCACCTCGAACTTGGCGAAGTTCTTGTTGAACATGTCGACCAGCGCCCGCGCTTGTACGTCGTAGGCCGTCTTGTCGGCCCAGGTCTCGCGCGGATTGAGGATCTTGGGATCGACGCCGTCGAGCGCCGTGGGCACCTGGAAGCCAAACGTCGCATCGGTGCGCATCGGCTGATCCTTGAGCTTGCCTGACAGCGCCGCATCGAGCAGCGCCCGCGTCGCCTTGATCGGCATGCGATGGCCGGTGCCGTACTTGCCGCCCGTCCAGCCGGTGTTCACGAGCCAGCAGTCGACATTGTGCTTGGCGATCAATTCGCGCAGCAGGTTGCCGTAAACGCTCGGATGGCGCGGCATGAAAGGCGCGCCGAAGCAGGTCGAGAAGGTCGCCTGCGGCTCGTTGCCCATGCCCTTCTCGGTGCCCGCCACCTTGGCCGTATAGCCCGAGAGGAAGTGATACATGGCCTGGCTCGGCGACAGCTTGGCGATGGGCGGCAGCACACCGAAGGCGTCGGCGCATAGCATCACGATGTTCTTGGGATGGCCGGCCGCACCGGCCTTGCTGGCATTGGAGATGAACTCGAGCGGATAGGCCGAGCGCGTGTTTTCCGTCAGTCTGCCGTCGTCGAAGTCCGGATCGAGCGTATCCGGTTTCAGGATCACGTTCTCGAGCACAGCGCCGAAGCGGTTGGAGGCGGCCCAGATCTCGGGCTCTGCTTCCTTGGAGAGGCGGATCGTCTTGGCATAGCAGCCGCCCTCGAAGTTATAGATGCCACTGGGCGACCAGCCATGCTCGTCGTCGCCCAGCAGCGTACGTTTAGGATCGGCCGACAGCGTCGTCTTGCCCGTACCCGACAGCCCGAAGAACACGGCTGAGTCGCCGCCGTTGCCGACATTGGCTGAGCAGTGCATCGGCATCACGCCCTTCTCGGGCATCAGGTAGTTGAGGAAAGTGAAGACCGATTTCTTGGTCTCGCCGGCGTAGGACGTGCCGCCGATCAGCACCAGGCGCTTGGCGAAATTGCAGGCGATGACCGTTTCGGAACGCACCCCGTGCCGTTGCGGGTCGGCCCGGAAGCTCGGCAGGTTGACCACCGTGAACTGGGGCTGGAAGCCAGCCAGCTCGTTCATGGCCGGCCGCCGCAGCAGCCAGCGAATGAACAGGCCGTGCCACGCATACTCGGTAAACACGCGCGTGTTCAGCCTGTGCGCGGGATCGGCGCCGGCGTACAGATCCTGCACGAACAGCTCGCGGGTCCTGGCATGCTCAAGGAAGTCGGCATAGAGCAGGTCGAATTGAGCGGGGCTGATGGCCTTGTTGTTATCCCACCAGACGGCCTTCTCCGTGGTGTCGTCGCGGACGGTGAACTTGTCCTGCGCCGAACGGCCGGTGTGGGCGCCGGTCTGAAAAACAAGCGCCCCGGTGCTGGAGAATTGGCCTTCGCCACGGCGAATGGCCTGTTCGATGAGCTCAAGATGCGAGTTGTTCTGGTTCACCTTGCGCGCTGCCGCCAAGGGAAAGGTCTCGTTTGTCATTTGTCGCCGCTGCTCACCAAAACCGTACCGTAAACCATACCGATGCCATCGAAATAAGCGCGGGCCCGCACGCGCGCCTCGATTCCTTTAGTTCGCAGAAATCGAAGGGGTACGAGCCCTGGACCCACCATGCTAAGGATGAAGCATTAACTCCTCAAGGCCCAGCGTGGTCGCATTTGCACGCGCAATGTTTGTGCCAATCGAGGTTGGTTAAGCGACAACTTGTGTGCGCTGCATCATTGCTGCGCTGCACGCAAAAGAAGCTGGTCAGCAAGCAAGCCGTGGACCTCCTCCGCCGAGGTGGCGGGACGGGCAAAGTCCACGCGCAGCGCATGCAGCCCGTTGGCGAGATCGGCCCCCTCGGCGTCGAGGCCGCAGACATGCCACGCGCCCTCTTCCGGCTTGGGCACAGTCTGCCCGGTGGCCTGAAGCTCGGGGGTCAGGGCCTGGTTTAAGTCTTCGATCAAAGTTGGCTCCGCTGCCGTCAAATCCACGGAGGCGGGCGGTCCCTTGAGCATGTCCGCCGCCAGCGTGCGGATACGGCCGAACCCGCCGATGTAGTGGGCACGCTCTACCGCGAGCGTCCAGAACGAGAAGTCGGGGAAATCGGCCGTCCCGGCCGAGCCCGGGTGTCGCGCGATGAACCGCGACCGCGCAGCCTCGCTCGTCGTGACGTGCGCCCGGCCGATCAAGGTTGCGCGTGCACCGGCCAATGGATTGGCGTGGCCATCGGTCGCGTCAAACAGCAGGCTGGCCCGGCTGTCGGCGGCCAGATTCCGAGTGTGAAGCGCGAGCCTGGAGATCAGGAACACCGGTTGGCCGGCCGGGTCTGTAGTCACGGTGATCAGCGACGCGTAGGGGTGCCCGGTCTGCGCGTCGATGGTTGCAAGCGACGCTTTCAGCGCCCCGCGCACCAGCGCGCGGATAGAGCGCGCAATGGCCGCATCTTCCTCGCTTGCTCCGGTCCGGAGGGGCTTTGCGGGTTTGTTGTCAACGGTCATTCTGGCATCCATCGGCTCGGGGGGTTTGCCTCGCGCGGCCATTCAGCTACCATTCAACAGCGGGTTTGCACCATAACCGTGCCATATTTCCCACACGTTGGGGCCATAGAGCGGCGCATTGGTGCGCCTTATGCGCTCTCGGGGATATCAGGACTATGAAAGAGAAGAGCACCATTGTCCTCGTCGATGACGAGAGGAACATCCTCACGGCGCTGCGCATGGCGCTGGAGGCGGAAGGCTACAAGGTTCGTACCTATAACGACGGGGCCTCGGCCCTCGAAGCCTTGACCGAGGAACCGGCCGACCTGGGCGTCTTCGATATCAAGATGCCGCGGATGGACGGCATGGAACTGCTGCGCCGCATGCGCCAGCAGTCCGACATGCCCGTCATCTTCCTCACCTCGAAGGACGAGGAGATCGACGAATTGTTCGGCCTGAAGATGGGTGCCGACGACTACATCGCCAAGCCGTTCTCGCAGCGCCTGGTGGTCGAGCGCGTCAAGGCCGTACTGCGCCGCTTCGCACCCAAGGACGGCGCGGCCGCCGTCACCGAAGCCGCCCGCATCCTGGAGCGAGGCAAGCTCAAGCTCGATCCCGAGCGCCACACTTGCCATTGGGACAACCGGCCCGTCACGCTGACCGTGACGGAGTTCCTGATCCTGCAGGCCCTCGCCTCGCGCCCCGGTGTCGTCAAGACGCGTGACGCCCTGATGGACGCGGCCTATGACGACCAAGTCTATGTCGACGACCGTACCATCGACAGCCATATCAAGCGCCTGCGGAAGAAGTTCAAACAGGTGGACGACGACTTCGATGTGATCGAGACGCTTTACGGCGTCGGATATCGCTTCAAGGAGGCGTGACAACTCTAGGCGCTCGGCATGGCAATTGAGACAGACCGGCCCGGGGTTGATGCCAGTCGCGTGGCGGCTCGGGACGTCGTCGAAGGTTGGGCGCTGGTCTCCGGCGGGGCGAAGGCCGTGATAGCGGCCACTGCGTCCCGTCTCTGGCGCGGTCTGGTGACCGAAACGCCGCTCGTGCGCTTTGTCTCCGCTACCCTCGCGCGGCGCATCTTCGTCTCCAACCTGCTCGGCCTCATCGTCCTGCTGGGCGGCATGCTCTGGCTCAGCCAGCATCAGGCTTGGCTCATCAGTGCCAAGGTGGAGAGCCTCAAGATCCAGGGCGAAATCATCGCCGCAGCCATCGCCTCCAATGCGACGATCGATACCGATCGTCTGGCTTTCGAGCAGGAACGGCTGCCCGAGGCCGACGGCCGCCGCATGCTGCATCGCGATGACGGTTTCGCGGCGATGGAGTTGTCCTTGCGTCCGGATCGTGTCGCCCCGGTGGTGCGGCGTCTCATCCTGCCCTCTTACAACACGCGCGCGCGCATCTATACGCGCGAGGGCACCCTCATCATCGATTCCAATGATGTCGTCGGCAAAGCTGCGGCCGAGGAGACGCAAGGCCGCGTGCGCGTCAAGACGGTCTGGACGCGCCTGAGCGACTGGCTCGACTCGTCCGATCTGCCGGTCTATCGCGAGATCGGCTCCGCCAACGGCACCTACTATGTCGAGGTGCGTCAGGCTTTGCGGGGCGTTACGCTGCCGCCGATGCTACTCTTGACCGACGACGGGAAGCAGATCGTTTCGCATGCCGTCCCGATCCAGCGGCGCAACGCAATCCTCGGCGTCCTGCTGCTCTCATCCCGCCCCGGCGAGATCGACGAGATACTGAATCGCGAGCGCTGGGTGACGATCGGCGTCTCCTTGATGGCACTCGCGGCGACACTGATGGCCTCGCTGCTGCTGGCCCGCACCATCGCCGGACCGATGGGACGGTTGTCGGTCGTTGCCGAGCAGGTCAGCCAGCGACTCAATACGCGTGCGCAGCTGCCTGATTTCGCAGACCGCCGGGACGAGGTCGGCCAGATGGCTGGCGCCTTTGCCCGTATGACATCCGCACTCTATCGCCGGATCGAGGCAAGCGAGAAATTCGCCGCCGACGTGGCGCACGAGCTCAAGAATCCGCTCGCTGCCGCGCGCGGCACCGCCGACGTTCTGACCTATGCTAAGACGGACGCGCAACGGCAGGAATTGGTCGAGCAGCTGCAAGGAGAGCTCAAGCGTCTCAATCGGCTCATAACCGATGTGTCCAATGCGTCGCGTCTTGATGCCGAGCTCGCCCGGCAGCAGATGGGGCCGATCGACATGAAGGACGTCCTGGTCAACGTGGTCGACGTCTTCAAGGACATCCTGGGATCCGACGCGCGCGCGATTGTACCGGATGTAGCGCAGTCGGTGGACGTCCGCACCTATATCGCCAACGCCCATGAGGGACGAGTGGGACAGGTGCTGACCAATCTGATCGACAATGCTCTCTCGTTCTCTCCCGCCGATGGCACGGTGACGGTGCGATTGCGGCGCATGGACAAAGAGATCGAGCTCGCTGTCGAGGATGAAGGCCCGGGAATTCCGCCCGACAGGCTCGAAGCCATCTTCGAGCGCTTCTACTCAGATCGTCCTCAGAGCGATCAGACCAGCGGCAAGAACTCCGGCCTTGGCTTGAGCATATCGCGCGAGATCATTACAGCATCGGGCGGCCGCATCTGGGCAGAAAATCGCCGCGCCGGCGGAAGCACCGGTAGCGGAGCGCGGTTCGTCGTGCGTCTGCCGGCGGTGCATCGGAGCTGACTGAAAGGATAAGACGGCCTTGGGTGGCGCAACCAGTCTCGTGCATGGCACGTGCATCGCGCTTGAGGATGGCGCCGCCATCCTCGAAGGCCCGTCCGGCATCGGAAAATCGGATCTTGCGCTCCGGTGCATCATGCAGCTGAATCAGTTTGACGGCCGGGCTCTTGCCAGCAAGTTGGTCGCTGATGATCAGGTCCTGCTGGAGCGGCGCACATCCTCGCTATGGGCTCGGGCTCCCGCGTCTATTGCCGGCAAGCTGGAGGTTCGGGGCCTCGGCATCGTCGACGTGCCGCATGTGCCCGAAGCCCGCTTGAGGCTCGTCGTCTGGCTGGTCGGCGCCGATGCGATCGAGCGCCTGCCGGACCCTGCGGAAGCCGCCATTCTGGGTTTGACGTTGCCCCTTGTCCGCATCGCGCCAATGGAGGCATCCGCGCCGCTCAAGGTCTTGCTGGCGTTGCGTCAGGCCACGCGCTGATGCCTGCGCGGGAACAGTCACAAGAATTTGTCAAGGGATTAGCGACACATGCGCGGCGAAATGGCATTTGCCAAGGATTGCGACTTACGGACAATAGCCGCCGCGGGGTGGTAAAATTTAGCTTCTCTTCGATTCGCGGGCCTGGGGATCGAGCCTAGTCGAAGGCGCAAATGCCTGGAATGGAGCAGGCCGACAGTCTGCAGGGGAAGCAATCAAAAGGCACGAGGTGCCACGCCGATGATCGGCATCGTTATTATTGCTCATGCCGGACTAGCAACTGAATTTCGCGCCGCTCTCGAGCACGTCGTCGGCGCCCAGAGCCAGTTGGAGGCGCTCTCCATAGGTCCGGAGGACGATGTGGAGCAGCGCCGGCGGCAGCTCATCGAGATCGTCCGCGGCGTCGACAGCGGGGACGGCGTCGTCATCCTGACTGACATGTTCGGCGGCACGCCATCCAATCTGGCCATATCCGTTATGGAGGACACCGGGGCGGAAGTTCTGGCCGGCGTCAATCTTCCCATGCTCATCAGGCTTGCCAGCGTCCGCAAGGACAAGCCTCTGGCGCTGGCGGTCGGTCTCGCCAAGGACGCGGGGCGCAAATACATCAGCGTTGCAAGCCAGGTGCTGGCCGGCGAGACCTGAAGCTCGTTTTCCGCTAGAGAGGCTCGGCGCAGGGCACAGTGTGGAGGCCCGCAGGGTTTCGGGGAAGCGCTTGGCCATATCGGATACACCCAGGGCGACCGTTACGATCCGCAATCGCAAGGGGCTGCATGCGCGTGCGTCGGCCAAGTTCGTCAAGTGCGCGGAGAGCTTCCAGGCGACGGTGCGGGTGACGCGCGACGGCCAGACCGTCGGCGGCAGCTCGATCATGGGCCTCATGATGCTTGCCGCAGGCCCGGGCAGTTCCATCGATATCGAAGCTGAAGGCGCGCAAGCCCCCGAGGCTATCGAGGCCTTGGTAGCGCTCGTCGAAAGCGGCTTCGGCGAGGACACCTGATTTAGTTGCTCTTGGCCTCGGCCTGGCTCTGGACGGTGGCGTCGGGCTTGAAGAAGACGTCGACGCGCATGCCCGGCAGCAATCCCGAGCCCGCGTCGAGATCGATCACCACCTCGAGGACCTCGACATCGTTCGGGCGGCGCGGACCGCGCTGAGCCAGTTTCCCTGGTCCCAGAGCCTGCGCCATCGTCATCACCTTGCCTTCGAACTTGCGGCCCGGATGCGCATCCGACTGCACAATCGCCCCCTGTCCGACACGGACCTTTGCCGAGTCGCGCTCTTCGAGCTCGGCGCGCACGCGCAGCGCCGTTAGATCGCCCAGTACCATGAGCGTTTGTTCCGCCGACGGGGTCGCCGTTTCGCCAGCGCGTACATTGATCTGGAGCACGGTCCCGTCGGCGGGCGCGCGGACGCGCGTACGCTCGAGTGCCGTTTCGGCCAGTGAGAGATCGGACCGGGCTGCCGTCAGCGCGGCTTCGAGCCGCGTCGGCAATGGAACTCCTGCGGCGGTCTGCGTGCGCCGAAGTCCGTCGCGCTCCTGCCCCAGCTTGTCCTGCGCAGCCTTGATCGCGGCGCGCTGGGCCGTCAGGTCGGGCGTAGCGGCACCGCTCGACCGGCCACGTACGACGCTGTCGAGATCGGCACGCGCTTGCGTCAGCGCACGCTCCGCCGCTGCCACTGCATCTTCAGCATTGCGCCGATCCTGCGCTTGACGGCCCACCGTCTCGGCGTCCCTTTCGCGCTTGCGCACGGCCGCTTCGGCCTCGGCCGCCGCGATCCGGGCATACGCTTCCTCGTCATCCAGTCGGATCAGCAGGTCTCCGGACTTCACGGTGTCGTTGATCTTCACGGCGATGTCCGACATGCGTCCGGCCGATTGCGCGCCGATCTTGATCTCGCCGCCGCGCGGCTCCACTCTGCCTGCGGCCGAGGCAGCCCACGTCGCCTTCGCCTGTGGGCGCGCCGCGATCGTAGCCGGCGTGGGAGCTGGCAATGAATTGATCTGCGTCACCGTCCACGCAATGGCGATCGCCATCGTCGCGGCGGCGATCAAGCTGACGACCGGTGTTTTCGAACTAGACATGAGCTCCAATTTTCCCGTTGGCGGCATTGGCAAAGACGCTGGGTTTCACCTTCTGCCGCTTCTCGCTGACGATCACGCCGTCCTCGATGCGCACGATGCGATCGGCATAGGGCAGCGTGCGCGGATCATGCGTGACGGCCAGAACGGCGCGGTTCTCCCGCTTGGCGATGTCTGCCAGCAGCACCATCACCGCCTGCCCGTTTTCGCTGTCGAGCGCCGCCGTCGGCTCGTCGGCCAGGATCACGGACGGTGCTCCTGCGAGCGCCCTCGCAATCGCAACGCGCTGTTGCTCGCCGCCGCTCATGTTGCGCGGATAGGAGCGCAGCTTGTGGCCGAGCCCGACGCTCGTAAGCGCCGTCCGCGCCATGTGCAGGGCCGAGCGCCGCCCGTTGCCGCGCACGTCGAGCGCCAGGCGAACATTCTCTTCCGCCGTCAGTGTCGGGAACAGGTTGTAGGTCTGGAACACGAAGCCGATGTGCCGGCGCCGCAGCGCAGCCAGATCCTCGGGATCGAGCCCGTCTGCCGTCTCCCCGGCAAGCGTCAGGCTGCCCGAGGTCGGCGTCAGAATGCAGCCGAGGATCGACAGCAGCGTCGTTTTTCCAGAGCCCGACGGACCCATCAGCAGTGTGAGCTGGCCAGCACCCACCGTCAGGCTGACGCCCTTCAGCGCGCGCACCTTGCCCGCACCCTGGCCCAGGTCCTTGACGATATCCGTGGCCTGTAGAACCGGTTGTGTCTTCATCGTGCAAACACCATCGCCGGATCTATTTTGGTCACCTTCATGATGGCCGCCATGGCCGAGACGGAGCACATGGTGACCGTGAGTATGAACAGGCCCACGGCGAGTTCCGGAGTCATGACGATGGGCAACGCGGTCTGCTCGCTGAAACTAACGACCACGAGCGCGATGGCCATGCCCAGCACGTAGCCGATGACGGCCGACAGCGCCGCCTGCAGCAGGATCACGCGGTGGATATAGCCTTTAGAAGACCCGAGTGCGCGCAAGGTTGCAAACTCGCTCAGATGGTCCTTGGTGCTTGAGTAAAGCGTCTGTGCCACGATCACGGTGCCGACCAGAATGCCCAGCAGGGCCCCGCCGATCAGTGCGACGCCCGCGCCCGTCGCAAACAGCCACTGATCTAGGCTGCGGCCTTCAAATTCCGGCCCCGTCAGCACTTCGACGTTGCTGAGTTTGTCTTTGATTGCCCACCGCACGCCGTCCCGGTCGGCCCCGGGCTCCAGTTTCACGAGCAAGTACGTGGCCTGGTCGCTGGAAAGGTTGAGCATGCCGCGGGCGCGCTTGAGCGTCGTGAAGACGTATGGCGCCATCGTGAATGACCGGATGCCGCTGGTAAGCGCGCCGACTTTGACGCGCGCCGATTCGATCTGCGCGTTGTCGCCGACGCCGGAAACGCCCAGATCCGTTAGATAGGTCTTGTCCACGGCCACGCCATCCGGCGCGACGACGTTCTGCATGTCGCCGGCCACGACATTCCAGGGCACCAGTCCGCCGTCATCGGCATCGGTTCCCACCAGCACGATCACCGTCGAGCCGCCGGCCGGTTTGCGCCATTCTGTGAACGCCACCGCGATTGGCACGGCGCTGGTCACGCCGGGAACGCTGAGAACCGCGTGCCGCTCTCCGCCGGCGAGCGCGGCGGAATCCTCGAAGCTCTTGGCACCATAGGCCGTGACCCAAAGATCTGCGTCCGCCTGCTCGATCATGGAGACGATCATCTTCCGGGCGCCCAGGTACAGCCCCAGTTGCACCGCGACCAGCACGATCGAAAACAGAATTCCCACCAGAGTGACCGCCAGCCGGATGCGATCGTGGAAAAGATTACGGAACGCAAGCGTAAGGACCATGTCGAAACGGTCATCCTCGTCTGAGGGCTGGCATTGCAACTGCGGTTGCGTCGCAAATCATGCCTGCGCCGCCCATACCCGTGCGGCCGCGATCGGGCCGAATGCGTCCCAAGGGCTACCCAGCCCTATATAGGGGCTGGAGACCAGTAGCGCTACTCAGGGTCGCGGGAGGGTAAAGAGCCCAGACAATATTGCAAGTGTTGCCGCAGTTTGTGTGATCTGGCGGTGAGGGAAAATGATGGCAAATTGCGCCCTTGCGGCGCCTTGTCGCCCCCGGTCGCATTTCTGACCAATTGGCGTACGAGGAGATGGCGCACATATGGCCGGGTGTCGCCATCGTCCACAGTCGCTCGTCGAGGATAAAAGCCCATGCATGTCAAATGCTTGAGCGGATTGGTCGTGCTCGGCGCGACTTTTTCCGCAATATTGGTGATGTCACAGCCTTTGACCGCCCAGCAGTCTGGCAAAGCTGCACCCCCGGCCAAGTCAGTCGCCCCTCAAAACGCCCCTCCCGGGCCGACGGGTCTGTGGATCGACCATACGGGCCGCGGTGCCGTCGAGATCGCGCCCTGTGCGGACGCCCTGTGCGGCCGCATCGTCTGGCTCCAGCAGCCCAACGACAAGGCCGGCCAGCTTTTGCGCGATGAAAAGAACGAGGATCGCGCCAAGCGCGCTCAGCCCATTTGCGGCCTGCAGATCATCGGCGGCGTCAAACTTCAGTCGGACGGGTCGTGGGACAACGGATGGATTTACGACCCCGAGCAAGGCGAGCGGTTCGATGTTGAGATTCGCCTGCGCAGCCCGGATCAGCTCCAGGTGAAGGGCTACAAGGGCCTCAAGTTCCTGAGCGAGACCTATCAGTGGAAACGCGCCGCGACCCCGCCGGAACCGCGCTGCGCGATCTGATGTGGGTCAGCTTCCTGCACCTCGGATGACCACGGCATCGACGATCGCGTAGCCCTCGCCGTCGCTGCCGAGCATCAGTGGATTGACATCCAAGCTCTGGATCGCCGGATCGCGCATCAGCTCGGCGATCTGCACCGCGGCCTGTGCCATCGCCCGGACATCCATGGGCGGTTCTCCGCGCACGCCCCGTAGAACGGTCGCACACCTGAGCGACAGGAGTGCGCGCATGGCATCCTCGACGTCGAACGGCGGCAGCAGCAGCTTCAGGTCGGGCATGGCCTCGACGTACTTTCCACCCTCGCCCACAACCACCACGGGCCCGAAGATCGGATCGCGGTGTGCTCCGATCATCATCTCGCGCCGGCCTTTCACCATGCGCGCCACGATCACGCCATCGAACCTCGCTTGATGTGCCGACAGCGTTTTCTCGATCCTGCGATAGCCCTCCTTGATCGCATCCTCGTCGTCGAGGTTGAGCTGCACGAGCCCGTATTCCGTCTTGTGCGTGATGTCGCCCGTGCATCCCTTGATGGCGACGGGACCGCCGAAGTTGCGCCACGCCGTGGCTGCTTCGGCCTCGGACCGGCTAAGGTGATGCGGCACGACGCTCAGGCCGGCCCGGGCCAGCACCGCGAGGCTTTCGGCCTCATTCAACACCTTCTCGCCACCCGGGGTCTTGGCCGGCAGCGTCCATTGCGGCCAGGGCCGTTGCTTGATGCGGGCGATCAATTCATTGTGCCGGATGAACTGCGCTAGTGCGGCGATGGCCTCCGCCTCCAGGGGTAATGACGGAACGCCTTCCGCCCGGAACTGCGCGGCGATATCAGGCTGCGAAGCCGCCACCACGACCGGCTTGCCCGTATCCTTGGCGAAGCTCGCGGTGTCGCGCGCGAAGGCCGGCACGTCGTAGCCTTCGCCCGCCACCGGAAACCCAATCATGAAGGCGTCGGCCGCATCGTCGCGCGCGATGATCGGCAGGATGTCGCTCAGCAGTCGGTTGTTGGAGAGCAGCGCCGCCGTCAGGTCGATGGGATTGGTCGTGGTGGCGAACGACGGCAGCAGCGCGTTCAGCGACGCGCGTGTTTCCGGCTTGAGCGTCGCAATCTCGAGCCCGGCAAACGTTGCGGCATCAGCGGCCATGACGCAGGTTGCGCCAGAGCCGGAGATGGCCACCAGCCGGCGGCCCTTCGGTTTCCAGCCCTTGAGATACAGGTCCGCCGCCGACACCAGCCCGGCTACATCGCGGGCGCGCCAGATGCCGAGCCGCTCGAGCGCGGCGTCCACCACCCGATCCTCGTTCGCAAGCGCGCCCGTATGCGAGCGCGCCGCCCGCTGGCCCGCATCGGTGCGACCTGACTTCAGCGCCACGACGTACGCGCCGCGCGCGTGCGCGATACGCGCGACCTCCGCAAGCTGATCCGGCCGTGGAATGCTCTCGAGGTAGAGGAGCAGCAGCTTGATGGCCGGGTCGCTGACGGCAGCTGCTGCCATCTCCGCCACCGTCACATCGGCATCGTTGCCGGTAGCCAGCGAGTAACGCACGCCGAGCCCCAACTGGCGCAGTAATCCCACCGGCACCGCACTCATGGCTCCGCTCTGGCTCACCATGGCGATGGGACCGTCCATCTGCGGCACGGCCGTGAACAGGGTCGAGAAGCTCGTCACCGCGCCATTGCCGAAATTGGCTAGCCCCTGCGTGTTCGGCCCCACCATGCGCATGCCGGCCGCGCGTGCCGCCTCCACCATCTCCCGCTCTTTGGCCTTGCCCTCCGGCGCCGCCGTTTCGCCGAAACCCGACGACATCAGGATCACGGCCTTCACGCCGCGCGCGGCGCAATCTTTCACCGCGGCGATAGCATTGTCACCCGGCACCGCGACCACGACGAGCTCCGGCACCTCCGGCAAGTCGGCGAGGCTTGGATAACAGACCTGCCCCTGCAGCTCCTTGCGCGTCGGATTGATCGGATAGACTTTGCCTTTGAACCCGTAGCGCTGCAGGTAGGCGATCGGCCGGCCGCCGATTTTGTTGGGGTTTTCCGACGCACCGATCATGGCGATCGAACGCGGCTCCAAAAACGGCTTCAGGCTTTCGAGGGACATGCGGGCGTGGCCTCCTGCGATCTCTGCGCTCGCCGGTTCCACGTCTCGTTGTGTGTGCGAGGATGGGGCGGAGCGAGAGCTAGCAGAAACTGCCGCGCCGCCTCCCGCAAGCGAAAACGTCGGCAGCCGCGCCGCTGCGCCCAGGAAGATCTACAGCCCGGCCGCGAGGTTCGCGTGGAATGTATTGCCGGACACTGTCGGCTTCACGTAGCCCGCGCGGATGACAAAATCGCCGAACCGCTCCGTGCCATCCCGCTCCTTGGCATAGCGCAGCAGCATCGGCTCCAGCGCCGAGACAATGCCGTCCTTGTCGATATCGCGGGCGTAGAGCTTGTTCAGGCGCGAGCCGTCGAACGCGGCGCCGAGATACAAATTGTAGAGGCCAGGCGACCGTCCCACCAGGCCGATCTCGGCCACATACGGCCGCGCACATCCGTTGGGGCAGCCGGTCATGCGGATGACGATGTCGTCTTCGGTCAATCCCGCACGGTCCACCACCTCCTCGATGCTCGTGATGAGCTCCGGCAGGAACCGCTCGCTCTCGGCCAGCGCCAGCCCGCAAGTCGACAGTGCCACGCACGCCATGCTGTTGCGCCGCAGCCCGGAGGTCGTCTCCGTAGTCACGCCGTGCTCGGCGAGGATCGTCTCGATCTTGCGCCGCGCCGGCGTCGTGATCTGCGCGATGACGAGGTTCTGGTTGTTCGTCAGAATGAAGCTGCCCTTGTGGATCTCAGCGATTTTGCGCAGCGCGGTGCGCAGTTCGTGGCCCGGCTGATCTTTCACGCGTCCGTTTTCGATGAACAGCGTCAGATGCCATTTTTTGTCCGCGCCGCGCTGCCAGCCGATGGGATCTCCCGTTCGCTCAAATTGGAACGGCCGCGGCGCACCAAGCGTGTAGCCAAGTCTCCGTTCCACCTCCTCGCGAAACGCATCGAGCCCGCGATCCTCGAGCGTGTACTTGAGGCGCGCGCGCTTGCGGTCCTCGCGGTTGCCCCAGTCGCGCTGCACGGTGACGATCTTCTCGCCCACATCGACCGCCTGCTTGGGCGTACAGAAGCCCAGCATATCAGCCAGCCGCGGGAAGGTGTTGAGCTCGCCATGCGTCATGCCCATGCCGCCGCCGATCGTGACGTTGTAGCCCCCGACCCGGCCGCCCTCGACGATGGCGATGTAGGCCAGATCCTGGGCATATACGTCGACATCGTTGTGCGGCGGCACCGCCACCACGCTCTTGAACTTGCGCGGCAGGTAATGCACGCCGTAGATCGGTTCTTCGCTTTCGCCCGCGGGCCGAGTGGCATCCTCCACCTTCTCGCCGTCGAGCCAGATCTCGTGGTAGGCGCCCGTACGCGGGGTCATATGGGCGCTGAACCGGCCGGCCAGATCGTAGGCCTCCTGGTGCGCGGTCGAGAGAAACGGATTGGCCGTCGACATGACGTTGCGGTTGACGTCGCCGCAGGCCGCGATCGTATCGAGCAGGCTCGCGTTGATGGCCTGCATCGTCCGCTTCATGTTGGACTTGATGACGCCGTGGAACTGGAACGCCTGTCGCGTCGTCAGCCGCAGCGTGCCGTTGCCATAGTCGCCGGCGATCTTGTCCATGGCGAGCCACTGCGCCGATGTCGCGAGCCCGCCCGGCACGCGCACGCGGATCATGAAGCTGAAGGCCTTCTCCAGCCTCTTCTTGGTGCGCTCGCCGCGCACGTCACGGTCGTCCTGCAGATAGGTGCCGTGGAACTTTGTCAGCTGCTGGTCGTCCTCCGAGATGGCGCCGGTTACCACCTCCCCCAATCCGTGCGCGATGGTGCCGCGCAGCTGGCGGCTGCCTTCCTTGATGATTTCGTTGCGGGACCGTTTGTCGGTCATGGCAGCACCTTTAGTAGACGTCACGCTGGTAGCGGCCGGCCCGCAGCAGCTCTGCGAGCTGCGCCTTGCCGCCTTCGATCGTCTCGTTCTTGGGCTCCGCCAGGATGCGCGCCAGCGTCGCGTCCACATCTCGGCCGAGACCCTTCTCGTCGCCGCACAGGTAGACGTGCGCGCCGTCGGCGATCCAGTTGCGGATCTCCTCACGCTGCGCCCACAGCCGGTCCTGCACGTAGATCTTCTCGGGTTGGTCGCGTGAGAAGGCCACGTCGATCTGCCCGAGGGCCCGGCTCTGCAGATGCTCCTGCCACTCGAGCTGGTATAGGAAGTCGTTGGTGTAGTTGCGGGCGCCGAAGAACAACCAGCTCGGCGACGTGACGCCGGTTTCGGCGCGTTCCTCGACGAACGCGCGATAGGGCGCCACGCCCGTCCCGGCGCCGATCATGATGATCGGGCGTGTCGGATCCTTCGGCAGGCGGAAGTGCCGGTTGCGCTTCACGTACACGCTGACACGATCGCCGGGTTTGCGCCGGTCGGCGAGCCACGTGGAGGTCACGCCCTGGCGCCGGCGCCCATGCGATTGCCAGCGCACCGCGCTCACCAGCAGATGCGTCTCGCCGGCGTGGGCCTTCGCGCTCGATGCCACTGAGTAGAGGCGTGGCGGCAGCGGCCGCAGCAGCCCGAGCAGCTGGTCCTCAGTCAGCGACTCGGGAAATTCCGCCAATAGGTCCACGAGCTGCCGATCGGCGGCAAAACTCTTGAAGGCTTCGGTCTCCTCGAGGCTCGCAACATCGCTGCGTCCCGTCAGCTTTGCGTAGGCCACCACCACTGGGCGCGTCAGCGTGGTGATGTCGTGGCTCTTGGTGAGCTTGGCGACGAGATCGGCATTGCCGCCAAGGCCGACTACGCTCGCCAATTCGGCTGCGAGCCCGGCATCATTCTCTGGGATGACGCCGATGGCATCGCCGGGTTCATAGCTATAGCCCGGCGCATCCGTGGCGAGCTCGATGTGCCAGGTTTCGCTGCTCGATCCTGTCCCATTGAGATTGACGGCCGCCGTGATCTCGGCCTCCAGCGGCGTCTCGGGTGTGAACACCGGCTCGTCGAGTGCGAGACCACCGCGAAAATCGACATGCACCACCGTTGGCGCATCTGGCTCGGCAGACGGTGCGAGTGTCGTGAGCGCGCGCTCCGTCCAGTCGGCAGCCTTCTTGGCAAAGTCGAGGTCGAGATCGACACGGTCGGCCGCGCGCTGCGCGCCGAGCGCTTCCAAGCGCGCGTCGATGGTCTGCCCCACCGAGCAGAAGTTGGCATAAGCCGTATCGCCGAGCGAGAGCACGGCAAACTTCACGCCCTCCAGGCGCGGCGCGCCGTCGGCCATGAGCTTCGTGTAGAAATCAGTCGCGCGCTGCGGGGGATCGCCCTCGCCCCAGGTGGCCACAAACACGACGAGGTTCTGCGCCTTGGCCAGCGTTGCGGGATCGGCGTCGGCCATGTCCAGAACACGCGCATCGAAGCCGTGCCGTTGCGCCAGCTTGCGCGCCTTCAGGGCTAGCCCTTCCGCGTTGCCGGACTCGCTGCCGTAGAGCAGCGTCAGTGGAATGCGAGGACGCGCGGCAGCGGCTGGCTGTGCCGCCTGTCCGCCGGCCGCCTCGACACCGGCGAGAAAGCCAGCGAGCCAGCTGCGTTGCATGGGCGTCGAGCTTCCGACCACGGTGTTGAGTGTGTCGATCTGTTCCGGCGCGAACGGCGCCGTCTTTGGCAGCAAGGCCGTCATGCGCGCCTTCCGATCGGTTCTGGGCCGAAGCCCGTGGGGTTGTCGATGTTCTGTTCGGCCAGTTGCGATGCGTTGAGCACGAAGGTCCGGACGCGCGCAGGGCGGGAGAGGCAGGCCTCGTCCCAACCCAGGCCGATGAAGATGATGGCGGGCGCCGTGACAGCCTCGGCCCGGACGGCCACGCAGAGATCCACCAGCGTCGTTTCGATGACGCGCTCCTCGGGCAGCGTTCCGTTCTCGACAATGACGACGGGTGTTGCAGGCTCTGCCCCTGCGTCGAGGAGATTGCGCTCGATCACGCCGGCGCTGCGCACGCCCATGTAGATGGCAAAGGCCTGTCCGGGCTCTGCGAGCGCGCGCCAATCAAGGTCCGCCGCGCCATCTTCGGTTGCGCCCGTCACCACCGAGAACTGACGCACCTTGCCACGCAACGTCAGCGGAAAAGTTACGCTCGCGGCGATGGCATGCGCTGCCGTGATGCCGGGAATGACGGTCACGTCGATGCCGGCCGCCCGCGCCGCGGCGATTTCCTCGGCCGCGCGGCCGAACACCATTGCGTCGCCGCCCTTGAGCCGCGCCACGCGCCGGCCCTTGAGCGCCTCGCGCACCAGAATGCGATTGATCTCGTGCTGTGGTGTCGCCTTGCCACCCGGCGCCTTGCCGACGTCGATGTGCACGGCATCGCGCCGCGCATAGTCGAGGATGGCGGGATTGACGAGCCGGTCGTGCACCAGCACGTCGGCATCCTGCAGGGCCTGCAGCGCTTTGAGCGTCAGAAGATCGGGATCGCCGGGCCCACAGCCGACCAGCACGACGCTGCCCAGGTCGCCCTTGTCGGCATCGCGCAATGCGCGCGTGGCTTCCTGCTCGGCGCCAGCAACGTCCCCGGCAAGCGCCCAGTCGCGGAACGGTCCGCGCAGAAGTCCTTCCCAGAACTGCCGCCGCGCCGCCGGCTGGGCGATTGCGGCCCGCACGCGCGGGCGTAGCGCGGCGGCAGTGCTCGCCACGCGGCCGAAGTCGGCGGGCAGCCAGCTTTCGATGCGGGCGCGCAGATCACGCGCGATGACCGGCGCCGCGCCTTCGGTGCCGATCGCCACCACCACCGGATCGCGATCGACAATTGCCGGAACGATCACCGTGCTGAGCTCGGGCGCATCGACGATATTGACCGGCACGCCCGCGGCCCACGCCGCGCGCGCCAGCTCCGCATTGCGCTCGATGTTGTCGTCCGCCCCGATCGCCACGGCCTTGCCTTTGACATCCTCCGGCCGCAGCCTGCGGCGTTGCAGCGACACCGGCTGCCGCCGGGCCAAAGCCTCGATCTCGGGCGAAATCTTTTCTGCCACGACCGTCAGCCGGGCGGCTGTCTTGACAAGCAGACGCAGCTTCTGGAGCGCCTTCTCGCCGCCGCCCGCGATGAGGACATCCCGGTCCTCGAGGTCCATGAAAAGAGGGAAGTACTTCATCGCGCTAAATAAATCCCTGAATTGGAGAGCAGACGGAGGCGATCAGACGGCCACGGCGCCATGACGCTATAGATAGAAAAAAATTCTCCTATTATGCAATATGGCCAGGATAATAAGGATTATGTTGCGCGTTGGGGTAGGAAACTAGGTCATTAGTTCCGTTGATGGACAGATGGCGCACCTCGCATTACGCCATTGTCCTGATGACGGGCATGGATCAGCCGCGGACCTCGTCCGAAAAGGAATTCCATCACCGGAGGCGCTGCGGCGACGGTTGCAAGCCCGCCGCCACGTTAAGGTGCCTGCTGACGGCGGGCGGCGCATGTTCCGCCCGAGATATGGGCGTACGGTAGTGCTCGATCAGGTGCAGCGCCGCGATGGTTCCGGCGGGCGGAACGCCGATCCATCCCGGAGGAGGGGTGTGTACGTGAGGAAGCTGCTCAAGTGGACTGTGGCGCTGGTGCTGATCGCGGCAGCCGTTGGCGTCGTCGCCTACGCCAGCCTGATTGACACGCCGCAGCGCCAGGCCGGCCGGCGAGGCGCCATGGATCGCAACGCCCCTGTGCCCGTTCTGGCAGCGGAAGCCCGTCTTGCGGACGTTCCCATCTATTTCGGCGGTGTCGGCACGGCCAAGGCACGCAACATGGTGGTGGTGAAGCCCCAGGTCGACGGCCGCATCATGAGCATCGACTTCAAGGAGGGTCAGGACGTCAAGCGCGGCGATATTCTGGCACGGATCGACTCCGCCACCTATCAGGCGCAGCTGGACCAGGCCGTTGCCAAGAAAGCGCTTGACCAGGTTCAGCTTGAGAACGCCCGTCGCGATCTGGATCGCTACACCAAGCTTGGCGGCAACATCGTCGCCGAGAAGACCATCGACACGCAGCGCGCGCTGGTCGGCCAGCTCGAGGCGCAGATCAAGCAGGACGACGCATCGATCGCCAGCGCCCGGACCATGCTCGGTTACACCACCATTGTCGCGCCCATCGACGGCCGCACGGGCATTCGCATGGTGGACGAGGGCAATCTGGTGCGCGCTTCCGACGTCGGCATCGTTATGATCACGGAGGTGAAGCCGATCTCCGTCCTCTTCACCCTGCCGCAACAGCAGCTCGTGGCCGTCAACAAGGCGCTGGCCAGCGCCTCGGTCGCTGTCGAGGCCTTCGATACCGACAACAAGATCGCGCTCGATCGGGGCTCCTTGCAGGTCGTCGACAACCAAGTGGATTCGACGACCGGCACCGTGCGCATGAAGGCGGATTTCCCAAACGTCAACATGCAGCTCTGGCCGGGTCAGTTCGTCAACGTGCGCGTCCTCATCGAGATGCTGAACCAGGTCGTGGTGATTCCGACGCCGGCCGTGCAGCGCGGACCGAACGGTACGTTCGCCTACGTCGTCCAGACCGATGACGTGGTCGCCTCGCGCCCAATCACCGTCAAGCAGCAGACCGATATCGAGGCCGTCATCGCCTCCGGCATCAAGCCGTCGGAACGTGTCGTCACGACCGGCTTTGCGCGTCTCAAGGATGGCAGCAAGGTTGTGGTTTCCGCGCCGCAGGAGCAGTCGCGGGGACAAGAGTCAGCAGCGCCAGTGATCGTTCCGCCACGCCCCGATGTCCGGACGGCCTGTGCCGCAGATGTGCAGAAGCTCTGTACCAACGCCGAACGCGGCCGAGAGGGCACGCGCAAATGCCTGCAAGCGCGTGCTGCTGAGCTTTCAGACGAGTGCAAGGCGGCGATCGCCAGTCGTGCCGGCCAGCCGCGAGAGGCGCGCAAGCCGGAAGGCTCGGGGGGATGAGCGTTTCCAGCCCCTTCATTCATCGCCCCATCGCCACGTCTCTGCTCGGCCTTGCGGTGCTGTTGGGCGGAATTCTCGGCTATTGGTGGCTCCCCGTTTCGTCGCTGCCGCAGGTTGATTTTCCGACTATCCAGGTGACGACGCAGCTTCCGGGCGCCAACCCGGAAACGACAGCCAACCTCGTCACGGCCCCGCTCGAGCGCCAGTTCGGCCAGATCCCCTCGCTGGAATCGATGTCATCGGCGAGCTCCTACGGCATCAGCCAGATCACGCTGCAATTCACGCTCAATCGCGACATTGATGCGGCGGCCCAGGACGTGCAGTCAGCCATCAATGCCGCCGGCTCCACGCTGCCGCGCAACCTGCCCTATCCCCCGACTTACGCGAAGGTCAATCCGGCCGACACGCCGATCATCACGCTGGCGCTGACGTCGCCCAGCGTTCCGATGCGCGGCTTGTCCGATCTCGCTGACACGCTGATCGGTCAGCGCCTGAGCTCGGTGGCCGGCGTGGGCCACGTCTCGGTCGAGGGCGGCATTCGCCCGGCCGTTCGCATCCAAGCCGATCTCTCGCGGCTCGCCTCCTATGGCCTCAGCATGGCCGATCTGCGCACGGCCGTGACCGGCGCCAACGTCTCGGGACCCAAGGGCTCGCTCGACGGCACCTACCAGTCATACAGCATCGCCGCCAACGACCAGATCACCAGCGCCGACGCATATCTCAACGTCATCGTCGCCTACCGCAACAACGCGCCCGTATTGCTGAAGGACGTCGCCACTGTCATCGACGGCCTGGAGAACACCAAGATCGGCGGCTGGTACCAGGGCGCGCCTGCCGTCATCATCGACGTGCAGCGGCAGCCCGGCGCCAACGTCATCGAAACCGTCCGGCGCCTCAAGGCCGAGCTGCCGCGCCTGCAGCGCGCCATGCCGAGCGACGTCAAGCTCACCATCGTGCACGATCGCACGGGCCTGATCCGCGCCTCCGTCCGCGACGTGCAGTTCACTCTGGTGCTGAGCGTCGGCCTCGTCATCCTCGTCGTGCTGCTGTTTTTGCGCACCATCCGCGCCACCATCATCGCCGGCGTGGCACTCCCGATGTCACTGATCGCGACATTCGGCATCATGTGGTTTTGCGGTTTCAGCCTCGACAACCTGTCGCTGATGGCGCTCACCATCGGCACCGGCTTCGTCGTCGACGACGCCATCGTCATGATCGAGAACATCGTCCGCCACATCGAGGATGGCGAGGATCCGATGCAGGCCGCGCTCGATGGCGCACGGGAGATCGGCTTCACAGTTATCTCGCTGACGATGTCGCTGATCGCCGTGTTCATCCCACTGCTGTTCATGACCGGTCTCGTCGGCCGCATATTCCGCGAGTTCGCGCTCACCCTCACGATCGCCGTCGTGGTCTCGGCCATCGTATCGCTGACGCTCACGCCCATGATGTGCTCGCGCATGCTGCGGCATAAGGCCGAGGGCCGCGGCACCTGGCTGACGCGGCTTGCCAACAGCGCGGTCGATGGCACGGTCGCAGGCTACGGGCGCAGCCTGAATTGGGTGCTGCGTCATCAGCGGGCGACGCTGTGGCTGACCGCCTTCACCGTCGTGGCAACGGTCTGGCTCTATGCGGCCGCGCCCAAAGGCTTTCTGCCACAGCAGGACACCGGCCTCATCATGGCGACGTTGGAGGGTGGCCCCGACACCTCCTTTGCCGAAATGGATCGCCTCCAGGCCTCCGCCACCGATGCGATCCGCAAGAACCCGGCCGTCGACGGCGTCGTCTCGATCATCGGTGTCAGCGCCATCAACACCACACCCAATGCCGGCCACCTGAAGATCACGCTGAACCCGCGCGAGCAGAGGCAAACAGCCATCAACGACGTCATCGCGCAGCTGCAGCAGGCGACGTCGCAGACGCCCGGTCTCACCGTGTTTTTCCAGTCCGTGCAGGACATCCAGATCAGCACCAAGGTGAGCCGCGCGCAGTACCAGTACACGCTGGTCGGCAGCGACGCGGCGGAGGTCTCATTATGGGCCACCCAGCTTACGGGCGAGCTGCGCAAGTCGAACGTGCTGCGCGAGGTCGTATCGGAGGCTCAGGATGGCGGCTTGCGCGCGCTCGTCAGCGTCGACCGCGAGACGGCCGGCCGCCTCGGCATCTCCATGCAGGCGATCAACGACGCGCTGAACGACGCTTTCGGTCAGCGGCAGATTTCGACCATTTACGGCCAGGCCAACCAGTACCGCGTCGTCCTGGAAGCCATGGCCCAGTACCAGAACGATCCGTCCGCGCTGTCGCGCGTGTACGTGCCGGGGCCTAACGGTGTGCAGGTTCCGCTGAGCTCGGTGGCGCGTATCGAGCGCCGTATCGCACCCCTTGCCGTCTACCGGCAGGATCAGTTTCCGTCCGTAACGCTCAGCTTCAATCTGGCGCACGGCGCGGCACTGAGCGACGCCGTCACCGCCATCAGCGCCGCGCAGCAGGCCATCGGCATGCCGACGTCCATCACCGGCAGCTACGCGGGTGACGCGGACGAATTCTCCAAATCGCTCGCCGGTCAGCCGTGGCTCATTCTCGCAGCCATCATCACCATCTATATCGTGCTCGGCGTGCTCTACGAGAGCTTCATCCACCCGTTCACGATCCTCACGACGCTGCCGTCGGCGGGCATCGGCGCTGTCCTGGCGCTGACGTGGTTCGGCTATGACCTGTCCCTGATCGCGCTGATCGGCATCATCCTTCTCATGGGCATCGTGAAGAAGAATGCCATCATGATGATCGACTTCGCCCTGGAGGCCGAGCGCACGCGCGGCATGTCTCCGCGCGATTCCATCGTGGAGGCAGCGCTCCTGCGCTTTCGCCCCATCATGATGACGACTCTTGCCGCGTTGCTGGGCGCGCTGCCGCTGGCGATCGAAGGCGGCACCGGTTCCGAGCTGCGCAACCCGCTCGGCATCACCATCATCGGTGGCCTCGTGCTGAGCCAGATGCTGACGCTCTACACGACGCCTGTCATTTATCTCGCCATGGAGCGCCTCAAGCTGCGGCTGACCGGCACGCCGTCTTCGGCCCGCATCTCGCTCGATGATGCGCCGCGAACGCCTGCTGAGTAGCCATGAACTTCTCGCGCCCCTTCATCGAACGCCCCATAGGCACCACGCTCCTGGCGCTCGGGCTATTCCTCATCGGCCTGGTCGCTTACCGTTTCCTGGCCGTCGCCAGTCTGCCGAGCGTCGAATTCCCGACGATCAGCGTCACGGCGAGCCGGCCCGGTGCAGACCCCGCGACCATGGCTGCAACCATTGCCGCGCCGCTCGAGCGCCGACTGGGTGAGATCGCGGGCGTGACCGAGATGACGTCGGTCAGCTCGCTCGGCTCGACCCGCATCTCCATCCAGTTCGATCTCGGCCGCAACATCGACGGCGCCGCGCGCGACGTGCAGGCCGCCTTGAACGCTGCCGCCGCCGACCTGCCGGGCGACCTGCCCACCCTGCCGACGTTCCGCAAGGCCAACCCGTCCGCCGCGCCGATCCTCATTCTGGCACTGACCTCCAAGGCCATCACCGCCAGCGGTCTCTATGACGTGGCCGATACGGTGATCGCGCAGCGCATTTCACAGGTGGACGGCGTTGCCGAGGTCCAGGTCAGCGGGGCCGAGCAGCCGGCCGTCCGCGTGCGCGTCAATCCGACGTTGCTCTCCTCCATCGGCGTCAGCATGGAGGACGTGCGCATGGCGATCGTCAATGCCAATGCCGTGGCGCCTCTCGGCATCATCGATGGCGACAAGCAGGCTGTGGCCATCGAGACCAATGCGCAGTTGCGCCAGCCCGAGGACTACAAGACGCTCGTCGTAAAGACCTCCAACGGCAACGTCGTGCGTCTGTCCGCCGTGGCGACCATCGAGCAGGCGACGCGCAATGCGCGCTCGGCCGCGAGGTTCAACAAGGACCCGGCCATCCTGCTGACCATCACTAAGCAGGGCGATGCCAACGTCGTCGACACGGTCGACCGCATCAAAGCCCTCATTCCCGAGATCAAGCGCTGGATCCCGCCTTCAGTCGAAATTTCCATCTTGTCGGATCGCACCGGGACATTGCGTGCCAGCATCGCCGATATGCAACTGACGCTGGCGCTCGCCATCGCACTGGTGATGCTGGTCGTGTTCGTGTTCTTGCGCCGGGCAACGCCGACTATTGCGGCAGGCGTCACCGTGCCGCTGTCTCTGGCGGGCACCTGCGCTGCCATGTGGCTGGCGGGATTTTCCATCAACAACCTGACGCTGATGGCGCTGGCCGTCTCGGTCGGCTTCGTCGTCGATGACGCCATCGTCATGATCGAGAACATGTACCGTAATCTCGACCGGGGCGTGCCGCCGATGCGTGCGGCCCTGGACGGCGCGCGTCAGATCGGCTTCACCGTCGTTTCGATCAGCATCTCGTTGGTCGCAGCTTTCATTCCGCTGCTGTTCATGACCGGCGTTGTCGGCCGCCTGCTGCGCGAGTTTTCGGTGACGCTGGTGTTTGCCATCATGGTGTCGATGGTCGTGTCATTGTCCGTCACGCCGATGGTCTGTGCGCATTTCGTGCGCGAGCCGACCGGGACGCCCACCCGGTTCGATCGGATCGTCGAGGGCGTTCTGGGTGGATTGAGCCGGGGCTATGCCCGGTCGCTCGAGGTGGCGCTGCGGTTTCGCGTCCTGATGCTCATCCTCATGGCCGCAACCATCGCGCTGACGGTCCATCTCTACATCAAGACGCCCAAGGGTTATTTCCCGCAGGACGACACGGGCCTCGTGTTCGGCGCGACCCAGGCCGCGCAGGACATTTCTTTCGAGGCGATGGCAAAGCTCCAGAACCGCGCGCTCGATATCGTCCTGGCGGACCCCGCCGTGGCGGGCGTCGGCTCGTCCGTCGGTGCCTCGGGCTGGAATGCCTCGGTCAATCGCGGTCGCATGTTCGTCAGCCTCAAGCCGCTCGATGAGCGCGGCGGCCTCACCACGGCTCGCGTCGTGGACCGCCTGCGGCGCGAGGTTTCCAAAATCGAGGGCCTGAATGTTTTCATGACGCCGGCGCAGGATATCCGCGCGGGCGCCCGGCAGAGCAGCTCCGCCTATCAGGTCACGCTTTGGAGCGCGGAGATCGACGAGCTCTATACCTGGGTCCCCAAGGTGCTGGAAAAGCTCCAGGGCATCCCCGAAATCACAGACGTCAACAACGATCGCGAGCAGGGTGCCCTGCAGGCCAGCATCACTATCGATCGCATGACCGCCGCCCGCCTCGGCGTTGACATCAGCGATATCGACAGTGCGCTCAGTAACGCCTTCGCGCAGCGGCAGGTCTCAACCATCTACACGCCGCGCAATCAATACAAGGTCATCCTGGAGATCGATCCGCGCTTCCAGCGTGAGATCGCCGACATCGGGCGCATTTACGTACCGGGTCGGGATGGTGCGCAAGTACCCCTCACCACCGTCATCAAGATCAACCGCACGGTGGCTCCTCTCGTCGTCAATCACCAGGGCACGTTTCCGGCCGTGACGTTTTCCTACAACCTGCCGCCGGATGTGACGCTGGACGAGGCAACCCAGGCCATCAATCAGGCCGTCGCCGAGCTGCACATGCCGGACGCGATCCGTGTTGAAGCCGCCGGCGACGCCAAGTCGTTTGCACAGCAGGCCAACACGCAGCCCCTGCTGATCCTCGCCGCGCTGCTGGCGGTCTATATCGTCCTCGGCGTGCTCTACGAGAGCTTGGCCCACCCGCTGACGATCATTTCGACGCTGCCGTCCGCCGGTCTCGGCGCGCTTATCTCGTTGCGCCTCGCTGGCATGGAGCTATCCATCATCGCCTTCATCGGCATCATCTTGCTGATCGGCATCGTCAAGAAGAACGGCATCATGCTGGTCGACTTCGCCCTGGAGGGCGAGCGCCAACGCGGGCTTACGCCCGAACGTGCCATCTACGAGGCCTGCCTGGAACGTTTTCGCCCCATCCTCATGACGACTATGGCTGCCCTGCTTGGAGCAGTACCCTTGGCGTTCGCGGCAGGACCTGGCTCAGAGCTGCGGCGCCCGCTCGGCATCGCTATCATCGGCGGACTGATCGTGTCGCAGGTGCTGACGCTCTACACCACACCCGTCATCTACCTGCTGCTCGACAAGCTGCATCGCCGCCTCGGCGGAGGACGCGCCATTGCTCCCCGCAACGCGGTCACCCAGGCGACAGCTCATTGAGGCATCGCTCAGCCTGATCTCGCTTGCCACGCGCGACGCATTTCCTCCTGGTCAGCTGCTTCTCTCGTCGCCCGAAACCGGCCTGCCGAAGCACTGCCGATTTGCTATCGCCGTTCTTCCAAACCGGTTATATGCTTTCGCAAGCTTGTCCGGACAAAACAACGGCATGGCGGCAAGCGGAGGAAGCGCACTACAATGACAGCGGCATACCCGCATCTGTTCAACCCCATTCAATTGGGCCGCATCGAAGCCAAGAACCGTGTCATGCGGGTCGCGACGACCTCCAACCTTGCCGATCGCAACCGCGTCGGCGAGCGCCTCTACGAGTTCTACCGGACACTGGCCAAGGGCGGCGTCGGCACCATCGTGACCGAGGCGTTGCGTGTGTCCTCGCAAGAGGCCTACGGTGCCGGTGCACTTGTCGTGCACGATCGCGCCTCCCTTGAAGGGTTGCGCCGTCTCTCCGATTCCTGCCACGCCGAAGGTGCGCTGCTGATCGGCCAGCTCAACCATGGCGGACGCCAGCATCTGGCATCGCGCGTCATCCCGCATATGGTCGCGCCGTCAGCTGTGGCCTGTCCGCGCAGCGGCGGCGTTCCGCATGCGCTCTCCACGCGCGAGGTGCGCGAGATGGTCGAGACCTTCATCATGTGTGCCGTCCACTGCATCGAGGCGGGCATGGATGGCGTCGAAATTCACGGCGCGCAGGGCCACCTCATCCAGCAGTTCGTCTCGCCCTTTTCCAACCGGCGCGATGACGAATACGGCGGCAGCCTCGAGAAACGCCTGGAGTTCCCGCGCCAGATCATCGAGGGCGTTCGGCGCCGCCTCGGTCGCGGCCCCATCGTCGGCTATCGCCTGGGCGTCGAGGAGTTCACCGAAGGCGGCCTCACTATCGAGCAGACGCAGGAAACCGCCCGGCGGCTCACGGCTGAGGGCCATCTGAACTACCTGTCCTTGAGCCAGGGCAACTTCAACACCATCGAGACGCACCTGCCTGACCGGCACTGGCCCATTCTGGCCTTCCGCGATCTGCATGCCCGCTTCAAGGCCGTGTCGAACGGCGTGCCGATCGTGGCCAGCACGCGCATCCAGGGTCCCGAGCAGGCCGAGAGTGTGCTGGCGGCCGGCGAGGCCGACATGATCGGCATGTGCCGCGCCTTGCTGGTCGACCCGGACTGGCCGAACAAGGCGCGGCGGGGCAAGGCCGAGGACATCCGCAGATGCATCGCCTGCAATCAGTGCTGGGGCTGGATCTCCGGCGGTGAGCCCATCGCCTGCGCCACCAATCCCACCGCGGGCCGCGAGCATCAGTGGAAGCAACTGGTCCCTGCTGAGATTCCGCGCCATGTCGTGGTCGTCGGCGGAGGCCCGGCCGGTCTGGAGGCAGCGCGTGTCGCCGCGCTGCGTGGGCATCGCGTGACGCTGCTCGAGGCCGGTGACGAGCTCGGCGGTCGCCTGAGCCACGTGCACGAGGTGCCGAACCACGCCGAGATGCGCAACCTGTTCGATTTTCTCATCCCGCAGGCCAAGAAAGCCGGCGTCACCATCAAGATGGGCACGCGTGGCACGGTCGAGAGCATCCTTGCCGAAAAGCCCGACGACATCATCGTTGCCACCGGCGCTACGGCGGTAGCCCCGGAAATCGGCGGCGACGGCTCCGTGCCCGTGCTCACCGGTGACGACAGCGTCGTGCTCGCCGGACGCGATGGCCGCAACGTCGTGATGATGGACGAGGACGGCTACTACTGGAGCGCAGCCATGGCTGAAAGCCTCGCCGCCTCCGGTAAGCGCCTGACGATCGCCGCCCGCTTCTTCGAAGTCTTCCGCGAAATCCCGATGGTGTCGCGCATCGCCACGCTGCGGGAGATGGATCGCCAGGGCGCTGAATTGAAACCCAACATGTTCGTCGCACGCGCCTCGAACGGCGGCGTGGTCCTGAGCCACTACCTCACCGGCCGCGAGGAGGTGGTTGAGGATGTGGCGGCCATCGTCTGGGTCGGCGCCGCTAAGGCCAACGGTTCGCTGGTCGAAGAGTTGCGCGAGGCCGGCGTCGAGAAGACCCGCATCCGCATCGTCGGCGACGCGTATTCGCCGCGGCGCCTGCCGCAGGCGCTGGTCGAGGCCCATGCTGCTGCGCGCGCGATCGGCTCCCCGGTGCTGATGTGAGTGGTATGCGCGTCGAAAAGGCGCTTAATCTGCTTTGGATCGTGCTCGGACTCGCGATTGCGAGCCTGTCCTCTCGCTATACGCTCATCGACACCGCAGGCCCGGGAGGCGGCTTCCTGCCCCTCGCCACCGGGCTGATCATCGCGGTGTGCGGACTCTTTCTCATGTTTTCGTCGGTAGATGCAGAGTCCGAAAACTGGCCTGCCGTGAGCGTCTGGCTCCGCATGGCGGCGATCGTCGCCGGGCTTGCGGCCATCGCGATCGTCATGCCGTATCTCGGCTTCATTCTGACGGTCGTCCCTGTGATGATCCTGCTCATGCAGGCCGTCGAGCGGCAGAGTTGGATGACCGTCTTGTTGGTGTCCATCGTGTCGACGTTCGCCGTGTATTTCCTGTTTACGCGCCTGCTCGGGACGGCACTCCCGCGCGGCTTGCTCGGGTTCTGAGGGCAAGCCATGGACATTCTTCAGGGCTTGATTCACGGCTTCAGCGTCATCCTCGAGCCGCAGAACCTGCTCTACTGCTTCCTCGGCTGCCTCATCGGCACGCTGATCGGCGTCCTGCCGGGCGTCGGTCCCCTCGCAGCGCTATCGGTGCTGCTGCCGGTGACCTTCGTCCTGCCGCCGGTCGGAGCCATTGCCATGCTGTCTGGCATTTTCTACGGCGCCATGTACGGAGGGTCGACCACATCGATCCTGGTCAATATTCCAGGCGAAGCGGCATCCGTCGTCACGTGTCTCGACGGGCACATGATGGCCCGGCAAGGCCGGGCCGGCGCCGCACTTGGTATGGCGGCGATCGGCTCGTTCATTGCCGGCACGATCAGCGTCGTCGGCCTCACCCTGTTCTCGCCGATGCTGACGTCAGTCGCCTTGAAGTTCGGGCCGCCGGAGAACTTCGCCGTCATCGCGCTCGGTTTCGTCGCCACGATCTTCATGGTGCAGGGATCGGCCGCCAAAGGCTTCATCGTCATGGCGCTCGGCGTCTTCTGCGCCTGCATTGGCATCGATCAGGTGAACGGCAAGGAACGCTTCACGTTCGGCTTCGTCAATTTGACGAACGGCTTTGATCTGGTGCCGGTCGTGATCGGCCTGTTCGGCATCTCCGAAATTCTGATGAACATGGAGCAGTCGGCGCAGCGCAAGGCCATCACCGACAAGATCAGGGGGCTGCTCCCGACGCTGGAGGATTGGAAGGCCTCGTGGAAGCCGGTCTTGCGCGGCAGCGGGCTGGGTTTCGGCCTCGGCATTCTGCCCGGTGGCAATCCGGTGACGGCTTCGTTCGTCTCCTACGCGCTCGAGCGGCGCCTCGCCAAGGATCCGAAACGCTTCGGTAAGGGCGCCATCGAGGGCGTGGCGGGTCCGGAATCGGCCAACAACTCGGCCGTTGCGGGCGGCATGATCCCCCTCCTGTCCCTCGGCTTGCCCAGCAACGCTGTGACCGCGCTGTTGCTTGGCGCGCTCGTCATCCAGAACGTCACGCCTGGGCCGCTGCTTGCGGCGCAGCGGCCCGACGTGTTCTGGGGCGTCATCGCAAGCATGTATCTGGGCAACGTCATGCTGCTCATTCTCAATCTGCCGCTGATCGGTCTATGGGTGCAGCTTCTCCGCGTGCCCTATCGCATCCTGTTTCCGCTGGTGCTGCTGCTGTCGGTTGTCGGCGCCTACTCGGCCAACAAGAATGTCTTCGATCTGTGGATCATGCTGGGCTTCGGCGTTGGCGGCTACCTGCTTCGCAAAATGCACTACGAACTGGCGCCCTTCGCCTTCGCCATGGTCCTGGCGCCCCAGCTCGAGCAGGCGCTGCGACAATCGCTGATCATGTCGCGTAACAGCCCGATGATTTTCATCGAGCGCCCCATTACTGCCGGCCTGCTGCTCGTCGTGGCGGCGCTCGTCGTGGCGCTGTTCTTCGGGCTCAGGCCCCGCACCGCCGGTTCCGAAATAGGCTCTTAGGCACTTCGACAGGGAGAAACGCAATGATGCAACGGATGAAACGATTTCTGATGACGCTGGTGGCACTCCTCGCCATCGGCACGTTGCCGGCGCTGGCGCAAAGCGAGGCCGACATCAAGGCTAAGATCAAAAGCCTCCAGCCCAAGGACTTCCCGAAAGACCCGCTCGAATTCGTCGTCGTCTATCCCGCCGGCGGCGGCATGGACGTGGCGACGCGAATCCTGGCCAAATACGTCGAGAAATGGTCGGGCCAAAGGACCATCGTCACCAACAAGGTGGGTGGCGGCGGCATGGTGGGCCATACCTATCTCGCCACCCAGGCCCCCAACGACGGGCACACCATCGGCGTGGTCGCCAGCTTCTTCTGGGATGACGGCTGGCTGAGATCCGAAGGCAAGTTCGACTACACCTATCTCGAGCCGCTGGCCTTCATCAATTACGACCCGACCACCTGGATCGTGCGCACCGATGGCCCGCTCAAGGACAAAAATCTGAGGGACATCGTCGGCCTCATCAAGGAGAAGTCGGGCGAGCTGAAGGTCGGCGTCGTGCCCGTGACGTCGAACGAGTTCATCGCCGAGCAGATGGAGGCGCTGTCGGGCAGCGGCAAGATCACCAAGGTGCCGTTCCAGGGTGGCGCCCCGTCGATCACGGCCCTGCTCGGCGGACATGTCGACATCAGCTTCGGCTATCTCGCCGAATACCGCGGGCATCTCGAGGCCGGCAAGGTCAAGATCATCGGCCAGGCCAACACCGAGCGGGTGCCGAGCCTCAAAGACGTGCCGACCTTCAACGAGGCCCTGGGCGTCAATGACATGGTCTGGCTCGCCTGGCGCTATGCCGCCGTGCCGCGCGGGACGCCCGCCGACCGCAAGGCCTATCTCGAGGCCGCGCTCAACGCAGCGCTCAACGACCCGGAAATCGTACCGGAATATGCCAAGACCGGATCGACCATGGATACCAAGCGCATGAACAACGCCAAAGCGGTCACCGACGAGGTCAACAAGCTCGCCAAGCTCGAGTACGACTTCTTCGTCAAGACCGGCCGCATCAAGAAGTAGCAATCATTCTTTCGGCGTTCGGCGGCTCCCCAGGAGCCGCCGAAGTTTGCATCGATGAAAATAGGAAACGTCTGAAATGGGAAGTTTTGAAAAACGCAGCATCAACGTCGATACCGCTCAGATCGCCATTGCCGCGGGTGTCGCCAAGGCCAAGCAACTCGGCTTCAACATGAGCATCGCCATCTGCGACGAAGCCGGTGCCCTGAAATCGTTCGTCCGCATGGATGGCGCGTCTGACACGTCGCTGCGGATCTCGCAGGACAAGGCCTATACGTCCGCAAGCCTCGGTTTGGCCACCCACGCGTTCTGGGACTTCGTCAAGAACGACCCGCCGCTCCTGCACGGCATCGTCAATTACCCGCGCATGGTCGTGTTCGGCGGCGGCTATCCGATCAAGGAAGGCGGTAAGCTCATCGGGTCCATCGGGGTGTCTGGCGGTCACTACAGCGACGACATGGAAGTTGCCCGCGCGGCACTGCAGGCCATCGGCGCGCCCATCGGCTAGGCGGACATCGAATAGGCTAACGGAGCCGCAGATCTCGGATAACGGGACGAGGCCCATAACAGGAAGAGGAAACGCTATGATCCTGGCAAAGTGCTGGCTTGTGCTCGTGTCGCTGTTTCTCGCTGCCGCTCCGGCGCCCGTGTTCGCGCAGAGCGAGGCCGATATCAAGGCCAAGCTCAAGAGCTTGCAGCCGAAGAACTTTCCGACCGACCCGCTGGAGCTCGTGGTGGTCTATCCACCGGGCGGAGGCATGGACCTCACTGCCCGGATCCTCGCCAAGTACCTGGAGAAGTGGACCGGCCACAGGGTCATCGTCACGAACAAGGCCGGCGGTGGCGGCATGGTCGGCCACACGTTCCTCTCAACGCAGGCGCCCAACGACGGACACACCATCGGCATCATCGCCAGTCTGTTCTGGGGTGACGGCTTCCGCCGCTCCGAGGGCAAGTTCGACTACAAGAGCCTCGAGCCGATTGCCTTCATCAACTATGACCCCGTGACGTGGCTGGTCCGCAGTGACGGCCCGTTCAAGGACAAGACGCTCAAGGACCTGGCCGCCTACGCCAAGGAGAAGCCGGGCGAGCTCAAAGCCGGCGTCACGTCCGGCAGCTCATCCGAGTTCATCCCCGAGCAGGTGGAGGAGATCAGCGGTGGCAAGATCATCAAGGTACCGTTCCAAGGCGGCGCGCCATCCATCACTGCCTTGCTGGGCGGTCACATCGATGTCAGCTTCGGCTATCTCGCCGAGTACAAAGGCCATCTCGACGCCGGCAAGGTAAAGGTGGTCGGCGTCACGAATACCGAACGTTCCCCCGCGCTGCCGGATGCCCCGACCTTCAACGAAGTTTTCGGCGTCAAGGATATCGTCTGGGTCGCGTGGCGCTACGTGGCACTGCCACGGGGCGTGGCGCCGGAGCGCAAGGCTTGGTTGGAAGCTGCATTCAGCGCCGCCATCAACGATCCGGGCATTGAGCCCGAATATGCAGCCACCGGCGGCATCATGCAGGCAAAGCGGCTAAGCAATGCGCAAGCGGTCACGGCCGAGGTGGAGAAGCTCGCCAATCTCGAGCGCGATTTTCTGATCAAGACGGGGCGGCTGAAGCCATAGAGCGGGCTATCGTCCCGTTGTCATGGACCTTGCGCTGGAGATCAAAGAAGGCGTGCTCCGGAGCTCTCGGTCGGCTGGGTTTCGGTGCCGTTGCGGCAGACCCTGCGGAACATGACGACGCGCTCGTAGCCGAGGTCTTCCAGAACGCGACCGGAGATATAGCGCTGGCCGCTCGCCATGCGGCTGACGAAGGCGCACGAGACGCCCAGATGTTTGGCGTACAAGCTCGTGCCGCCGTAGCGGCCAATTCTTTCACGCAGCGATTGGGTCAGCGCTTCGTTCGAGATCAGATCCATGGGTCCCTTCCTTGCCGTCAACGCAGGTACATCCCTGTGTCGCGGCGAGACCCGTTCTGGTTCATGGGCTAGAGCGCAATCGGTTTGCATGGAAGTGATAAGCTTGCATGCAAAGCGTGAATTGCCCTCTAGACCTAAAGCATAGAGCAGGATTCACGCTTCGGCCAGCACGTCCCGGTTGAGGTAGGGTGATTCAATCCGGAGCGATCCTGCTCTGGATGCGAACGGCGTGTAAGCGCTGAAAGCCGTATCCTCTCCGGGACTTACAGTTCCGGCGGCACCGGGAGCGGCATCGATCGGACGCCATCGGCATTGCTGCGATGGAAGCTTTCGATCAGCGCTGGCGAATTTGCAGGTCCCTTCGGGCTGTATTGGGCCTGCGGCGCTGCGGCGTCGGCGCTGCGCTCGAACATGCGGGCGGCCATCTCGCGCATGTCTTCGGCACCGAGCAGATAGGCGGCTTGCAAAGCGGTGTGGAATTCCTGTGTCGTCATACGCACTACTCCCTGAAGCACCGCGATAATGGCCTGGGTATGTGGCAACAAATTGAACACGTTGGCGGACGCATGCGGCATCTCGGCTGCCGCACGCAGCGTTACCAGTAGCCCGTCGTTGCCCGACCCGCTAAACGATACGGCCATAGCCAAAGTGACATCACCCTGACACGTCCGCTTTTTTCATCAATGCGAGGAGCCGAATGAACTGGAAGCCCATCACCGAGTACGTCGAGCCCGATTGGGAGAGCGGCCGCGATACGGCGCCGATGCTGCTGTGGCGCGAGAAGAAGGGCGGCGCGGTGTATGGCTTTATCCGCGACGGAGAAGTGTTCGACCACAACTGGGTCTACGTCTGCGACGCCAACAAGGTCACGCACATTGCCGAAATCACCCCGCCCGTCGGCGCCCCTGCCGAGGCGCGCAAATGATGCGCGCAACGCGGTCTATCGGGGGCGACCGGTTTCCAATCCCTCGTTGATGCGCGGTTCCATGGAGCCCGCCTCTTGCCACGTTCCGGCCGCATCGACACTTTCAGTTGAGCGCTGAACGTTCGATTCGACGGAGAACCTCGATGCTGACGATCTGGGGTGTTGTCCTCGCAGCTCTGGGCATTCTGGTCGGCGTGTTCGTGCCGCGGCTGCTGCCCCGGCTGTTCTCCGGACAAGGTGTACTTCCCAACGCCGTGGGCATCGCCCTGGTCGCTCTCGGTGCTGGGATGCAGGTGTACGACACCTGGTCGCGGCTACCCTCGCACTGCCAATCCCTGCTCACGCTCTCCTGCCCCGCCCAGGCCCCAGCTGCGGCGAAGGCGAAGCGGCGGTAAGGAAGGGCCCGGCGTGAGCCCGACAACAGTCGGGCTTGCGCAACGGTGGCTCAAATCGAGCCAACTCTTGTCGTCGCGGTTAGACGGCATGAGGCGGCTTGTCAACTTCCGCGCTGTATAACTGCGGAAAACAGGGAAGTTGACGTCATGATCTACTCCGTCTGGCGGGTTGCAGCGGTCGCCCATTTCCTTCTGGGAACGGCAGGCTTGCTGATGAAGATGTTTCATCCGGGATATGCCGGGGACACCAAGGCCGTTGTCACGGCCGCTGTGCTGATGGTCGCTTCTGGATGGTGGCTCTACAAGAATGAGATCCAGCCCAAACTGGCATCGGACGGCCACGACAGTGGTCTGGCTCGGTCTTAGGGATCGAACGCCGCCGGCGTCCGGATCAGCTTCGAGTTTGGAGGCCAACTCTATGATTTCATTGGAGCGGGCGATGGGATTTGAACCCACGACCCTCACGTTGGCAACGTGATGCCTCGTCCTGTATATCATTGATTCATATACATCTTTTGCAATGTCATTACTACTCAGTGAGCTGCAAATCAGCTATAGTCATTACCGTGTCATTACTCACGGGACACGGACATGGCAAAAGAAAAGATCACTCAACGGACGATAGACTCCCTGAGGCGTAAGGCTGCCTCGGATGGCAAGCCGATGTTCTTATGGGACACGGAGCTACAAGGCTTCGGAGCCAAGGTCTGGCCCAGCGGCCAAGTGTCTTGGGTTGTCCAGAAGTGGCTAGGGGGCCGAGGCGGTAAGGCAACGCGTGTTGCTATCGGTCGGTATCCCCCTGTGGACTTAGAAGCTGCACGCAAGAAGGCGGGCAGTGCGATCAGCGACGTTCATGACGGGAAGGACCTGATCAGCGAACGAGAGATCAATCGGCGCAGGCTCAGAGAACTGCAACAGGCAGCCAAGTTTGGTGAGACTGTAGAGCTATACCTCCAGCGTAAGACACAGCCTGGACGATTCTGGGCTGAGCTAGCAGGACGGTTCGAAAGGGAGATCATTCCCACAATAGGCAAGGACACGCGTGTCGCCAGCATCACGAAGGCTGACATGCGGCATATGATCGAAGCCAAGGAAGAGACGCACCCTGTCGCTGCTAGGACGCTCTTTGAGGCTCTGAGACCATTCCTCAAGTGGTGCGTGGAAAGGGACATCATCACCGTGTCTCCCCTTCAGGACTTGTCTCCCCCTCCTGTCCCTCCTGCTAGGGAGCGTACCCTTACAGACGATGAGATGCGTTCGTTCTGGTCTGCCACCTTCAAGATGGGTTGGCCCTTCTGCCCCGTCTATCGATTGCTGCTGCTGACTGCTCAGCGTCGGGATGAGGTAGCAGGTATGAGGCGATCAGAGATCGATCTGACCAAAGCCGAGTGGATTATCCCAGGTGAAAGAACCAAGAACGGGAAAGAACACCTAGTTCACCTGTCGCCTCAGGCTGTCTCCATCCTCGAACACTTACCCGTGGTAGGCGATCTGGTATTCACCAGCACAGGAACAACGCCTCCGAGTGGCTTTTCTAGAGCCAAGTCCAATCTCGATGCTTTCATGCTGCCTGCAAAGCCATGGCGTATCCATGATCTCAGACGCACAGCAGCTACAGGGTAAGGCTCCGGTGAGGACCGCCTTGGCGATAGATTGCGCATAGCTACGACTGGTGCCGACCTGAGCGAGCAAGCGATAGGACGGCACTATGTCTGGCGATAGGAACAGCCCGCGCTTCGACGTGG